>CAMBUH010000134.1 GCA_945870985.1 Chitinophaga pinensis
ATCGATAAGCTGCATGCAGAGTTAGATAGTTTGATGCGAAATAAAGGGGGGTATACTGCTTTCGATAGAGGATTGGAGCTAGATGATTTGCTTTTTAAATATGGGGTTCGCATTCAGCCGGATTTACTGCAAGATTTAAACTGCGCCAAGTTGCCCATCGTAGTAGGAAAAAATCCCGATGGGAGTGCTATAATGCAGCGAATACCCTGGCCCTATTATCCTTTTCTTAGTGCGCGCAATTTTCATCCGATTTCGGCTAACCTCGATCGGGTGTTGCCGATTTTTCCTTCGGGTATTGATACGGTGAAATCTCCCGACATACAAAAAACCATTTTATTGGCAACCGATTCGAATAGCCGCAGCATCAGTTCACCCGCTCAGGTTACGTTAAATAGTGTTCGGTCGGCCGAAGATTTTAGCTCTTTTAATAAAAGCTACTTGCCCGTAGCGGTTTTGTTAGAGGGAACTTTTCATTCTTTGTTTGCCGGCAGGGCCACCACAGCTTTGCAGGATTCTGTACTTAGAGCCAGTGGAGTACCTTTCGCAGCAGAAAATAAGCAGCCAACCCAACAAATAGTGGTGTCGGATGCAGATATTGTAACCAATCCGGTTTCTGCCGGTATGGGTCCCCAGTCGATGGGCGAACTGCCTTTTGAAAACTATCGATTTGCCAACCGAGATTTTTTTCTGAACGCCCTCGACTATCTGGTAAGTGAGCGAAAATTATATGAGAGCAGGAACAAAGATTTTGTGCTGCGCCTGCTCGATAAAAATCGGGTAGCAGAAGAAAAATTTCAATGGCAATTATTAAATATGCTGGTACCTTTGTTGATACTCGCCTTAGTGGCATGGATAGTGCAATCTATTCGCAGAAAAAAATATCAACGCCCTACTTCTCTTACTCAATAAAAAATTCATGACAGACCATCAAATTGTTTACCTGGTTTTTGGAATAGTGTTGCTGGTGGCGCTGGTGGTTGACCTAGGGTTGCTGAGCAAAAAGAATACCACCATCACCCTCCAAAAAGCCTTGTATCAAACCTTTTTTTGGGTATCGCTGGCTTTATTGTTCTTTATCTTTCTCTTATTTGAGGGGCATGCGCTTTCAGTAGAGAATTCGCATTCCAATATGAATGAGCAAGTAGCTTCCTCTCAATTGGCATTAGAGTTTATCAGTGCCTATTTGATGGAGTGGAGCTTAAGCATCGATAATATTTTTGTATTTATCATCATATTTAATTCCTTCCGGGTAAAGCCTGTTCATTATTCCAGGGTATTATTAGTGGGCATTTTGATGGCCATTTTTTTTCGTATACTCTTTATCACTGTGGGTGTGGCACTGGTGCAGCAGTTCACCTGGGTATTGTATGTTTTTGGCGCATTTCTGCTATTTACCGGCTATAAAATGTTTACCGCCGGCGAGGAGGACGAATTCGACCCGCACAAAAGTTGGATATATCTGCAAATCAAAAGAATATTCCCGCTTACAGAAGAAGATGGAGGCGGAAAGTTTTATATCAGGCAAAATGGCAAGGGGTTGTACACCAGTCTTTTTGTAGTGATTATCTTATTGGCAGCTATTGACTTGGTTTTTGCACTCGATTCCATTCCTGCTGTGATGGGTATTTCAAAAGACCCGCTGATTATTTATACGTCTAATATTTTTGCCGTTTTGGGATTGCGAAGTTTATTCTTTTTACTGCGAACCGCCGTATCCAAGTTCGATTATTTGCAACAGGGCATTGCAATTGTGTTGATTTTTATTGGCGCCAAAATGCTGGGCGAACATTTTATCAGTCAGTGGGTAAGCAAAAATGTGCAGGTAGTTATCTCACTGTTGGTAATCGTAGTTTGTATAGCAGGTTCTATCTTTTATTCTATTTTCATTAATAAGAAAGGCTTACCCGCCGATGTAAATGCAGATGAATAGTAGGGAAACTTATTCCATTCAGTCAATTGCTGCCATTATGCAGGCCGATTGTTCTTCTAATAAGGATTTTCCCATACATTTTTTACAAACGGATAGTCGCCGCATTATTGCTCCTACAGAAACCTTATTTTTTGCCTTGCCAGGTAATCGTCGAAGTGGCGAAGACTATATTCCCGAACTCATTCAGCGGGGTGTAAGTGCTTTTGTTGTATCGGCTCATTTTTTAGTGCCGCCAGATTCCCCGGCAGTATTTGTAAAAGTGCCCGATGTGCAAAAAGCACTTCAGCAACTGGCCGCTCATCATCGCAATTTGTTTTCGTTGCCGGTAATTGGAATAACGGGTAGCAATGGAAAAACCATTGTAAAGGAATGGCTGTATCAATTGATGCAGGATGATGAGGTAATTGTTCGAAGTCCACGGAGTTATAATTCACAAATAGGAGTGCCCCTAAGTGTTTGGCAAATCAAGCCGCAACACACATTGGCGATTTTTGAAGCAGGGATCTCTACGGTGGATGAAATGCAGCAGTTACAGCAAATTATCCAACCCACGATAGGGGTGTGCACGAATCTGTCGGATGCACACAGTGAGGGATTCACTGATAGAAAGCAGAAGTTGTTCGAAAAATTGAAATTGTTCTCCGGGGTACAAACATTGGTATATGCGTTGGATGAAGTTGGTATGCCATTGCTATCTGAAAATGGATTGGCAACAAAGGGATTGTCTGCTAATGCTGTATTTTTTTGGAGCCGAAAGCAGCCTGCCACCCTGCAGATTATCGATGAACAAATAGTTTCACATCAAACTCATATATCAGCAATATATAATTCAGCAACTTATCAATTTACTATACCCTTTACCGATCGGATTTCTGTAAATAATGCCCTTACCTGCTGGCTCACCCTCGTTGCCATGGGATATAATACGGCTGTGGCTTCCGAACGGCTCAGTCGGCTCGAGCCCATTGATATGCGGATGCAGTTGATAAAGGGAATCAATCAATGTACACTAATTAACGACAGTTATAGTAACGACCTAACTTCCTTATCACTTGCCATCGATTACCAGGTTCAGCAGGCAGGTGATTTAATGCCATTGTTAATTGTGAGCGATTTGCCGGCGCCGGAAGCTTCAGATGAAATTGTGTATCCTCGGCTGGCAAAAATGCTGCAGGCAAAAGGAATACGGCAGGTAATCGGAATTGGGCCGCGCATTGCCCGCTATGCCAATGCATTTCATTCAGTTCATATACCGGCTACATTTTTTATTGATACCGAATCATTCCTTCGTTCTTTTCAGGAACGCGATTTTCAATTCTCCATCATATTATTGAAAGGTGCCCGGGTTTTTCAATTTGAGCGGATTGTTCGGCGGCTCGAATTAAAAACACATCAAACGCAGTTAACCATCAACCTCACTACCTTATCGCGTAATGTAAAGAAGCATCAATCGATTTTATTGCCCAACACAAAAATGATGGTGGTATTGAAGGCTTTTGGCTATGGCACGGGCAGCGCTGAGATTGCAAAAATGCTTCAATACCAGCAGTTACAATATATTGCCGTAGCCTATATAGATGAAGGAATTGAATTACGAAAGGCGGGTATTGCTTTGCCAATTATGGTTATGAATGCAGAGGAAAGCGGATTTGAAGCGCTGTTACAATATCAGTTAGAACCCGAACTATATTCGTTTGCCATCACCCGCAACTTTTTACAATTTCTGGGTAAAGGCGGGATAACCCACTTTTCGGTGCACCTAAAAATTAATACCGGTATGAACCGGCTGGGATTTAATCCGGATGAAATTCCGGAACTGGTTGCACTGCTTCAGAAAAATCCGCTGCTCAGGGTACAAACGGTGTTCAGTCATTTTATTGCCAGTGAAAACCCCGCAGCTGATGCATTTACCCGTAATCAGTTAGCTGTGTTTACAGCGGCTTGTGCAAAACTGGCTGATTCCTTGCCCTATTCTTTTTTGCGACATATTGCCAATTCTGCAGCTATTCAGCGCCATCCGCAGGCACAGTTAGATATGGTACGATTGGGAATGGGGATGTATGGAGGAGATCAATCGGGCGACCTAGCATTAGAACCCGTTGCCACCCTAACCACCACGGTTGCACAGGTACGAAATGTACCCAAGGGGCAAACCGTTGGGTATGGCCTAGAAGCAGTGATGGAGCAGGATACTATCATTGCTGTTGTGAATATCGGTTATGCCGATGGGTATCCGCGGGCTTTGGGACATGGGGTTGGGGAAATGTGGCTATTAGGAAATCGGGTGCCCGTGGTGGGGCATGTATGCATGGATATGGCGATGTTGGATGTTACCCATATCCCCGAGGTAGTTGCGGGTGCTGAAGTAGAAGTAATGGGAGTGCATATGCCGGTGGCCGAATTGGCTGCTAAAGCAGGAACCATACCCTATGAGATTATGACTGGGATTAGTTCGCGGGTAAAAAGAGTTTACTTAGAGGAATAAATCAGTTGTATACAATTTGATAAATTTTACAGGGAAAACCAAGCCTTTTAGGGCAATTGCTATATTTGCAGCTATTTAAACGAATTATTTGTGAAAGGAAAACATCTCGTATACCTCATTCTACTGATATTGGCAGCCGATCAGGCATTGAAATTTTATATAAAACTTCATTATTATGCCGGCGAAGAGCATGTGATTATTGCCGATTGGTTCAAATTACATTTTGTAGAGAATGAAGGGATGGCATGGGGATGGAAATTCGGGGGCGACACCGGTAAAATTATCCTTACGCTTTTTCGTTTGGTAGCTGTTATCTGGGGAAGTTTTTTACTGCGAGATTTTGTTCGAAAAAAATACCACAAAGGTTTTTTAATCTGTGCTGCTTTAATTTATGCGGGTGCTTTGGGTAATCTGATAGATAGTTTGTTTTATGGAATTATTTTTGAACAGAGCAACCCCCTCAGTCAAAACATAGCCCGCTTTTTTCCTCCGGGCGGTGGATATGCTTCTTTACTGCATGGTAAAGTAGTAGACATGCTCTATTTTCCAATAATTACCCATGCGCATTTCCCATCCTGGGTTCCTATTTGGGGAGGGGAGGAATTTGAATTCTTTCGTCCTGTGTTTAATTTAGCAGATGCCTCCATCTCAACCGGCGTAATTGTGCTGTTGCTGTTTCAAAATAAATTAATGGCCCGTCCCGAAGAAAAAAGGGTGCATACTATTGAAACTAAAACCGTGGTAAGCGACCAGAATCAGATTTCTTAGTAGTAAATAATTTCTAATAAATCGTGGGCTGTCGGATAATGGGAATCGATAGACTATTGGGTACTACTCCTATCACCTGGTCAATTAAGCCAAATCCTTTCGCATAATAAGATATGCCTGATGTTACCGATCGGAAAGTTCCATTGGTAGGCTTGAATTGTATTTCTCTTTTTACTGCAATCACATTTTGATACGTGTTACCCCCAACTATATAGGGCACCGTGTTTTTAGACAAAATGGTAAAGATTGCTTTAGTAACTCCCAGTTCTGCAACACCGCCGGTTACTAGTTTTACTATCCCGTATTCCTGGGTTTCCCAACTTTCATTAACAGCAGCTCTTTCCTTTAAAAAGGGATAGGTAATGAAATAAGAAGGAACAGAATCAAAAAGAAAAACGTAGTCAAAGTCAATTGTGCTCAAGGCATAATAATTACCAATAGAAGAATTTTTTGCAAAATAAAAGGTGTCTTCTGTTGAGCGAGCAAACTGGAAATATTCTAAACTGTCAATAGTAAAGGTTTCCTCAGCAACCGTTACCCGGAAAGTATCCAAGGATCCAATTTTCGGCTCATATTTATACGTCCAGTTAGAAGCTTTGGATGTTGGAAAATAATCATCTCCACCACCGCCACCACCACCACCACCTGATCCGGAAGCGGTAACCAAAAAACTGCAGGAAGTACCATTGAATCGTAGGGTAAAAACAGAGGTTTTAGGTAATAAAGGTTTTCCATATCCTTTTACAGAAACTTTTACTGCACCGGTGTTTAAAACAAAACCAGAATCTTGAAACCACATCCCATTTACTGTATCGGAACTTATCTTGTATTTGCCGGTTTTTATAAAGTTTACATTTGCCCCCAGCTTGTTGGAAGTGGTAAGCGGCACGTCTACTTTGTATGTGCCACTCACGGTAATCTGCTTGCAATTGCCCAATGAATCCACCAGGCTTCCGAGGGCCGTCATAGAAAAGCCCCCATTTTCTAAACTATACTCCTTTTCGCAGGATACCAATAGGAAGCCGGCAAGCAGGAAATTGAAAAAGCGGAGGGAGATTGACTTCATAATTTTGCCCTTAAGTGGGGGGTTAATTAGAGATACAAATTAAACTAAAATTGCTGCCTGTTGTGGCAGATTATCCCCATTATTAAGGGAAATAATATTTTTTAACGTTGTTGTAGCAATCTCATGAAGGGCTTCTCGGGTAAAAAAGGCCTGATGAGCATTTATTAATACATTATGAAAACTTGACAATCGTTGTAGGGTTTCGTCCTCCAAAAGTCGGTTAGAAAGGTCTTTGAAAAATAAATTTTCCTCCTGTTCATACACATCCATCCCCAGGTAGCCAATTACCCCCTTTTTCAGGGCCTGAATAACAGCTTTGGTGTCTATTAATCCGCCCCGGCTGGTATTAATAAGCATCACCCCAGTCTGCATTTGTTCAAGGGTTTGCTCGTTAATCAGGTGATGAGTTTGTGGGGTAAGTGGGCAATGCAACGAAACAATAGCTGCTTTCAGCACTTCTTCCAGTGGCACATATTCAACTCCCAATTTTTCTAAAGATGCATTTTTAGCAATATCGTAGGCAATTACGCGGCATCCGAAACCCAGCATAATCTTACAAAAACAGGCACCAATATTTCCTGTTCCTACCACCCCCACTGTTTTG
>CAMBUH010000135.1 GCA_945870985.1 Chitinophaga pinensis
CATATGTAGGTACACCTATTGATCATATTGTTTTTATTTGATACTAACGATTGTTATGTATTTTTCTAGGTTAACTTGAAGTTTTCAATTAATCTAGCTTTTATATGTAGATACATCAATTATTAAATGTACCTACATACATTATACTATAAGATAGGGTCTATATCAAAAGCGTTGCCTGTAATAACATTATTTTTAAATGAATACAAAGGGAAAATTTTGACTCTTTCCTTTAAGTGTCTGTAAATCAATGATTTGCATTTTGTTTTTTAAAAAAGTGTTTAAAAATTAGGGTTTTCCCTGTTTTTTTGTTCCTCAAAAAGTGTTGAATTTGTGCTATCCAGTGTTAGTTTTTAGCAGTGAAGCACCGTAACAGTAGGGATACATTGGTATTACTCATTCAAAATCAACGGTTTGTGCTTTTCCTTTTTGCCTTTACTTTTTTATTTCCAGTACTCTTTTTGATGCTGCAAACCTGGTTTAGCCTGGTGCTAATTTTATTGGTATTAACTATCATATCCATTTTTTATCTACTTTACTTATCCCAGAAATCTAGAAAAAGATTAAAGACTGCCAAAGACATGCTTCGGGTACAATTAGAGATACAGGATCTGACTTTCTCTGCTATCAGTCACGAAATTCATGATAACGTAGGGCAAATTCTGAGTTTGGCTAAGGTTCAGCTGAATTTGCTTTCGGAAGAGCAAATCAAGGAGGGGAAATTATTAACCGACGCCAAAGAGAATATAAGTAATGCGTTGATAGATTTGCGCGAAATAGCCAAAAGCCTTTCTAACAAGAAATTAATTTCATTAGGACTTTTATCTTCTATTCAACATGAAGCCCACAGATTAGAGGATACGAATCTATGGCAGGTGCAAGTGGCAGTAGAAGGGAATCCTCTACCCGTAACTGAAACCCAGCATCTGGTGATTTTTAGAGCTATCCAATATTTTCTAAACCGAATTACGAATATGGATTCGGGATCGAATAAAATTACCATTACCATGGGATTTTATCCGCAGAATTGGCACATCAGAATAACACACAATAGAAAAGATCACGATATCAACCGGCAACAAGAACATCAGTACCACCAAGAACAATCCTTGGTTTTACGGAGATTATCTATAATTAAGGGTACATTTACGGTAACCGAGAATGGCGAAACACAGATTTTAATTCAGATTCCTTATGCTTGATAAACACAACATTGCAGTAGTGGATGATCACACCCTTTTTCGGAAGGGACTGATTTCTCTTATAAAGGTATTCCCCAATTTTGATGTGATTTTAGAGGCTTCTAATGGGAAGGACTTTATTCAGCGACTGAATCCAGAGCAGTTACCCGAAATTGTGCTGATGGACATTTCCATGCCAGAAATGGATGGTTATGCTACCTGCGAATGGCTCAAAAGTCATTACCCCTCTATTAAAGTACTGGCCCTGAGTACCATGGATGCCGAAACTGCCATTATTAAAATGATTCGAAGCGGTGCAAAAGGCTATATAGTAAAAGATGCCGACCTTTCTGAACTCAAACTCGCATTTTCCGAACTACTGTCAATCGGCTTCTTTTATAATGAACTGGTTTCCAGAAAAGTGATTCATTCTATCAGTAAAATTGTGGAAGATAACGATGCTGTTACTGCCCTTCAAAAGCTTTCAGACAACGAGTTAACCTTCCTTCGGCTATCCTGCAGTGAAAAAACCTACCAGGAAATTGCCAACGAAATGTTTAAAAGCGAAAAAACCATCGATGGATATAGAGCCGAGCTGTTTAAAAAACTCAACGTTTCTAGTCGCGTTGGCATGGTGATGTACGCAATCAAAAATGGGTTTGTTGAACTATAATGCCGGATTTGAAACATTGCCTCCACAAAATATCCTTTTTGGATGTAAGGAAAAGTTCCTAGCGTAGTCTCCGAATGATAATGAGGGACTGCGCGCATTCGTGAAGGAAATAAAGTTCCTAGCGTAGTCGCCTATGGCGTAATGCGCTCATTTTTTTGATGAAAGCGGCAATCTCCGCTCATACGGATTACCTGCCGTTGGTACTTATTTTATTTTTTTACAATTTTCTTTTCTAAAATTTGTAATAAATATTCACCCTATTCTACAAACGAATAGTAAAAAAAACATCATGAAAAAACTATTTATTTCAGCAGCCCTGCTGCTTACTACCCTCGCTTCAGTATCTGCCCAAACGGCTGATGAGGTAATTAACA
Source organism: Chitinophaga pinensis (assembly GCA_945870985.1). Taxonomy (GTDB): domain Bacteria; phylum Bacteroidota; class Bacteroidia; order Chitinophagales; family Chitinophagaceae; genus Sediminibacterium; species Sediminibacterium pinensis_C. The sequence goes on from CAMBUH010000135.1 coordinate 2,229, forward strand.
AATACATCGATGCCATAGGAGGGAAAGCCAAGTGGCTCAGCTTGAAAAGTCTTAAAATTGAAGGACAAATAGAAGTACAGGGGGTAACCATTCCCTTTACCATGCAGTCTATTCACGATAAGGCCAACCGGATGGATGCTGAATTTCAGGGAATGAAAATTGTTGAAATTGTTACTCCCCAGGCTGGCTGGTCTATGAATGGCCTTCAAGGTCAATCAGCCCTTCAACCCATGTCGCAGGAGGATTTGAAAACGAAAGTGGATAATCTTGATTTACAAGATCAGTTGATTGATTATGCCCAAAAAGGCCATAAAGTAGAAATGTTAGGAAAAGATGAAGCCGACGGAAATGAATATTTTAAAGTGAAACTAACCACCAAAGCAGGCAACGATAGAATTTATTTTATCGATACCAAAACTTATTTGCCCTATAAAATGGAAAATACCATGAATGTGAGTGGACAGGAAGTAAAATCGGAAATGAAATTCCTAGATTATCAAACCCTGGAAAACGGAATTAAAATGGCTTTTAAACAAGAAGTTGGTCTAATGATGATGGTATCTAAAAAAATTACGGTTAATCCGGTAATTGACGAATCTATTTTTAAGGGAAACTAATCACCCGTTGTTATCTTCTTACGCCGGCTACTAATCAGTAGCCGGTTTTATATCTACTATATTGTAAAGCTATTATTATGAAAAAAATTGTGTTGCTTTCTTTCAGCTTTTGCTTGATTGTGGGTATCGCTACCGCTCAAACTTCAATCAATTCTTCTTTTTTTCAGGTGATGAGTGCTCGGGCACTGGGCCCTTCTACCATGAGTGGTCGCATTACCGCTATTGAGGGCATTATTTCCGAAAAGCAGGTGAACTTATATGTTGGAACTGCCGGTGGGGGTATTTGGAAAAGTCAGAATGGGGGTATTTCATTCTCTCCCATATTCGATAAATACGCTCAGTCCATAGGTGCCCTAGCCATCGAACCCGGAAATGCCAAAGTAGTTTATGCCGGCACCGGTGAAAGTAATATGCGCAATTCCGTTTCTATTGGGGTTGGCATGTATAAAACCACCGATGGAGGCAGTAACTGGCAGAAAATTGGATTAGACAGTACAGAACACATCAGCAAAATCATCATCGACCCTGCCGAAAAAAAAACCTTGTACGTAGCAGCACCAGGGCCACTCTGGCACGATTCACCGCATCGGGGTTTGTATAAATCAACTGATGCTGGTAAATCCTGGCAAAAAATATGGTTTGTAGATAATCAAACCGGCTGTGCCGATATTGCGGTTCATCCTCAACAGTCCAATATCATTCTGGCTTCTAGCTGGCAGTTTAGAAGAAAGGCTTACGCATTTAGTTCGGGTGGCCTCGGTAGTGGATTATTTAAATCGGAAGATGCTGGTAAAACCTGGCGCAAATTAACCAATGGATTACCTGAAGGGTTACTGGGAAGAATTGTTATTTCCATGAATCCTTCTCAACCCTCTCAAATTTTAGCCATCGTAGAAGCCAAAAATCCGGGTTTATATATTTCAAACGATTTGGGTGAAACCTGGAAAAAGTTAAGCTCAACTGAAAATATCACGGCTCGTCCTTTCTATTTCAGTACCCTGGTTCACGATCCAAAAGATCCCAAGCGAGTGTATCGACCTTCCTTTGCATTTGATTATTCCGATGATGGAGGTTATTCTTGGAGCAGCAATATATCAGGAGGGGTAGTACCCCATTCCGATCACCACGCTTTATGGGTGAATCCGCAGCAAACCGATCAATTATTTTTAGGTACCGATGGGGGAGTATATGTAAGTTACAACCGAGGTAACAGCTGGCAATTTTTAAATAATCTGCCAGTAGGTCAATTTTATCATGTGAGTGTTGACCAACAAAAAGATTACCGGGTGTTTGGTGGCTTGCAAGACAATAACAGCTGGGTAGCCCCCAATTCTCAACCCGGTGGCGTTTCTGCTGCAGATTGGAAAGTGATAGGCGGAGGGGATGGATTTTGGGTGCAGGCAAGTCCTTTCAATCCCAACATCATTTTTTCGGAAAGTCAGGGCGGTGAAATGAATCGGGTAGACCTGGCAACCGGATTAACAACCGGAATCCGTCCCAAAAAACAAGCAGGGGAAGAAGAACACCGCTGGAACTGGAATACACCTATTATAATCGCTCCATCAGCCACTAAAACGCCACAGGGTAAATCTAGTTATAACTTATACACCGGTGCTCAATACCTATTCCGGTCGCGGGATGAGGGAAGAAGTTGGGAAAGAATTTCTCCCGACCTTACTACCAATGATACGCTGAAAAAGCAGCAAACAGAAAACAGCGGCGGAATAACTGGCGATAATACCAGTGCCGAAAACCATTGCACCATTTTTACCCTAGCGCAACGCCCCGAAAATGAACAAATTATTTGGGTAGGTACGGATGATGGTCATTTACAAGTAACCACCAATGGCGGAAAAACCTGGGAGCGCAAAGAAAAAGGCATCTATCAAACCGGTGTTCCAGAACATGCCTGGATCAGCAGTATCACCCTTTCCGCTCATCAGAAGCAACGGGTATTTGTAACGCTCGATCATCATATGTATGGTGATCATACAACCTATGCAGTAGTAAGTGAAGATGGTGGAAATACCTGGAAAAGATTCAATTCAGATGAATTCACAGGATTTGCACATATTTTGTTAGAAGATCCGATTAATCCTAATCTGGTATTTCTGGGTACAGAAATGGGCTTCTTTATTTCGTTGGATGCCGGAAAAAATTGGATGCGTAGTAAATACCAAAATATGCCTTGGTACACGCCGGTAAGAGATTTGCAAATCAATCGGGTTACCAATGATTTAGTTATCGCAACCCATGGCAGAGGTATTTATATTATCGACAACTTGCAGCCTTTGCGCGATATGGCAAAAGCCGATTTGAATAAAGAGATTCATTTTTTCACTCCAGATCCTTTTGTGTATAGTTTATCGGGACAATTTCCACAAGCACCTCCTAATATTAGTGGATGGGTGGGAGAAAGTAAGCCGGTATTTCCTACTTTCTATTATTATTTAAAAGATCGGAGTTCTGATGCAGTAAAAATTGCCATCTTCGATGAAGCAGGAAAGAAATTGAAAGATTTAAATGGAACGGGCGTAAAGGGTTTGAATAAAGTTTTCTGGGGGCTTACTATTAATCCCCCTAAAGTTGCTAAAGGAGGCTTTATTGCACAAAGCAGTGTTTTGTCTGCTTCAGTAATTTCTCCCAAAGTGCCTACAGGTAAATATAAGATAGTGGTAACCCATAATAAAATTAATTACGAGCAGTGGTTACTCATTAAGCCCAATGATGCAGCAGGATTTACGGCAGAAAAACTGAAAAAGTTAAATGGGCAGGGTATGCGTTTGTATCAGATGGAGGAAGAATTGTACAAGTGGGTGGATACACTGGATAAAAAAATAGTACAAGTTCAATCCGCCGATACAACCCAGCCTGCCAACGCACAGAAATTAAAGGCGCTGAACGATTTGCGGAAAGAAATTATTGAAACGAACCGAAAATCTATTTTCTTCGATGAGTTTAAATTTCGGAGAAGATTGAGTGATTTATATGTAAGTGTTTGCTTGCAAACAGAGCCACTCAGTGCCAGTCAGGAAAAAGGAGTTGATGTAATGAAGCAGGAGCTGGACGATTTTATCCGCCGTATTCAAGCACTTTTGTAAACTGGGTAATTGGTTACAATCGGAAAGGGTAGGGTACAAAATCAGCGTGAGTGTGAGTTTGAGTGTGAGAGAGGAAAAGAAAAGTTGTTAGCGCAGTAAGCCAAAGGCGCAATACGCGCATTCGAGAAAAGTTCCTAGCGTAGAACGCCTATTGCATACTGCGGGTATTCGTGAAGGAAAAAGCCAGCGTGTGTGAGTTGGAGGGTGGGGATGAGGGTATTTTGTTCGCGGAAAATCACCCTCACCCTCAGCTTTATGGGGCTGCGCGCATTCGCGAAGGAAATTTTCATTCCAAACCGTGCAGTCTTTCACTGCGATCGGTGACTACACGGGGAACGAAAATCAAATGAAAAGGTCCTAGCGTAGTCGCCGAATGATAATGAGGGACTGCGCGCATTCGCGAAGGACATTCTCATTCCAAACCGTGCAGTCTCTCTCTGCGTTCGGTGACTACACGGGGAGCATCTCCAAATTTTCATTCCAAACCGTGCAGTAAGCCTGGGCGCACTACACGGGGAAAATTTTAAGATAATCACACTCACTCTGTAATTTATTGTCCTTTTTGGCGCAATAAAAAATGGCCGGCCAGCCGCATACCTTTTTCATCATCCCGCACTTTGTGTAAGAGTATCTTACAACCCTCGGGTATTTCTTGAATAATTTCAGATGTTAATTCTTCAAAAGTTTCCACAAAATCATCTTCCTCATCATAGTCGCCGGCTACCACAAGCCAACGATCGTTTCCCAAAAAGCGAATAGATAATTGAGCATCATCTTTCTCATCAAACTCTGTAATCACCGCCCAAGTGTCTTCC
>CAMBUH010000136.1 GCA_945870985.1 Chitinophaga pinensis
AGAACAATACCGTAAAAGGCAATTTCAATACTACCGACAATTCTGAGTCGTATATTTTATACGAGCAGGTGCGTATACCTCTTTTTAACGAATCGGGCGATGCCATGGATGCCCGCGACTTTGCGAGAGGATTACAAAAGTATCTGAAAGCAGCTCCCTTTAACATTACTGCTAAATTGATGACCCGCGGATTAGGAGAAGCCATATTGGTATTGGGCGAAAAATAAATTTATTCAATAGCTAGGTCGAATTCCTCTTGGTTAAATGATAGTTGGTGTATGAAAAAAATTATCCTCGTACTGATGATTGTTGGCTCCTTTCACACGAGCACCTTCAGTCAATCGTATAACGCCGAAAAAACTGCGCTGAGTAATTTTATCACGCGCATGTATAAAAGCGAACCCTTTACCGGCGTGAAAGTTTTTTTAGACTACGAAAACAAATACCTGATATCCCTGGTAAAATTGAGCGCCGGCAACTATTCTTCCGAGAGCGCCATGAACCGGGTAGCCGAAGTAAAAGCCAAAGCACAGGTGAATCAGTTTTTGAATGGTTCGTATGTATCCGTTGAATCGATTGTTACCACTACCGCCACTACTTCCAAAAAAAATGGCAGTTCTGTAAGTGAAATATCAGAAGTGATTAAAGAATCCTCCATCGGCTATGTAGATGCCCTTGAACTTATATCTATGTTTACCGACGAAAACGAAACCGATAAAAAAGTTTTTATTTATTTACGGGAACTGGAAAAATTTAAAAAGAAAAAATAAGCACATGAAATCTTTTCTGCTTGCCCTCTGTTTATCCGCCTCCTTATTGGCTTCCGCCCAATCCGACGATCTGGGCCGCATCGCCCTCAATACCTATGTATCGGATGATTTAAAAATACCCGCCGAAGCCAAAGCCATTTTAGAAAACAAACTGAGCAGCATCGCCACACAATATGCCATGGGCAGCAGTGCTTACAGACCCCGATTTGTAATTACGGCAAATGTGGGCCTTTTTACTAAAGATGTGGTTGCTGGTCCGCCCGCAATGATTGCACAAACCATGAACATTACCCTATATATCGGAGATGGAATAGAAAATCTTTCTTTCACTTCTCTCAACATGACCATAAAAGGCGTGGGTACCAACGAAAACAAGGCATTCATTGATGGGTTTAAAAACATCCCCACAAAAAATACGCAGCTTGAAAAATTTATGCAGGAAGGAAAGCAGAAAATCATGGATTACTATATTGCAAAATGTGCCCTGATTGAAGAGAAAGCTGCTTCACTGGCCGCCCAAAGTAAATACGACCAAGCTATATACGAACTGGCCGCTGTTCCAGATGTTTCGAAAGATTGCTATACCCGTTGCCAATCGAAAATGGCCGCGTATTTTAAACAAAAAATTGATGCAGAATGTAATCAAAAGCTTACCCGTGCCAAAGGGGAGTGGGCCGCAAATCCTTCTTACTCAGGTGCACAAACTGCAGGCAATACCTTACTGTCTATTCATCCCGCTGCTGCCTGTATGCCACAGGTTAATGAGATGCTGAAAAGTATGAGCGATAAAATTGCTGCCGATGAAAGGGCCGCCTGGGAGCTGAAAGTAAAACAATACAATGATCAGGTAGCCCGCGAAAATCAATTGATGCAATACGCCCGGGAAGATGCTTCAAGAGAATACGAACTGTCGAAAATACGGGCAGAAAACTTCCGACAAATAGCCATAGAAGTGGCCAGAAAATTACCCAAAACCATTACCACCAATAATTACAATCGCATTCACTGGTGGTAACAATACTTGCTGCACCTGTTACTTTGCAAAATCAGTAGAACCATTCCCTATCCAGATAACCCTTTGCTGATTGGGCTGCATCCATTGTAAAATGGGTAACATATATTTTTCTGGAATGGCAACACAACCCGCCGTGGGCGCCATTATCGGGTTAGACAAATGAAAAAAGATGGCACTGCCTTTACCTGGAACAACGGGCTGTGTGTTGTATTCAATCACCATGCAATATTTGTAGTCGTCGCTCTTTAAAAGTAAATTTTCATAGGAAGCGGCTGTTGTTTCTCCGCGAACATATTGATTATAGGCAGGTGATGCCGGATCGTCTATCCATTTATCCGCTTGGGTTAGCTGGGTTACCGGCAATTGAGTGGGAACGGTGGACAAATAACTAAACAACCGGCCCAAGTTATACCAGCCGGAGGGCGTTTTTCCATCGCCTTCTATTTTAGTGCCGGCGGCCGCTATTCCATTTTTACCCACCGCAGCCCGAACCGAATGCCTGATTTTTTTCCAGCGGGTTCCCTTTCTTTCCCAGGCAGTAAGCCAGGCGTGATGTAAAGAATCACCCGGGCGTTGCCAAACTATAATAAGCTGTTGGGTAGCCAACAAAGCAGGATGTTGTTGCACCGTTAATTGATGCAGGCGATGGGCTGTAATTTTTTGAGCGTGCACATTTGCCGCAGATAATAACCCAACCAACAAAACAGCCAATGCAGATTTCATAAAAGTTCGATTACCGGCAAACTAATGCAACTTTCAATGTATTGAAGCCGGAATGATTATCTTTTTCTAGAACGGCCCGTTAACCCCAATGCACCCAGTAAACTTCTGGTAATAACACTGGCAGCGGTTCTTCCCACCTGCTTCACCACCGGATTATCAAAAAAGGAAGGGTCTTTTGCCGTTCGGCCTGCGGGCTTTTCTGCTTCAGGTGGCGCCTCGGCAGCAGCCTGCTCTAATTTTCGGGTTAACATTTCATAGGCGCTATCGCTGTCAATCTCCTTGGCATATTTAGCAGCCAGCTTACTATTAGCTACCAAATGATCTATTTCGGTATCCAACAAAATATCCATCCTGCTGCGCGGAGAACAAAGCATGGTATGCACCAACGGCGTAGGAATACCCTTTTCATTCAACAAGGTAACCAAGGCCTCGCCGATACCCAGCTGAGTTAACAATTCATCCGTTTTGTAAAACTCTGTAATCGGAAAATTTTCTGCTGCCTGTTTAATAGTTTTTCGGTCTGCCGCCGTAAATGCACGCAAAGCGTGTTGAATTTTTAAGCCCAACTGACTCAAAATAGGAGCAGGAATATCCTGCGGGTTTTGGGTGCAGAAGAAAATACCAACCCCTTTAGAGCGAATCAACTTAATTACCGTTTCTAATTGCTGCAATAAAGCACTACTGGCTTCATTAAATATCAAATGCGCTTCATCAATAAACATAACCAGTTTGGGTTTATCTAAATCGCCCTCTTCTGGTAGGGTAGCATATAACTCTGCCAGCAATTGCAACATAAAAGTTGAAAACAACTTGGGTCGATCTTGCATATCCGTTACGCGTAACACATGCACCATCCCTCTGCCATCGTTACTAATCCGAAGCAAATCATCCACCTCAAAACTCCGCTCACCAAAGAAACGATCGGCACCCTGCTGTTGCAGCTCAATCACTTTTCGCAAAATAGTTCCGGTTGATGTTGTAGAAATTTTACCATAGGTTTTTTCTATTTCCTGCTTCCCTTCATCGCCTATATATTGTAATACCTTGATAAAATCCTTCAAATCCAGTAAGGGCATCTGGTTGTCGTCGCAATATTTAAAAATCAGTGCAACCAATCCGCCCTGCACATCATTTAATCCCAAAATTTTACTCAGCAATACTGGACCAAACTCGCTCACGGTAGCACGCATCCGAATACCCTTTTCATTGCTTAGCGTCATCAAATCTACCGGATAGGCAGCAGGTTTATAATCCATCCCCAGCAGTTGATAGCGCGATGTGATTTTGTCGTTCGCAGCTCCTGCCGCAGCAATACCGCTCAGGTCGCCTTTAATATCCATCAACAATACCGGAATACTGTTATCACTCAGGCACTCACTGATCATCTGCAAGGTTTTGGTTTTACCCGTTCCCGTTGCTCCCGCTATCAGTCCATGCCGATTCAAGGTTTTTAAAGGCAGAAAGATATCCGCATCTGGCACCACTTCCCCTTCGAACATCGCACGACCAATTTTTACGTGTTCTCCCTTGAAAGTATAGCCCGACTGTACAAGTTCCAGTAATTTACTTTTATCCGACATGTGATTGATTTTGGGCAGTAAGATAATAAAGAAGTGCAAATTTTATTGTCGGGATGAAAATATCTCTGTAATTTTTAGGTGAATTAAGCCGTATTTCATGAAAAAAAGCCTCTTATTTGTCCTGTTCGCCTGCGCGCTGATGTTCCAAACAAAAGCCCAAACCTTTCGGGTGGGAGCTGCACAAGAAAACATTAATCCCGATAACGATAGCCTGTATTTCGCAGGCGGTAAAAACAACCGCAAGTTTATTGAGGTTGCCGATAATTTATATGTGAAAGCAGTAATTATCAGTAATAACCAAACCAGCATTGGCATCCTAACCTTTGATTGTATTGGCTTGATGTATCCGCAGCTGCAAGAAATTCGCGAGAAAGTGGCCAAAGCAATTCCGGGTTTTCCGGCTCAAAACATTATTATGTCTTCCACCCACACCCACTCCGGTCCGGATGTAGTAGGATTATGGGGGAAAGACTTAATGCATAGTGGCGTAAATGAAGCCCACATGAAAAAAATAGTAAATCAGGCCGTGCTTGCTTTGCAAAAAGCCTGGAATAGCCGGCGCTCTGGTATTGGCCGATATGCAGTAGGCAGTTTTGGGGAAGATTGGGTAAAAAATATTTCCGAGCCGGGCTTGCTCGACAGAACCCTTACTATCCTTCAGTTTAAAGATGCCCTGAATAAAAACATTGTAACCCTGGTAAATTTTGCCTGTCACCCCACAATTATGGATGATGTGGCTGCCGGTGCAAGTGCCGACTACGTGGGGGGATATTATAAATATGCCGACTCGGCCCAGGGAGGTATCCATTTATTTTTACAGGGGGCCATCGGCGGATGGGTGCAGCCAGAAGACGTACCAAAAAACTATGCACAGGCAATGAAAATAGGCGAAAAATTAGGGGCCTATGTAGTAAGCAGATTGAAACAACCACAAACCCTAAGTAATAGTCAATTGGTGTTTCGCCGGCAGTTAGTGAGATTTCCTTTACAGAATCAAGGCTTTCAACAACTATCCCAAGCAGGCGTAGTTAAAAGAGTTTTCAGCGACAGTGTAGATTCCGAAATTGCCTATGCGGCAATCGGCAATGCTGCCATGGCCACTCATCCCGGAGAAACCTCTCCGGCCCTCAGCTTAAGTACACGCGGACTGATGAAAAATACCGGACCAAAAATGATCTTGGGTCTTTCACAGGATGCACTGGGTTATATTCTGAAGCCGACTTTTTTTGAAACCGGCAATACCATTCCGCATAGCCAATACCTCACCAGTATGAGTGTGGGGCCCCAAACCATGAATATTATTCGAGAAACGCTACAAAATTTAATTAAATAAATCCGGCAACATGGAACAGAAAACAATGGTGCCTACGATGGTACCCACTATGGCCCCAACCAATGCGCATAAAGATATTCCCGGCAATCCCTCTACCGCCAAAAGCAGTGCGATTCAGCTGAACGACCGGAGCAATGGAAAACCACTGCGGGTATTAAGCGAAGAAGATTGGCATTTTTGGAAACACAATGGATATGTGGTAATCAAACAGGCTGTTTCTAAAGAACAGGCTGCTGCTACTGCCGCATTTTTATGGGAATTTGAAGAGAAAGACCCGGCAAATCCTGCCACCTGGTATACACCCCCGCGTGCCGAAATGAAAATGAAGGAACTGGCCAATACCGGAATGGTAGAAGTATATAATCACCAGCATCTTTGGAATAACCGGCAGGTTCAAAGAGTGTACGACGCATTTGTAGATATCTGGGGTACAGAAAAATTATGGGTAAGCATCGACCGTGCCAACCTGAATTTCCCTATTCAGCCGGGATTTGAGTACAAGGGGTTTATCCATTGGGATTATGATCCGGAAACCAAACCGGTAAATGTTCAGGGAGTATTGGCACTAGCCGATCAAACAGATGAAAATATGGGCGGATTTCAATGTGTGCCAGAATTATACAGAAATTTCGACACCTGGAAACTTACCCAACCGGCCGACCGAAATCATTTTATGCCCGATGTAAGCGGATTTGATTTGGTAAAAGTACCCCTCGAAGCCGGCGACCTGCTTATTTTCAACAGCCTCGAACCCCATGGCATTCGTCCGAACCTGAGTAAGGATAAAGTACGCATCGCACAATATTTATCGATGATGCCTGCCGAAGAAGATAATGAGGCACTCAAACAGTGGAGAATACAATCCTGGCAAAACCGCATAGCACCTGAAGGATATGCCTTCCCCGGCGATCCCCGAAATTGGGAACTAACGCGCTATGCAACCGCAGAATTGAATGATTTAGGTAAAAAATTGTTAGGACTTACCCCCTGGTAATAATTAACCCCCTGGGCGCCTATCTTTACGAATATAAATTCTACCTATGTTAGCAAGAACACTAGCCTTTGCGCTATGCTGTATGGTTGCCCTCGGTTCGCATGCACAAACAGATAGCCTACTTGGAAAAATCTACTTCGATTTTGATCAGTCGGCTATTACCCCAGCTTCCGCCGCCACGTTGCAAAAATTAGCAGCCGATTATAAAAGCATTTCCAACATTACCCTTACCGGCAGAACCGATGCGCGGGGTAATTATGTATACAACGATTCGCTGTCTGCCCGCAGAGTAGTGGCAGTTGAAAAATATTTAATGGATCTTGGCTTTGCGCCTACTCAAATCAT
>CAMBUH010000137.1 GCA_945870985.1 Chitinophaga pinensis
ACCAGTTTAACGGTGCGGCTCACATCCGGAATGGCGAGTGCTGCCAAATTCGGAGCATAGTGCATAGGGGCATCGGCACTGGTAATTCTGCGAATAGGTGCATCTAGGTAGTCGAATCCTTCTTTCTGAATGCGATAAGATATTTCAGAAGAAACAGAAGCGAAAGGCCATTGCTCTTCTACAATTACCAACCGATTGGTTTTCATTACACTTTCTAAGATAGTCATCCAATCGAGCGGACGTATTGTTCTAAGGTCGATTACTTCTGCACTAATTCCCTCTTTTGCCAATTCATCAGCAGCGCCTAAGGCAACTTTCATCATCTTGTTATAAGATACAATGGTTACATCTCTTCCTGCACGTTTTACATCTGCCTTGCCTAGTGGGATATAGTATTCTTCATCGGGTACTTCAGATTTGTCGCCATACATTACCTCACTCTCCATATATATTACCGGATCTTCCTCGTAGCGGATTGCCTGTTTCAATAATCCTTTTGCATCGTAGCCGTTAGAAGGGGCAACCACTTTAATACCAGGAATGTTTGCATAATAACTATCAAAAGCAGTGGAGTGCTGGGCACCTAATTGTCCGGCACTCCCATTAGCTCCTCTAAAAACGATGGGGCAACCGATTTGGCCACCGCTCATCGCCAACATTTTAGAGGCGGTGTTTAGAATCTGATCCATAGCCAGTACGGCAAAGTTCCACGTCATGAATTCAACTATAGGACGTAATCCGCTTTGTGCGGCTCCTACAGCAACTGCGGTAAATCCTAATTCGGCAATCGGTGTGTCTATTACCCTTTTACTTCCGAATTCGGCCAACATTCCCTGACTAACCTTATAAGCACCATTGTATTCGGCTACTTCCTCTCCCATTAAGAAAACACGTTCGTCTCTTCTCATTTCTTCATTCATAGCTTCTCTTAGGGCTTCCCGAAATGCAATTGATCGCATGAGTAACTGGTATTATTGATTTGCAAAAATATAAGATTATCAAGTATAATCCCAAAACTAGCAAGGTATTTCAATAACAAACCCCCTTTCCGGTAAGAAAGGGGGTTTGCAAAGCTATATTAGATTGATTCGATTAGAATACGTTCCAAGCAAAGCTCATGTAATACAATCCACCGATTTGGGGATTTGCAAATGCAGTTCTGTAGTAACGGTTGAAAATATTAGTACCACCGATTTTAATCTGCGACTTGCTTGCGAGCAGTCTGTAACTCAAAGCAGCGTCAAAAGTACCATAAGAAGGCATTTCACCTACAGCAAATGTTCCTTCGTAGGTAAAGCTATCAACCCAACGATACATCACATTATAACCCCAACGATTCTGCTTACCAAAGCCAGTATTATTCAAGGATATGTTGGTACGGTATAATGGTGTGTTGAAGTAAGAAACAAATCCAAGGGGTAAGGCACCAATCTTATCAGAATACAGGTTAGCGGTAAAAGTCAGGTTTCTACCTAACAGGTAATCCAATGAAATTCCCCAACCGGATGTTTTTACATCGCCAGGTGTATTGGTAGAAATGCTGTAACCGATACGCTTATTAGGATCTAACAAATCAAATACAGAAGCGGGAGAGGTTGGAGCATTTCTGGCCTGTAAAACCGTAACACCACTGATAAAATCTTTGTAAGTGGCCCAATAGTAATACGCATCAATTAACAGACGATTTGCAATTAAACCTTTGTAGCCAACTTCATATGACTTCATAGATTCAGGTTTGAAGGCTGGGAATACTTGTTGCTGCAACAAACCGGGATTAGGAGTTCCGGCAACAACGCTTGCACCGAATGCCTGCACACTAGCAACCGTATAAGCCGGATTACCACTAAAGTTATAGAAATCTCTCAACTGAGGCAATCCACCCATCAGGCGGGTACCACCTCCGATTAGCAAGTTAATCCACTGATTTTGAGTAGTTGGAAAGCGATAGGCTTGCTGATAAGAGAAACGAAGATTATGATCTTTGGCCAACTTCATTACCGCAGAAACACGGGGAGTGAAACGACCATCGAAGTTGCTGTTTTTATCATATCTGCCAGAAGCAGTTACTTTAAGAAAGTCGCCGAAAAACTTTTGAGATAACTGAGCATACATACCCAATTCGTTGATTTTGATGTTGCCGGCAGTATCTGCAAATAAGGTACCCTGAGAATTCAACACATACTGTTTAGCGTTAAACCCTACCAAGAAGTCAGTCCCAGTTTTTGTAAGTCCTAAATCGTTAGAAAGATTATACTGTCCTTCAAATACCCGTAATCTAGAACGATCTAAGAATAATCCACCCCCTTTAGAAATTGGAGTGCTGGCCACTTGTTGAAATAAAGGATTATTTCCTACAAAGCCGGTGGGACGACCCTGATCGGCAAATCCACGAGCGGCATTGTGGGCATCCTGATTAAGCGTTCCAAAAGAACGGGTAGAGGCATAAGAAGCACCATATTGCTGATACCAAGTAGCGCTAGGCTTCCATTGTTCGTTGAACAAGCGAGTGGTAATGGTTGCATTGAAGGCATCCCCTGAATTTTCACGGGTGAAATAATAACGTAAAAACCAGTTCTTATTTTTAATTTCTGCCTTGTATTGACCCATAACCAGGTTTATCAGAGAATAGCGGTCGCTTCCTGTGTAAACCGTATTACCTGTTCCCCAATAAGCCTGAAGTGAGGCTTCTGTGTTGGCAGATAATTTGTAATAAAGTCCACCCGTAAATTTCACATTTAATGTGGTTGGATTAACTACTTGGTTTTCGTTGTATCCGGTTCTGCTCACATTTACTCCATCAAAATATTTTCTGATATCCCCATAAACAAAGGGGGTAGTTCCAGTTGCTACTACTGATCCGAATCCATTGGCATTCAGCCAAAAATTGTAGTCATTGATGGTAGCATTGGGAGATGCGGTTAAGAAGGCATTAGATGCTCCGTAAAGGGCATTGAAAGTAGCGGCACCACCGGGTAATCCAGCTCTCAAAGCATTAAAAACACCATCTCTAACAGCAGTTAAAGAAGAAGTAGTTTCGTCGCCATACAGGTTCACGCCATCGTAATTGGGATCGTTAAGCCGGTTTCCAGAAATAACTCGTCCGTTAGGATAAGAAGCAGATGGTGTACGATTATAATTATTTGCCTGATTAGCCAACCAATCCTGCGCCTGAATGAATTGTCCACCAAACTTAAAGGCAAACTTTTCTGATATCTTTTTAGCCCAACGGAAGCTCCAGTCGAAGTAAGGAGAGCGAGCACGCTGGTAACCATCAACATGGTTTACTCCCTGCTTAATCTGGAAGCTGAAACCCTGATATTTGAATGGATTTTTACTATTAATCAATATAGTACCATTCATACCACCAGATCCATATAAAGCTGAAGAAGCACCTTGCAGTAACTCCATGCTTTCTACATCCAATTCAGTTAAACCAATGATACTACCCACTGAGAAGTTCAGACCGGGAGCTTGGTTATCCATTCCATCGATTAATTGATTCAAACGGATATTACCGCTGCTGTTAAAACCACGAGTTCCTATACTGCGGAAAGTTAAACTAGCCGATACAACGTCTACCCCTTTGAGGTTGGTTAACATGTCGTAGTAGCTAGCAGCCGAAGTATTTCTGATAGCGGTTGTTCCGATTCTTTCAATAGAAACCGGAGATTCCAAGATTCTTTCCGGAACTCTGGAAGCGGCTACAACCACCTCTTCACCCAAAGTGTAAGAAGCGGCTAATTCTACTTCCAAAGCTTTACTGGCACTATTTACCACTACTTCTTTAGAGGTAAAACCAATAGAGGAAAAAACAAGGGTTACCGGGAACTTCTGAACGGTAGTAAACTTGAAATTTCCTTTATCGTCGGTGTAAGTTCCAGCATTTCCACCTTTAACAGTAACTGAAATGGCAGAAAGACTTTCCTTGGACTTACTATTTTTTACCGTTCCCGAGAGAACAGAAGATTGTGCCCAGGCAGATCCGGTAAGGAAACTACCCAGAACAAACAAGAAAATAAACTTAAAAGCAGGTTTCATAAGGGGCTAGGTTTAAGAATTATCCTAAAAGTAATACATGTTAGATTCGTGCAAAAATTTAATTTTTCCACAACAATTAATAATATGTTAAGAAAAACAAAGATAGGGAGGAAATAAATACGAAACTTGCCGATTACATTTGTTCTATGAAATTCCAGCCATTTCCTCAACAAACCGGTTTTTATAGCGGAAAAGTAAGAGATGTTTACTACATAGGCACAGATTGGCTGGTAATGGTGGCCAGTGATCGCATTTCTGCATTTGATGTGATTTTACCTAGATTAATCCCTTTTAAAGGTCAGGTTTTGAACCAAATTGCCGCATTTATGCTGGAATCAACCCGGGATATTTGTCCAAACTGGCTGGTTTCCACCCCTGCGCCTCAAGTTTCTATTGGAAAAAAATGTACTCCTTTTAAGATAGAGATGGTAGTGAGGGGAAATTTAGTAGGGCATGCTTATAGAACCTATCAATCGGGCAGCAGAATGCTTTGCGGGGCAATTTTGCCCGAGGGAATGCGAGAAAACGATTTTTTTCCAGCACCCATAATAACCCCTTCCACCAAGGCCGAACATGGGCATGATGAGGATATAAGCCCGGCAGAAATTATCCAAAAAGGGCTGGCAACTGAAGCCGAATGGCAGGTATTACAGCAATATACCCTGGCCTTATTCGCCCGGGGCTGTGAAATAGCAGAAAAAAGAGGGCTGATACTGGCAGACACTAAATATGAATTTGGTAAAATCGGGGATACGATTTATTTGATGGATGAGGTACACACCCCAGATTCATCTCGCTATTTTATTCGCGACGGATTTTTTGAAAAACAGGCAGCCGGTGAAAAACAGCAGCAACTCAGTAAAGAATTTGTGCGGGAATGGTTGATGGCTAACCATTTTATGGGAAAAGAAGGGCAACAGGTACCTGAGATGAGTGATGAATGGATTGATACCATCAGCAAGCGATACATCCAACTATACGAGAAAGTTACGGGCACTGTATTTGTTCCCAAAACTGTATCAAACGAAGATTTGCAACAGGTAATTTTATCAGCTTTAGCGCAATTACCTACCCAATAATTAATCTTTATTCATTGATTGATTTAGTGAATGTAAGCAACGAACCTGCATTTGTTGTTTGCTAACTAATTTACAACCCTATTCTATCGGAAAGTTTTGGGCGAATACGCACTTTGCTTTTATTGAAAATATTTCTTCCCATATCCACTCCTGTGCGCAGTTCTTTTTGTCGTTCTAGGGGCAGATGAATAGTGTTTTTACAAGCATCACTGCAACAACCCTGATAGGTTTGGGCACATTGGCTGCATTGGATAAAGAGGAGGTGACAACCCTCATTAAGGCAATTTACATGGGTGTCGCAGGGTTGGCCACATTGGTGACAAAGGGCCAATACTTCGTCGGTGATTCTTTCGCCGAGTCGATTATCAAACACAAAATTTTTACCATGAAATTTTAATTCGAGGCCCTGAGCCTTGGCATCCTGGGCATATTTTATGATGCCACCGTCTAAGTGGAATACATTGGTAAAACCATTATGCAATAAATAGGCGCTGGCTTTTTCGCAACGAATGCCCCCGGTGCAATACATAATGATAAACTTATCCTCTTTCCCTTTCAGCATTTCTTTGGCCATGGGTAATTGCTCGCGAAATGTATCGGAAGGTATTTCTATTGCCCGCTCAAAATGTCCCACTTCATACTCGTAATGATTTCGCATATCTACAATTACCGTTTCAGGATCATTGATTAATTGGTTTAGAGAAGCGGCATCCACATAGCTCCCTTTCTTATCCATCGTAAAATCTGGATCGGTAATGCCATCTGCTACAATCTTATCCCTTACTTTTATTTTTAATACCCAAAAACTTTTTCCATCATCATCCACCGCCTGGTTCAATCGTAAGCCATCCCAACCCGGAAATGAATAGAGATAGTTGCGGAAATTTTCCAGGTTATGTTCCGGAACACTGATTTGTGCGTTGATTCCTTCTTTGGCAATATAAATACGCCCAAATACCTGCCATTGGCTAAGTTGTTTGTATAACTCGTCGCGAAATTCTGCGGGATTGAGAATAGCGGTATAGCTGTAAAAGCTGATGGTAATTCTGGTACAGGTTTCCTGCATCAAGCGCTCTTTGAGCTCGGCATTAGAAACCCGGTTGTGAAGTAAAGCCATACATAAACATTTTCGACATCCCCCTAACCTGTGAGTTTGGGCAATGTTCTTTTACATAAAGAGCTGCTTGCAGGGCAGCCAAAATGGATACAAAGATACAATTTTCCTTACAAATGGGGTATTTACAAAGACGGGGGGAACTAGAATAAGGGAGTTGAAATTCGAATGCCCGAAGTATTACCTATACCACCATCCTGAAAACTTTGTACGTAAGTGAATCGAAAGGTTTTCAGTATATTATCCAAACCAAGATAGACTTCCGCATAATTGGTTTGGCCCTGAATATGTAATCCGTTGAATCCGGTAACTAAAAACCAGTTTAATTTTTTGAATCCCGGAATTTTATTGGTGATTAATCCGTTTAACTGATATTCTACATGTGCCTCCACACTCAGCTTAGACTGATTGCTGAATTGATAATAAGGCGCCAATTGAAATGTAGAATTGAAGGACCCTGCAAAGATGGTTTGGTTACCTTCTATG
>CAMBUH010000138.1 GCA_945870985.1 Chitinophaga pinensis
TTGGAAGTAATATTGTTCCCAAATCATCTCAAATAGGGCCTTTTTACTATAAGGACATTCAAGTTCCAGTAGCTGCTCAAGGGTTAATTATGCTGGTTTCTGAATTGAAATTTATTTTGTCAGAAAGCGTAGTTAAAGGTTATATCACAGGTGATGCAAAGCAATACTATGAGGATGGAATTAAGGCTTCGATGGACTATTATAAATCTGTATCAGGAGTAAATATTTCTGCTACTTCAGCCTACTTGAACCAGCCGGCAGTTGCCTACGATGCTACCAAGGTCCTAGAACTGATAGGAACACAACGTTGGATTGCAATGTTTTACAACGACTGGCAGGCATGGCATGAATGGAAACGTACAGGCTATCCTGTACTTACTCCTTCTAAAGTCAATTTCAACGGCAATCGAATTCCAGTGAGATTTCTTTATCCATCAAGTGCGCAGGTTACGAACTTGGATAATTATACGAAAGCAGTGTCTGCACAAGGTCCAGATGATATTAATACCAAGATGTGGTGGATGAATTAATGTGAAATAGTATGAATGATTTTAGTAAGTATTTTTCTGTAAGGATATCGTTTGCCGGTATCCTCACAATGTTACTGGTCACGATGTTAGTTAATCATTTACCTGCACAGGTTAGGTACAATGGTGGACGATATTTTTCCAGCCGATCAGAAGCATTGGGTGAACATGGTATGGTTTGCACCAGCCAGCCATTAGCCACACAGGTGGGATTGGAAATATTAAAGAAAGGCGGCACTGCCATGGATGCCGCCATTGCGGCCAACGCCATGTTGGGTTTAACAGAACCCACGGGCAATGGCATAGGTGGAGATATTTTCGCTATCGTTTGGGATGCAAAATCTCAGAAAATTATAGGATTGAATGGCAGCGGAAGATCACCCCAATCACTTAAAATTTCTTGGTTCAAAGAACATGGAATGAAAATGATCCCCTCTTATGGAGCACTTTCTGTTTCAGTACCCGGATGTGTAGATGGCTGGTATATGCTGCATAACCGTTTTGGTAAATTGCCCATGGATCAATTACTCAATCCTACCATTGAGTATGCAACCAATGGATTTCCTGTTACAGAAGTGATCGCAAATTCCTGGAAGAAGTATGCAGGGAGTTTAAATAAATATGAAGGCTACCGGAGAGTGTATATGCCTGGAGGAAAAACACCTGCCATGGGGGAAATCTTTAGAAATCCTGAGCTAGCAAATACGCTTCAGTTATTGGTGAAAGGAGGAAGAGATGCTTTCTACAAAGGACCTGTTGCCAATGCCATCGAAAAAACCGTTCATGCCGAAGGTGGTTTTTTGGCACAATCAGATCTGGCTGCTCATCAAGGCCAGTGGGTGGAACCTGTTTCCGTTAATTACAGGGGGTATGATGTATGGGAACTGCCTCCAAATACGCAAGGGTTGGCAGTTCTAGAAATGTTAAATATTCTTGAGCAATTCGATATCACTTCTATGGGATTCGGCAGCTTAGAGTATACCCATCTTTTTATTGAAGCTAAAAAACTGGCTTTTGAAGACCGTGCCCGCTACTATGCGGATCCGGATTATTACAACGTTCCCTTGAAGGCTCTTCTTAGTAAGCAATATGCCGCTCAACGCAGCCGCCTCATCAACCCCGAAAAAGTATTGGATAGCCTTTATCCAGGCGATCCGGAGAGATTTGGTAATACCATCTATTTAACGGTTGCCGACCAATATGGAAATATGGTTTCTTTAATCCAGAGCAATTTTGCCGGTATGGGTTCTGGCATTATCCCTGATGGATGCGGCTTTAGCCTTCAAAACAGGGGTTGCTCATTCAATCTCACCGAGGGCTTGCCGAATTCTTATGCACCGGGAAAGCGCCCCTTTCATACTTTAATTCCGGCTTTTGTAACAAAAAATAACAAACCGCTGATCAGTTTTGGCGTTATGGGTGCCGACATGCAGCCCTTAGGACAGGTACAAGTGCTTGTTAATCTTATAGACTTCAAAATGGGTCTTCAGGAAGCCGGAGATGCTGCCAGAATAAACCATATTGGCTCTTCTACACCCGAAGGCATTGGAGCCAAAGGAAAGGGCACTATCTTTTTGGAAGAAGGTGGATTTTCAGCAATGGTGGTTGCGCGACTGCAAAGAATGGGCCATTTAATAGGACATGACCTTGGTGGATACGGAGGTTATCAGGCTATTATGTTAGATTCCGTTAACCATGTTTTTCATGGTGCTTCTGAATTCCGTAAAGATGGTTATGCTTCAGGTTATTAACACAGCCTGGTATCAAAATAAAGAATGAAAGTAAAAAATATTGAATTACGAAAATCGAAAAATGAATAATCGTATTAAACAAATATTTTCCGCAACTGCTTTCTTGATGATGGTTATACAACTGAGTGCCCAGACCATTATTAGTCCTCCTGCAGGTAATATGCCAACGGAAATTCACAAAGATGGGAAAACCATTATTCCTAACGGACGCATACTTACCCCTCATGGACAATCCATAATGGTAGCACCCCATCCTTATGGTATGGTGCTGAGCCCAGACGGTAATACCTTAGTAACCGCTAATTCAGGTACCAGCCCCTTGTCTATCACAATTATCCGAAATGTTCGCTCCAATGCGCCGGAAGTGCAGCAAATTCCTTCAAATGCAACTACTGATAAAGGTATACTGGCTTCGGTTTTTATGGGTCTGGCTATCAGCCCCGATAATAAAACCGTATACGTTGCTGGCGGCCAGGAAAACAAGATTTATCTCTTCGACTTGGCCACTGGAAAATCAATGGGTACCATTAGTTGCTCGCACAAGACCGATTCTTACGACTATTCAAATGGCTATATCGGCGACCTGGTTTTGAACAAGGCGGGTGATAAGCTGTATGCAGTTGATCAGATTGGTTTTCGTCTGGTTGTAGTGGATGTTCCTCGCGGAAAAGTTATTCACAGTGTTAGAACTGGTCGCTATCCTTTTGGAATCGCCCTTTCACCTAATGAAAAAACAGTTTATGTTGCCAATGTAGGCATGTATGAATATAAACTGCTGGAAAATATTGATCCAAAAAACCCGCGTGCCACTGCGATGACCTTTCCTCCTTTTTCCTATCTGTCTCCTAAATCGGAGAAAGGTATCTATAACGATAGCATTCAGTTGCCTGGGCTTGGCGACCCTTTGTCAGATGAGGCATTTTCAGTTTGGAGTTACGAAGTTAGCAATACAATCCCTCCTGTTGTTACATCAAAAGTAAAAACCGGATTCCAGATAGGCGAATTGATAGAAGATATTCCAGCGGTTGGTGGCGCCAGTCCCAACTCAATTGTGGCTACCGACAAATATGTTTTCGTGAGCAATGGAACCAATGACTGTATTTCAGTATTGAATGCACAAACACATAAGCTGATCAAAAATATAAAGCTTAGTCCCGATCGTAGGCTAGGCCAGCTGAAGGGAGTTATTCCTTTCGGACTTAGCTTATCTCCCGACCAAAAGACCCTTTACGTGGCAGAATCCGGAATCAATGCAGTAGCCATCATCTCTACAGATAACTTTGAAGTAAAGGGGCATTTTCCAGTTGGATGGTTTCCTTCTAAATTAGCCGTGAGCTCCGATGGAAAAACAATCTATGTTGCCAACGCAAAAGGTTATGGGTCTGGTCCCAATGGGGGCAGAGATTTTAATCCGGGTCCAGAAGGAAGTAATATTGGTCGTCTTATGAAGGGTTTTGTATCTATCTGCCCGGTACCAACTGTTGCAAATCTGGCAGATCTTACAAAAAAAGTGGTTGACAATAATTTTCTTTTCCGGTCGGCGAATGATACTTCTTTTTCTGAAAGGAAAAAGAACCCTATTCCATTATATCCTGGCGCATCTAAATCACCGATTCTTTACTGGGTTTTTATTCCAAAAGAAAACCGTACTTATGACGAAGTGCTGGGGCAATTGAGCTTTGCCAACGGAGACTCAACAATCGCCAGATTTGGAGTGAATATTCCTCTTGTGACTAGTCCAAATAGAGCCTTATCTGTAACAAACGCAACTGTGATGCCTAATCATCTGGCACTTGCCAAACAGTTTGCCTTCAGCGACAACTTTTATTGTGATGCCGACCATTCTTCGGATGGCCATAGGTGGCTAGTAGACACATACCCAAATGAATGGACAGAATCTACCACCAGCGCAGGTTATGGCGGTAATCGTAATATGAAAGGCGACGTAAAACTGCCCGGAACACTTTCCCTTACATCAGGAACCAGTGCAATCTATCCTGAAGATTATAACGAAGCAGGATCTATATGGGATCATTTTGAAAGAAATAAAATTAAATATTTTAATTTCGGGTTGGGGCTCGGTTTCGGCAGTCGGTTTAATGACACTGCGTTCAATCTCCTAACTGTAAAATATCAGGGCAATTATCCAATGCCTGCTAAACTCGAGGATAATTCCTCCCGCATCTTTCCCGTCTTCAATACTACAGTCCCGGATCAATACCGTGCAGATGTTTTTATTAAAGAAGTGGAAGAACGCTGGCGTAAACCAGGGCGTCCACTTCCTTCTGTGATTACGGTTCGTATTGCTAATGATCATGGAGGAGATGTAAGGGCTGATTATGGCTATCCCTTCAGGGAAAGTTTTATGGCCGATAATGACCTTGCGATTGGCCGGGTGATCGAATACCTTTCTCACACACCCTATTGGAAAAACATGGCTATAGTGATAACAGAAGACGATCCACAGGGCGGAGTTGATCATGTGGATGCCCACCGTAGCATATTAATGGTTGTGTCACCTTTTGCTAAAAAACATTATGCGGGTCATGTGCATTACAGCTTCGGCAGTTTTTTCAAAACCATGTGGAATAGCCTCGGTTTATCATACCTTAATCAGTACGATGCTGGTGCAGCTGATTTTGATGACCTATTTACAAATAAGCCAGACTTTACGCCATATAATGCACTGCCTTCCGATTTACGCATTTTTGACCCTCAGAAGGCCTTAACTCCTCTTGATAAAAAATTTGACTGGAAGGCTTTTGAGAAAGGCGGAGAGTTTGATCATCCGAGCCAGATGATGAAAGATAGCAAAGAATTAGATGAGCAATTGAAGAAACAAAAGAAAAAGAAGCAATAACTTGAAAAGCCACTTTTATAAAAAACCCGAGTTATACTCAGTGTTTCTTGTTTGATGAGATAATTCTGTTGTAGTTTTAAAATGCTTGCCCAATACCAAAGTAAAATAGTTTGTCTTCTCTAGAAACACCATAGTCAAATGAAATAATGGTTGATTGATTCCACGCAATTCGTAAACCGCCACCGTATGAAGTTTTTATGTTTGTAAAATTCAAGTCCCGCCAATTATCCCTAACTGTTCCAGCGTCAAAGAATGGTGCAATGCCAAATGCAAAGCGTTGTTTATTTACTTTCACTTCTGCAAGTCTTACACGTAATTCAAAGTTTGCGAATGCTAAGGAACGGGATAGAAATCTGTTTGCTCTGTGACCACGAAGTGATTGTTTACCGCCTAATGAATTTATACTTCCGTCTGGACTCCACTGGTCTTGAAATTCAAAAAAGGGTGCCTTGCTTCCAAAAATATTTCCAACCCCAAGCCGTCCACCAAAAACCGTCCGAGGTCCAATTGGTATTTTCTTGTAAACTCGTCCTTGAATAAAAAATTTATTGAAGTCGAATTGTGAACCAATAATTGGATTAGAAAATTCATTGGCTATTTCAATATAATATCCACGAGTTGGGTCGGGTTCAAAATCTCTTGTGTCAAAAATCAAAGCTGTTTGTAATATCGAAACCCAACCACCCTCCAGTCCTGAAATAAGTCCTTGCTGAAAATCACGTCTAAGTAATGAAGTTCCATTCGGTGCTTTGGTTTCTTGACCTGTGTTTGGGTCAATGGCTTCAGCTTCTGTTCCTTCAAATGTTTTGTAACCCAAGTGCTGAATTTCGTATCCGCCCATAATTCGCCAAACTCCTTTTTTTCCAAGTGCATAGTCGGCTTTTAGATTTAACATATATTCAGTTTCTCTAAATCTATTTGATAATGCGTCTGTTACAAAATTTGCTTCCCCAATTCCTCCTGGTCGTAAGGTTTTTCTTGCTCTGTCAAATGAAGCGTAAGTAGAAAAAGTTTGTCCACCGTTGGGAGTTGATGGAAGTCGTAATTCACCAAGTGTTGATTCTGATGAACCAAAATATAAATTGGCTGGATTTTGTTGAGCTTTAAAGTCAATTTTTATACGCCAACGTGTCCCTTTGTAATAGGGCACGTCAAGGGATAAAATTATTTCTCTTGCGTTGGTAGTATAGTAAGCAGCGTTTGCTTTTAACTTTGCAAGATAAGGTGTGTAAGCAAAAAAAGGATTTGTACGTTGTCCATTCCAATAAATATTTGTTCTAACACCAAGTCCAAAACCAGTTACTGGGTCAGAAGAAAAGTCTGGAATACCTGTTATAAAAGTTCCTTCACGTTTTTTTGCAAGGTCTGCTTCCGACATTCGTTTAGATTTTATAAACGAAATGGTGTCTACTAGTTGTGCCGAAAT
>CAMBUH010000139.1 GCA_945870985.1 Chitinophaga pinensis
CCATTATTCCTATTCGTGCAGTGCACCGGGCATAATACTTGGATGCATTTTTCACTATATTTCCGTATTATTGAGTATTGCTTTTGAAAACTGCTAATTACATAATTCAAAGCAATTAACGAATAACGAAGCTTGTATGAATCCCTCAATCGAAACCAGAATACTTAAAGATTGTGTAAAAAGATTTATTTCTTACAAACAGTTAGGCGATAAGACCCTTGATGTACTTCCGGAGGAATATTTTCATGTACAGCCCAATCCGGAAAGCAACTCTATTGCTATTATCATTCAACACCTACATGGTAATATGAAAAGCCGATGGACCAACTTTTTAACCGAAGACGGAGAAAAAAGCTGGCGGCAACGGGATGAGGAATTTGAAGAACATCCCACATTATCAACAGCACAATTACTAACCCTTTGGGAAGAGGGTTGGCAATGCTTACTGGAAACATTAGAAAAGCTGGAACCAGCACAACTGCATCAAACCATCACCATACGAGAGGAGCCGCTGATTGTGTATGATGCCATTTTGCGGCAGTTGGCCCATTATCCTTATCATGTAGGTCAAATCGTTTACCTAGGCAGGTGGTTTTTGGGTAAAGACTGGCAGAGTTTAAGCATCCCCAAATTAAAGGGAGCCAGTGAAGCTTACCAGACTGCCATAGCAGCTGCTCAAAAAAAATAATTTGCCCTACTAAAAACGCATGAAAAAGAAAGTCCATCCCCGGAGAGATTTTATCCGCACAACAGTTGCTGCTGCCGGTTGGGCCTTATTTAATAGCCAGCATGCATCGGCATATGAAACTTTCCTAGCTCCTCCCCCAGTCCCACCTGCCGATCCTCGCATACGATTTTCGGTAATCAATATCAATCACAATCATATCTATGGTATGGTAGATGCCGTAACCCGTGGGGGCGGACAATTGGTTGCTTTTTATGCCAAAGAAGCCAATTTGGTAGCTGAGTTTGGTAAGCGATATCCGCAGGCAAAGCTAGCCGGATCTCAACAAGAAATTCTGGAAGATAATAGCACTCAATTGATCATGAGTTCGGGGATACCGATAGAAAGAGCACCATTGGGAATAGAAGTGATGAAACATGGCAAAGATTATTTGGTAGACAAGCCCGGAATCACCCAGCTAAAACAACTGGCTGCTGTAAAAAAAGTACAACAGGCTACTGGTCGCATCTACTCCATTATGTATAGCGAGCGATTCGAAAATAAGGCAACCGTAAAAGCCGGAGAACTCATCCAACAAGGTGCTATTGGAAAAGTGATTCAAACCATTGGATTGGGACCGCATCGCATGAATATTCCTTCCCGCCCGGAATGGTTTTTTGATAAACAATATTATGGAGGTATTATAACAGATATTGGCTCCCATCAGTTTGATCAGTTTTTATTTT
This sequence comes from Chitinophaga pinensis, assembly GCA_945870985.1. GTDB lineage: Bacteria > Bacteroidota > Bacteroidia > Chitinophagales > Chitinophagaceae > Sediminibacterium > Sediminibacterium pinensis_C. Next base: position 1,411 of record CAMBUH010000139.1, read on the forward strand.
TTACCGGCTCCACCGAAGCCAGCATAGTTGCTTCTCAAATTGGAAATGTTCACCATCCACAATATCCCCAATTCGAAGATTTTGGCGATGTGATGATTAAGGGGAATAAAGGAACCGGATATATTCGGGTTGATTGGTTTACACCGGATGGACTAAAATCATGGGGAGATGGAAGACTGACCATTTTGGGTACAGACGGATTTATTGAAATCAGAAAGAATGTGGATATTGCTGGTCCGGATGGCGGCAATCACTTATACCTGGTAAATCAAAAAGAAACCCGATTTATCGATTGCAATAAAGAGCCCCTACCCTTCGGGAAGCAATTGGTAGATGATATCCTCAATCGCACAGAAACCGCGATGCCACAGGCACACTGCTTTTTGGCAACTGAATTAGCCTTATTAGCACAAAAGAATGCGCAGGTAATCCGCAGTAGTGAATAACTCACCGATAAAATAAAACTATGGGCAAGTTGATAAGTAATAAAAGAATAGGTCAACTTTTTTGCCTGTTTTTCTTTTTTCCAATTAGTATTTTAATGGGTCAAACCCAACTCGGTAAGTTGGAGCCGTATCGGCCTGCCATACATTTTACCCCCAAGGAGCATTGGATGAATGATCCGAATGGATTGGTGTACTATGGCGGCAATTACCATCTTTTTTATCAGTATTATCCAGATGGTACAATTTGGGGCCCTATGCACTGGGGGCATGCAGTAAGTAAAGATTTATTGCATTGGGAACATTTACCCATTGCCCTCTATCCTGATTCGCTGGGTTATATTTTTTCGGGAAGTGTGGTGGTTGATTACTTGAATACTGCTGGTTTGCAAGAAGGGAAAGAAAAAACCCTCATAGCGATTTATACCTATCACGATCCCAAAGGTGAAAAAGCAGGTACGAGTACCTTTCAAACACAGGGCATGGCGTATAGTAACGATGGTGGTTTTACCTGGAAGAAATATGCCAATAATCCAGTGCTCAACAATCCTGGAAAAAAAGACTTCAGAGATCCTAAAGTGAGTTGGTATGCAAAGGAAAAGAAATGGATAATGACGTTAGCAGTGGGCAATCATGTTGAATTTTATAGTTCACGGAATTTGAAAGCATGGACATACCTCAGCAGCTTTGGAGAAAAAGAAGGGGCTCATGGTGGTGTATGGGAATGTCCCGATCTGATAAAAATGCAAGATGCTAGTTCTGGAAAAGAAGCTTGGGTGCTATTGGTAAGTATCGGTAATGGCAAGCCCAATGGCGGCAGTGCCACCCAATATTTTACCGGAACATTTAACGGGAAAACTTTTCTTAATAAGGAAAAACCTGAAATGGTTAAATGGGTAGACCAGGGAACGGATAATTATGCAGGGGTAACTTATTTTGATGCTCCCGGCAAACATCCGATTTTTATTGGATGGATGAGCAACTGGCAATATGCGCAACAGGTACCCACCCATCCTTGGAGAAGTGCGATGACGATACCACGTGAACTCACATTAATAAAGAATAGTAAAGGTTCTCACTTACTCTCCCAACCAATTAAGCAATTTACGGGGCTTTTAGAAATGGATAGTAGTCAGCAGGTGAAGGATACAATCAGCTTGTCGGATGCTGCATATACTATGCAAGTAGATGCGGATTTAGTTTCCACCGATGTAAATGAAAACATTCAACTAATTCAGTGGAATAATAAATGGGGAGATACCCTTTCTCTTCAATATAATCCTGCTACAGCAGAAATCATACTCAATCGTTTACAAAGTGGCCCCGGAGATTTTAATCCCTCCTTTAACCGGATTATACGAGGCAAAAGAATACAAGCAAACAGTCGTTTATCTTTGCAGTTAATAGTTGATAGAAGTTCTATAGAAATTTTTGCTGATAAAGGTAGTTTAGTTATAACAGCGCTGTTCTTTCCATCAAAACCATATCAATGGGTAAGGGTTACAAGTACTTCTTCAAAAATCAAAGCCATTTCAGCAAAGTATACAGCAATTAAACCCATATTGCAATCAGCAAACTAGATGTATGAGCCTTGGCGGAATGATTCGAAATACAGTAGATAATTCTTCACTTTCGTCTTTCGTACGAATGTATTTGTTTCGCTGGAATGTATTGCGCTATCAGGCATCCAATAACGCATTCAAAAATAATAATCCCGGATTCCCTATGCCACCGGATTCATTGTTATTTGAAACAGGCTCGCTACATTACCATAGCTACCAAAACAGCGGACAAGAAGCGGCAGCTGAAATTGAATCGCTGTGCAAAGTTTTTAGTAATTCCCCCATTCATTCCATCCTCGATTGGGGCTGTGGCACCGGCAGGGTAACCCGGCATTTACCAGACTATTTTCTCGGAGCCAAAATAACGGGTGCTGATGTAAATCCTTCCTGCATTCAATGGCTGCAAAACAATATTCAGGGTATTGAATGGATACAAAGCAGCACCAACCTCTCTGGTGAAACAAAATCCGCGCAATACGACCTCATCATTGCTCTCAGCGTGCTTACCCATTTACCCACAAACGAACAAGCTAACTGGCTCAATATATTACATAGCCTACTTAATACAAAAGGATTGATGTGGCTAAGCACGCATGGAAAGAATTACCTGTATCAACTTACCCATCAACAAAAAAAACAACTAGCTGAACAAGGTATCCTTACCCTGGGTGCTGATAAAAAAGGAAGCCGGCAAATGAGAACCTATCATTCCTATTCGGGCATGAAACAGCTACTTGGCCAGGATTGGGAAATAGTGATGTACTATGATGGACAAAAATTCCCGGGCATACTCGGTGGACAGGATGCCTGGCTATTAAAAAAGCTGCGTTGAATACCGAAAGTATTTACAACGCAGCTTTTTTAACCTCGCAGGTAAGGTACTACTTCTGTTCTGCTATTTCTTTAGTCCGCTTTTCGCGATAGGCAGGATCTTTGGCTAATTTTTGTAAGTCCGATACCGAAGCAATATAAATACTGCGTCCATGGGTACCCAGCACAATTTCATTCTCTCTTGGATGAATAACCAAATCGTGCACAGGAACACTGTACGGTAACCCCTTATTCCACATCATATAGCTGGTACCACCATCAATACTAACATACAACCCTCCATCCGTTCCCACATATACTACATTTTCCTGGGTAGGATCTTCCTTAACCACATTTACAGGCTCCTGGGGCAGATTGGATTGTATCGGCCGCCAATTCGCACCATAGTCATCACTCACAAAAACATAGGCAGCAAAATGGTCGTTGCGATAGCCATTTAAACTGGCATACACACGTCCTTCACTAAATGCACTAGCCGAAACCCGACTCACATATAATCCCTTCGGTAATTTTTTAGTGATCATCGTCCAGCTATACCCCCCATCCTTACTCACCTGAATATTGCCATCATCGGTGCCGATATAAAGTAAGCCAAACCGAAGTGGACTTTCACTCATAGTACTTAGGGTTCCAAAGGGAACATCACCCTGTGCAGGATTGGTGGTTAAATCGCCACTCATGGCAACCATACTATCTCCCCGGTTGAATGACCGATGAAATTTATTGCTACCATAATAGAATACATCCTGTTGATGGCGACTTAACAAGATAGGTGTTTGCCAGTTATAGCGCAAAGCAGGATCTCCCAAATCGCGAGCGGGGCGTACCGAAGTTCCTCTTCCAGGCGTTCCCAGGGTTTGTCGGCTATACATGCCAAATTGAGAGCCACTGTACACCGTTTTATTGTCGCGCCAATCTACCTGTACCTGCATACCATCTCCGCCATTAATTGATTTAAAGGGATTCTCACCCGAATCGAACCAACGATAGTTTTCCCGGGTGTTGCTCGATCCAAACCAAGTACCATTATCTTGTAAACCACCATATACATTATAAGGCTTGGCCATATCTACAGCCACCGCATAAAACTGACCAACCGGTGGGGTATTGGCTTTAAACCAGTGTTCGCCATTATCATAAGTGATATTACATCCACCATCATTCCCATTAATAAAATGGCCGTCTTTGGTTGCACTCATCCAAACCACGTGATGATCGGAATGCACATTTTCTTTATTGATACTCTTAAATGATTTTCCTCCATCCACACTCATCAACACATCAACCCCGGTAACTACTATTTTATTCTCTTGAATTGGGCTTACAAATATTTTACCAAAATAATAGCCATAGGTACTGTAAAGATTGATGCCTTTTTCATGGGTTTTTGTCCAGGTTTTACCGGCATCCGAACTTTTATACACTTGTGCCCCATAAATAGGTGTTTCGAATAAAGCGGTATTGGCATCATACAAAAAATCCCAGATTACTGAGGGCGGAAACCGATCATTAGCTACGGCCTCTTTAATGGAGGCTGAGGTATATTTTTGGGGAATCCCATTACGGGGGGAACCAATAAATGATTGTAATTTTTTATTATCCAGGGCTGCAAAACTCTGTTTGGTAAGGTTTTGAAAATCACTCAACACATAGCGGGTAGTGTCCGTATTTTTTTTTGCGGTATCCGGTTGTCTAAAATTATTGTCAACTATAGCATACACCACCGAAGGATTCTTTGGAAAAACTGCTACGCCTATTCTACCTACTCCATCACCATTGGGAAAGCCACTGCCGGCTCCTGAAATCAATTCCCACTGATCTCCCCCATTGGTTGACTTATAAATGCCGCTGGTTTTGCCAGATTCTACCAGGTTGGAGGCAGAGCGGGTTTTATACCACATGGCCGCATATAGTTCATTCGGATTAGCAGGATTGATATCCATATCTACGGCACCGGTATTTTCATCAACATACAACACCTGCTTCCATTGTTGACCACCATCCGAGGTTTTATAAACACCCCTGTCTTTATTGCTAGAATATAAATGCCCTAGGGCAGCTACCCAAGCAACCGATTCATCGGTAGGATGCAGCAGAATTTTACCAATATGGTGGCTCTCAGGTAATCCTAGGTATTGCCAAGATTTACCATTGTTATTGGAGCGATAGATACCCATACCTGCATAGGAAGAGCGACTGCTGTTAACCTCACCGGTACCTACCCAGATAGCGCGAGATTTCCAATTTACCGCAATATCACCAATAG
>CAMBUH010000140.1 GCA_945870985.1 Chitinophaga pinensis
TAACTAATCCTTGCAGGATACTAACAAAAATTTCGGAAAGGTTGAAAATATGCATTGATTTTTTTCGGGGGGGATGCAAAAGTATATTGGCTTCTGCGGGCTCATTTTCATATATAATAGAGCAAGTGGGGCCCATAATCAATTCAAAAAAGATTACATGAATGGGAGAGAAAATATTCGGGTATATCCAGCCAAGTACTAGGGGGAAAAATACGAGTAGTACAATCGGGATATGGATAGAAATAATGTACCGGATGGCTTTTTTCAGGTTGGTGTAAATCTTTCGGCCCATGGATACCGCTTCCAGCATACCACTCAGGTCGTCGTTGGGTAAAATAAGTGAGGCGGCTTGTTGTGCGACTTCCGTTCCTTTTTTACCCATCGCAATCCCAATATGGGCTGCTTTTAGCGCGGGACCATCATTTACCCCATCACCCGTCATGGCAACTACATGCCCCAGTGCCTGCAAGGTTTGGATAACTTTTAGTTTTGCTTCGGGAAACATTCGGGTAAAGAGTTGATTTTTTTCTACTGCCTCATGAAGTTCTTTTCCCTCCAGTTGCATGATTTCATCTCCCAAAATAACAGATTCATATTGAGGTAATTCAACCTGACGGGCAATTTCACGCGTGGTTACTGGATTGTCGCCTGTTAATATTTTAACCTGAATGCCTGCGCGATTGAATTGCTGTAAAACATTACGGATATTTTCTTTAGGAGGGTCGTAAAATGCCAATAATCCAATAAACTCAAAAGGAATTTCCTGTTGTGTTGTTGGAAAGGATGGTTGCTTAGATGTAGACTCAGCCACCCCCAAAATTCTATATCCCTTAGATGCCAGTTCCTGCACATTGTTTAGAATATGCTCCCTTTCGTTTGGCAGTAGGTTACAAACGGCTACGATGGCTTCCGGCGCTCCTTTGGCAGCAATAATTCTTTTCTGCTCCTTGTTTTCAAAAATATGCGTCATCATGGGAGGCTTTCCGGCTAACGGATACTCATGAATCAGTTGATATAGTAATCTTTCATCTGACGGAAATAAGCGGGAGTATTGGTTGTGCAATTCTTGTTCCATAGGATCGAATGGAATGGGTTCACTGGCCCACATCCCTATGCGAATCAACGGGAAGGCTTCTTCCGTTAACCCTTCTTTTAATAGCTGAAAGGTTATTTGGGCAGGCCAACAATATACCACTACCAAACTCATTTCGTTTTTGGTAAGGGTTCCTGTTTTGTCGGTACAAATAATATCGGCGCTTCCAAGGGTTTCTACCGTTTTCATTTGTTTTACAATAATTCCTTTTTGCATCAGCCGCCAGGCACCCAATGCCATGAAAGTGGTAAAAGCTACCGGAATTTCTTCCGGCAAAATGCTCATGGCTAGGGTAAGAGCTTGCAATAAACTGGGGATGATTGCCTGCGTTTGAATATAATTAATCAGCCATACAATCAGAAAAACGATAAATCCTGATAACACCATCCATTTTACAAACCTAGATATTTGTTTTTCCAGGGGGGTAGTTTCTTCTTGGATAGTAGATAAACTTTTTCCGATTTTACCCAGTCTGGTTTGCATGCCAGCAGCAGTAATTTCTACTACCGCCATCCCATTGGTTATATGCGTGCCTTGGTAAATATAAGGATCGGGATGGGCTGCATCTTTCATGGCAACCATCGATTCTCCGGTAATGATGGATTCATTGATACCTAGGTCGGAAGAGTAGATGATTTTTCCATCTGCAGCTACCAGGTTGCCTTCTTCAACCAGCAAATAATCGCCCATTACCAGTTCCTCGGCTGGTATGTTTTCTAGGCTGCCTTCCCGAATCACTTTACAAAAAGGACGGGTATATTTTTTAAGCTTTTCAAGTGCCAGCGTACTCCTCCGATGCTGATAGGCAGAAATAGCAGCAACCAACAATATGGCAGCGGACAGGAATATAGCATCCGCAGTTTTTCCGCTAATAAAATACAAACAGGAAGCAGCCAGCAGCATGATTACCATCGGTTCGCTCACCAGCTGTTTTGCCATTTTCCACCAACCCTTTTCGGCTTTGAAATTCCATTCATTGGTGCCATATTTTAATCTGGCCTGTTGAACCTGTTCTTTGCGTAAACCCTGTAAATGTGGCGGAATTTTCACATATGTAATTTAAAATACTAATCAAGAAACGGAATGGAACTAGTAGGTTGTTTTAAAGGTAATCATTTAGGCGGATAGGACCTGCAGAGTTGAAAAAATTAGGGGATAAAAAGTTCAATGCTGGGGCATAAAATCACTTAACTTTAATTTGATTTTATTTTTAAACTATTCCCTCTATTTACAACTGCCTGTAACCCTTTTTTGCCATGAAAAAGAAAAATATTACCTCAGCATCCCGAAGAGCATTCGTTAGAACCTCAGCTCAGTTATTGGGAGGTTTTTTTATTGTTCCCCGTTATGTGTTGGGTGGTCAGCAACCCAATGGCGTTAGATATATTGCACCGAGCGACCGGATTCAGGTAGGGATTATCGGTTCGGGTAAGCAGGGACGCTTTCTGGCTACTCAGTTTGCACAAACCAGAGAATCGAGCATTGTAGCCATCAGCGAAGTATATCAGGCAAAAGCACAGCTTACCCTAGATTCACTTAAGAAGTTGTATGCCAAGAAAACTGAGTTAGGTTCATTGGGTGAAATTGCCATGTATACCGATTTTAGAGAATTGCTGCAACGAAAAGATGTAGATGCCGTAATCATTGCAACTCCCGATCATTGGCATGCGGCCGCTGCCGTTCGGGCTGCTGAAGCAGGAAAAGATATCTATTGTGAAAAGCCCATGGCACTTACCGTTAAGGAAGGTAGGGCTATGGTGAAAGCAACTCGAAAATACAACCGGGTATTTCAAACCGGAAACATGCAGCGCTCTTGGAACGAATTCCGGCACGCAGTTGAGCTCGTTAGAAATGGATATATAGGCGACATTCAGAAAGTTCGCGTAAATATTGGTTCACCCCCCATTCCATATACTCTGCCGGCTCAACCCATTCCGGAGGGACTAGATTGGAATCTATGGTTAGGGCCAAACGACCCTTCACCTTTCAATGAAGAGCTGGCCCCCCCTGTATCCAAAGATGTTTTCCCCAACTGGAGGCTATATAAAGAATTTGGTGGGGGTATGGTTACCGACTGGGGCGCCCATATGTTTGATATTGCTCAATGGGCACTGGATATGGATGAGAGTGGTCCGGTATCATTTAAAGTTCCCGATGGAAAAGAAATTATGAATTTGACCATGGAATACAGCAATGGTACCCAAATGACCCATGAGAAATGGGAGTGGGGCAATGCCGTACATTTTATTGGTAGTGCAGGAGAAATAAAAGTCGGTAGAGGTAGTTTGGAAACTTCTCCGGTTCAATTGAAGCAGTATAGCATGACGGACAAAGACAAGCGAGTCTATTATAGCAACGATCATTATAAAGATTTCTTTCAAGCCATGCGCAATCGGAGTCGGCCGTTGAGTGATGTTGAAACCGGCCACCGCACAGCTTCCGTTTGCAATATTGCTAATATTGCTTATCAATTGAATCGGAATTTGACATGGGATCCCGTAAAAGAAAAGTTTAATCAAGATGAAGAAGCCAATCAACTGCTGGGTAGGCCTATGAATAATGAATGGACAATTAAACTTTAGTTCATAAAAGGTATGAAAATGAAATTATTCAAACGGTCATTATTCCTCATTGCTATTTCGCTGATGATGGGAGCTTGTTCTCAGAAACCTGCCGAATCTCCAGCAGATGTTGTACAAAAGATTTTTAGTGCCCCCAATCCCTTTCGCAATGAAAAATTAGATTCCGCACTTTTTTCGAAAAATCTGTATCAATTGATCACCCAAAGCAAGCAAACTGAACAAAAAAGTAGGGAAACCATTCGAATGTCTCATGCGCCAACTGACAAGCCCTTATTAATAGAGGGTGAGGTATTTGCCAGCTTATATGAAGGATATACCGGATTCAAAGTGCTTACTGAAGAAGTAATAAAAGATACTGCCTTACTTTCAATAGAATTTACCAACCAATCGTATCAGCAGGTGTGGACTGATACAGTCCGACTTATTGCTGTTGGCGGTTCTTGGAAATTTGATAATGTTATTTATGGTAAAGCAAGCAGTCAACTCGATTTACAGCAATTGTTACAGGCTTTTGTAGCAGCGGGTCAGCAAGAACAATTAAATTCCACAATAAATTAATATTGAATATATTGTAAATGTTAATTAAAATTTTAATTCAGATAAATGAAACATGCATTTTCCTTCTTTTTAGCTTTATGGGTTACTTGTTTGGTAGTTACCGCACAGAACATTCCCACTCCTCAGCAGCATTTTGGATTTACAATAGGGGATGACTATCAATTGGCTACTTACTCACAAACTGAGGCTTATTTTCAGAAATTGGCAGCCGCCTCCAGCAGAACAATGTATAGTTCCATAGGAAAAACCGAGGAGGGGAGAGATCAGTTTATGCTCATCATTTCTTCTCCAGAGAATCTTAAAAAATTAGAAGAATATAAATCCATTTCTCAAAAACTTGCTTTGGCAGAGGGGTTAACTGATCTTGAAGCAAAGGCTCTTGCCAAAACAGGTAAAGCGGTGGTATGGATTGATGGTGGCCTGCATGCAACGGAAGTGGTTGGGGCTCATCAATTGATTGAAACCGCTTACCAACTGGTTAGCCGGCAAGATGAAGAAACAAAAGCCATCTTGGATAATGTGATCATTCTAATGACGCATGCCAATCCGGATGGTCAGGAACTGGTAAGTAACTGGTACATGCGCAAAGCTGAAAAGGAAAAGCGCAGTACCGAAAATCTGCCTCGATTATACGAGAAGTATGCAGGGCATGATAATAATCGCGATTTTTACATGTTGAACTTGAAGGAAACACAGAATATGTGCCGTCAATTATACATCGAATGGCTTCCTCAGATTATGTATAACCATCACCAGTCGGGTCCTCCCGGTTCGGTAGTAGCGGGCCCACCCTTCCGGGATCCGTTTAATTATGTATTTGATCCCATTGTAATCACGAGTTTAGAATCAGTAGGAGCTGCCATGATTAATCGGTTGAATGTAGAAAATAAGCCAGGATATACTAATAAAAATGGATCGGTTTATTCAACCTGGTATAATGGCGGATTACGAACCACTACTTATTTTCATAATATGGTAGGTTTGTTAACTGAAATTATTGGGAGTCCTACCCCTTCTAACATTCCGGTGGTTCCAGACAGACTGATCCCGAACAGTTCAACCCCTTTTCCGGTTAAACCCGGCCCTTGGCGTTTCAGGCAATCGATCGATTATTCAGTATCTCTAAATTATGCGGTGCTCAATTATGCCATGCGTTACCGCGATGAGTTGTTGTATAACATATTCAAGATGGGTAGAAACTCTATTGAAAAGGGCAGTAAGGATAACTGGGCGTTGTCTCCTAACAAATCCGCTGCTATAAAAAATGGGTATCAAGAATCGCTTCGCCAACAGGCAAACGGAAGAAGAACCCCCGATTCTACGGTGATTGGAGCAAGAACTGAAGTGCCAGTAATACCGGTTAAATGGTACGACTCTGTTATGAAACAGCCTTCGGCACGCGACGCCCGAGCTTATTTTATTGCACCCAATTCGGATGCAGCAACTTCTATACGTTTTTTAAATGCACTAATCGGTACTGGTGTAATCGTTCATCAAACTACTGCTGAAACAGTGGTGAATGGTAAAAGCTATGCTGCCGGCACCTGGGTAGTAAAAACCGAGCAGGCTTTTCGTCCGCACGTGCTAGATTTGTTTGAGCCACAGGATCATCCCAATGATTTTGCATATCCGGGCGGACCTCCTGTACCTCCTTATGATGCGGCCGGATGGACGCTTGCTTACACCATGGGGATTCAGTTCGATCGAATTTTAGATGAGTTTCAGGCGCCCATGAAAAGATTGCCTTATGGGGAATTAATTGCTATGCCTGTTATTCCGACCATGAATAAAGAAAAGGGCTGGCTGCTCAACGCTTCTGCCAACTATTCATTTGCCGCGGTAAATGCATTGTTGAAAGCGGGAGTAGAAGTTTATAGAACAATGGATACCCTTTCTGGAACAACTGCCGGATCATTTTATGTTCCAATAAATGCAAAAAATAAAGCATCCATACAGCAAGCTTTGCAGGGATCAGGTGCAGTACCCATAATAAGTGATTCCAAGCCGGCCAACCTGGTTCGCATTACTTCAGCAAGGGTTGCTATTTGGGACCAGTATGGCGGAACGATGCCGTCTGGATGGATGAGATACCTGATGGAGAAATTCAATTATGCTGCGCAGGTGATTTATGCCAAAGACATCGATTCAAGTAATCTAAAAGATTCGTTTGATGTGATTGTTT
>CAMBUH010000141.1 GCA_945870985.1 Chitinophaga pinensis
ATTGGAAAAATTAAGAAATTGGCATGGATAAATTCCCTGTTTATTAGAAAACGGAAATTACAACAAATCCATCTGCAACATTTCCATTAACATTAAATCTAGATTATTAATACTGATTATTGCTGTCGGGCAAAATCGTAACTACGGGCGACTTTAAATTTAAGCTCCCCTCTGTCGCCATTAACTACCTTGTACATAACCTGCCGGTACATGCCGGTTGGGCGAATATTGGTGGTGTCTTCTAAATTATACACGGGAAACCTTCTTACCAGTGTACCCTCCATCAAGTAATATTCATCATTCCCTTTATACCCAATTTTAATCTTGGGATCGTCTAAAATATCGGGGAAATAGATGGGCCGAAAACCCTGATTGTTATCAGAACTTACCCCTATAATGTTCAGCTTAGCTTTATCTCCCTGAATATTTACATATACCAGCAAATCTGGAAATCCATCGAGGTTTAAGTCGTCTACTTCAGCCTTATTCACCCTTCCCTTAACTTCAAATGTTACATCGCGGGCCGTATTTTCAAAACCAACTGGTGCAATGGTTAAGTTATTTTTATCCGTTCCCTTATTACTGCAATAAACTTTATACCCAACCTTGCCCAATTTCATAGTGCTATCGTACTTCCTGCCCGCTTGAGCAAAAAGGGAGTTACTAACAAAACAGAGTATACATACGATTACAATCAACTTTTGCATAAACAATATTATCAATAAGTATTCAATTCGCAAACAACTTATACAAGTTGTCACTAACAGATTACATATTTCTTCTATATTGACCGCCCACTTGGTACAAAGCAGCAGTAATTTCTCCTAGGGAACAGGTTTTTACAGTTTCCATCAATTCAGCAAAAATATTACCATTTTCCAGTGCCACTTGCTGTAATCTCTTTAAGGCTGCCGTACTTTCCGAGGCATGCCGTTTTTGAAAAGAAGCCAGGTTGTTGATCTGCTGTTCCTTTTCAGCTGCCGTGCTGCGAATCACTTCGGAGGGGATGATGGTGGGGCTCCCCTTTTTACTTAAAAAAGTATTTACACCAACAATTGGAAGTTCACCGGAATGTTTACGGGTTTCGTAATACATACTTTCTTCCTGAATTTTATGGCGTTGATACATCCTTTCCATAGCACCCAAAACACCGCCTCTTTCAGAAATCCGGTCGAATTCGGCTAATACAGCCTGTTCAACTATATCGGTAAGGGCTTCCAGGGCAAAACTTCCCTGTGTAAAATTATCGGTAAATGCAGTACCTAATTCGCGGTTGATGATCAGTTGAATTGCCATTGCCCTGCGAACACTTTCTTCGGTTGGGGTGGTAATGGCCTCATCATACGCATTGGTGTGCAAACTATTGCAATTATCATAAATCGCATACAAAGCTTGCAGGGTGGTACGAATATCATTAAAATCAATTTCCTGTGCGTGCAGGCTGCGGCCACTGGTTTGAATATGATATTTTAATTTTTGAGAACGACTATTGCCTTTGTACTTATTCCGTATGGCTTTGGCCCAAACTCGGCGGGCTACCCTCCCTATCACACTGTACTCGGGGTCCATTCCATTGCTGAAAAAGAACGAAAGGTTGCCGGCAAAATCATCGATTGATAACCCACGACTTAAAAAATACTCAACATAAGTGAATCCGTTGGCGAGTGTAAATGCCAGTTGGGTTATCGGGTTGGCACCTGCCTCGGCAATATGGTATCCACTGATGCTTACACTGTAAAAGTTTTTTACCTGATGTTCCGTAAAATATACCTGCACATCCCCCATTAGCTGCAAGGCAAATTCTGTAGAAAAAATACAGGTGTTTTGTGCCTGATCTTCTTTCAGAATATCTGCCTGTACCGTACCCCGAACCTGAGAAAGTGTATAAGCTTTTATTTGCTGATACACTTCTGCCGGCAATACCTGGTCGCCACTTACCCCCAACAGTTGTAAACCCAAGCCAGTATTTCCTTCGGGCAAAACCCCTTGCTGAATGGTATCCGAATAAACAGGCCTTTCGCTTTCGGAAATATGCAATTCCATCCACTCCTTTACCCGATTCCATTGGTTATTTTCTGTAATCCATTTTTCACATTGTTGATCAATAGCAGCATTCAGAAAAAAGGCCAGTATTATCGGTGCAGGGCCATTAATCGTCATGCTTACAGAAGTTTTCGCATCGCAGAGATCGAAACCACTATATAATTTTTTGGCATCTTCCAGCGTAGCAATACTAACCCCGCTGTTGCCAATTTTTCCATAAATATCGGGGCGGGAAGCTGGGTCTTCGCCATAAAGCGTTACACTATCAAATGCAGTAGACAAGCGAATAGCTGGCTGATCTTGCGACAAATAATGAAAGCGTTTATTGGTTCGTTCGGCAGGCCCTTCCCCTGCAAACATGCGGGTTGGATCTTCATCCTTTCTTTTCAATTCAAAAACGCCGGCAGTATAGGGAAAATAGCCGGGTAGGTTTTCTTGTAACTGCCAACGTAAAATATCGCCCCAATCGGTATGCTGAGGCAAAACTACCCGAGACAAAGAGGTACCGCTTAAGGTAGTAAATCGTAGGGGTTGCTCAATCACTTGCCCACGTACCGTATACGATAAATGCTCACCGGAATATTGCTGCACCCTGGCTGGCCAATTACGAATAAGTTCAATAGCGGCTGGATCTAGCTGCTGGGTTACTTGTTGCATACATTCCTGCAAAGCGGGCGTTAAGTTTTGTGCGTTCGCTTGACCGGCTACTACCGCAATGGTTCCTTCTAGTTGATACCATTGAGAAGCCAGCGCTGATTGATTCACAACCCACTGATCAAAGGCAGCAATGGTTTCGGTTATTTCCGATAAATATCGAACCCTTCCGGCAGGGATAATCTGAACCCGAGAAGCAGGAGAGAAAGAAGGGGCTGTATGCAGGGTTGCAGACTGAAATCGAATACCGGTTTTCTCTTCAACTTTTTGCAGTAGTCGGTAAAATAATTCGTTCACGCCCACATCATTAAACTGAGCAGCGATGGTTCCTACCACAGGCAGGTCGGTTGCTTCGTCCCAAATTTGATGATTGCGTTTGTATTGACGGCCCACATCCCGCAAAGCATCTTCCGATCCAGGTTTATCAAATTTGTTGATGGCTATCAGATCGGCAAAATCGAGCATGTTGATTTTTTCTAACTGGGTAGCCGCTCCATATTCGGGCGTCATCACGTATACACTCACATCACAACCTTCTACAATAGAGGCATCACTTTGCCCCACCCCGGCCGATTCAACCAAAATCAAATCAAATGCTGCTTGCTTACAAAGTGCTACCGCATCTGGCAGATGAGAACTAAGCGCTTGGTGGTTGTTGCGGGTAGCCATACTTCGCATAAAAACATTCGGGTGGTGAATTGCATTCATGCGAATTCGATCTCCCAATAAAGCGCCCCCGGTTTTTTTACGAGAAGGGTCTACTGAAATAATCGCCAGCTTCTTATCAGGCACTTCCCGTATAAATCTTCTCACCAACTCATCCGTTACCGAACTCTTACCTGCACCGCCAGTACCCGTTATGCCAATTACCGGAATTTTTTTATCCGATTGGATTGAATGCTTTAGTGGCTGACCATTTTCAACCTGCGTAATGGCCCTACCCAATAAGTGCATATGCTCGGGTGTGCTATTATACACTGGAAGAGCATCTTGCAAAGATGGCAACGGAAAATCACAATGTTGAATCACATCCTCAATCATGCCCTCTAAACCCATTTTCCGGCCATCATCCGGACTATAAATGCGGGTAATACCATATTGATGAAGGGTTTCAATTTCGGAGGGTAGAATGGTGCCACCGCCGCCGCCAAAAATTTTAATATGGCCACATCCAGCTGCTTCCAATAAATCTTTCATGTAGGTAAAAAATTCCAAATGCCCCCCCTGATAGCTGGTAATGGCAATCCCCTGCACATCCTCCTGTATTGCGCATTCTACTATTTCAAGCACGCTCCGGTTGTGCCCCAAGTGTATAATTTCTACCCCCTTAGATTGCAATATGCGGCGCATAATGTTAATCGAAGCATCGTGACCATCGAACAAGCTGGTGGAAGTAACCATGCGCACTGGATTAACCGGCATATAGGGCATACATTTCTGGTTGAGCAACAAAATTAATGAATTCCTGCAAGGATATTAACGTTTGTTAGTTTTTTGTAATTTGGTTTACAGCTGCGGGTATTTTACTTATTTTCATCATCAATATACGCTATGCAATACGCCATTCAAATTCGCCATGAAAATAATTTCGCCATTATTTCACTGCTAAACGCCGCCGAGGGAGTTCGTGCAGAAATTTATTCATTTGGGGGCCTGCTGAACCGATTCGAAATTCCAGTACAGGGAAAACCTTTTAATATAGTGGATGGATATTCAGGAATTTCCGATGCACAAACCAGGTGTGCCGAAGGGTTTCAGAGTGTTCGGTTAAGTCCGTTTGTATGCCGGTTGAAAAAGGGTACGTATAATTGGAATGGTACAGCCTACCAAATTGAAAAAAAATATATGGGTGAGCATGCCATTCATGGTTTGCAATATGATGCAGCATATCAAGTAACTGATTGTGTTACAGATGAGCAGGAGGCTAGGGTTGTATTAAGCAGCTATTACCCGGGAACCGATCCGGGTTATCCATTTCCCTATCACACGAAAATTACTTGGTGCCTGAGAAAAAGTGCCGACCTTTCGGTAACCACTACTGTTTGTCACGAAAACCCAACCCCCATTCCGTTTGCGGAAGGATGGCATCCTTATTTTACCCTTGGTGGAAAAGCAGATAAATGGACTTTACAATTTTCTACTAGCCGTATTATGGAATATGATGCAGATTTATTGCCAACAGGCAGGTATTTGCAAGACACTCGCTTTGTAAAAGGATGCAGTTTACAGGGAATTCAACTTGATAATGGTTTTGTGTGGGAGGATACCGAAACCCCTAGGGTTTGTACGCTCAGCAATTCGGCCATTTCGCTGAATATTTTACCCGATACCACTTTTCCGGTTTTGCAGGTTTTTACTCCCGACAATAGAAATAGTATAGCCCTAGAAAATTTGAGCGGAGCGCCAGATAATTTCAACAATCAATTATTGTTGATTCACCTACCGCCCCACACTCCCAAAAGCTTTACAACCCGATACCAGGTGAGGGTATTATAAATTTTGCAGAGCAGTTACACTAATTTCTACGTTAACTCCCTTGGGTAAGCCCTTTACCGCAACGGTTTCACGCGCGGGGTAGTTGCCAGTAAAATAAGAACCATACACTTCATTTACCTGACCAAACAACGACATATCACTTAAAAAGATAGTGGTTTTTACGATGTGCTCAAATCCAATGCCAGCGGTTTGCAATATGGCCAAAATATTGTGCATCACCTGATGGGTTTCGGGCTCAATACCGGAGGTAACAATCTCTCCGGTAGCAGGAATAATAGCAACTTGCCCGCTCACAAAAACAAATCCGTTGGCCTTAATAGCCTGATTGTAAGGTCCGATTGGAGCAGGGGCCGATGTAGTAACGATAACTTCTTTAGACATAAATATGAATTGAAAAACAAATTGACTACTTTTCTTTGAACTTGCCAACCTAATTTTGCCCACTATCAAGTTATATTTCTTATGTCGCTATTGCTGCTTGTAGATACGGCTACCGATATTGCCCGGGTTGCTTTGCTTAATAAAGATCAGGTGCTCGCTTTTCGGGAAAATAGCGATTCGCGGCAGCACGCAACCTTTGTACAGCCTGCTATTGAAGCCCTATGCGTTGAAACCGGCATCCAACTTGCACAACTGGAGGGGGTAGTAGTAGTGAATGGTCCGGGAAGTTATACTGGCCTTCGAGTAGGCTTATCCTCTTCCAAAGGCATCTGCTTCGCTTTACATATCCCCCTGTTCACTTTAAATACCCTACAGGTAATGGCGGCAGCTAGTATACGAAACTGGAAAGCACTTGGCAATGAGATAACCCAGGAAACCCTGTTTTGCCCCATGATTGATGCCCGCAGGATGGAAGTTTTTACTGCATTATATAACGCCGACCTTCAGCAGGCAATCCCCCCTCAAGCTGTAATATTGAATGGTCCCGAAGGCAAAATATTCATAGAAAGAAAAAACATAATATTTTCTGGAAATGGGTCCGCCAAACTTATTTCGCTGCTTCCCGATGGCAGCCATTGCTTTCCGGAATGCATGTATTTGCTAGAAGATCTCTCTTTTTTAGCTTTTGAAACCTTTATAACCGGTTACAGTGCGGATTTAGCTTATTCGGAACCGATATATATAAAAGAATTTCACAATACATCTTTGGTTAAACAACATAGCCCTAACATTTAATTCTTTTATCTATATGATAAAAACTAATAAAAATTGCGTAA
>CAMBUH010000142.1 GCA_945870985.1 Chitinophaga pinensis
CGCTGCGTTGGGATATTTGGGTGATGGTAACCTACGCATTGGCGCAGTGGTTTTTAACTGAAGGTTATATCAGAGTAGTGAATGGTGCTCGGGAAGAAAGTAATCCATAAAAAAACTCCGAACCACATGGTTCGGAGTTTTTTTATGGATACAATCGGAAAGTGATTAGTAACCACCCATTCCGCCCATATCAGGAGCAGGATGTGCGTGCCCAGATTCCGGCTTCGGTTTGTCGGCAATTACACACTCGGTAGTGAGTAACATGGCGGCAATGGAAGCAGCATTCTCTAAAGCTACACGGGTTACTTTGGTTGGATCAATAACCCCTGCTTTTAACAGGTTTTCATACACTTCTGTACGAGCGTTGAAACCAAAATCTCCTTTTCCTTCTTTAATTTTTTGTACCACAATAGAACCTTCAATTCCGCAGTTGGCAACAATTTGACGAAGCGGCTCTTCGATGGCTCTTTTTACAATCTGAATTCCGGTAGTTTCATCTTCGTTGGCACCTTTCATTTTTTCAATAGATTCAACCGCACGGATATAAGCAACACCACCACCAGGTACAATGCCTTCTTCTACAGCAGCACGAGTTGCATGAAGGGCATCGTCTACGCGGTCTTTTTTCTCTTTCATTTCAACTTCAGTAGCAGCACCTACATATAAAACTGCTACACCACCGCTTAGTTTGGCCAAACGCTCTTGTAATTTCTCTCTGTCGTAATCAGAAGTAGTATTTTCAATTTGCGCTTTAATTTGGTTAACACGGGCAGTGATATCGGCTTTTTTACCTTTTCCACCAACCACAATGGTATTGTCTTTATCTATGGTTACAGAAGTAGCCTGACCTAAATACGTTAAATCTGCATTTTCCAGTTTAAAGCCCTGCTCTTCACTAATCACGATACCGGCAGTGAGGATAGAGATATCGGTAAGCATTTCTTTTCTGCGGTCTCCGAAACCAGGCGCTTTTACAGCAGCCACTTTAAGGGTACCACGCAGTTTGTTTACTACCAGGGTAGCCAAGGCTTCTCCTTCCAGGTCTTCGGCAATAATTAATAAAGGACGACCACTTTGGGCCACTTTCTCAAGAATATGCAGGATATCCTTCATAGCACTGATTTTCTTATCGTAAATCAGGATATATGGATTTTGCAGCTCAACTTCCATTTTTTCGCTGTTGGTAACGAAATAAGGAGAGATATAACCACGGTCGAATTGCATACCTTCTACCACATCTACTGTAGTATCGGTACCTTTTGCTTCTTCAACAGTAATAACCCCTTCTTTACCAACTTTGCTCATAGCCATAGCAATCAATTTGCCAATTTCAACATCGCTGTTGGCAGAAATGGTAGCTACCTGCTCAATTTTTTTGGTATCATTTCCAACGGTTTGAGATTGATTTTTTAAACTATCAATCACTTTGGCAACCGCCTTATCTATACCACGCTTCAAATCCATTGGATTAGCTCCGGCAGCTACGTTTTTCAGTCCCTCAGAAATAATCGACTGAGCCAATACAGTTGCGGTGGTAGTTCCGTCACCCGCCTGATCTGCGGTTTTAGATGCTACTTCCTTTACCATTTGGGCACCCATGTTTTCAATGGGATCTTCCAGTTCAATTTCTTTAGCTACGGTTACCCCATCTTTGGTTACTTGAGGGGCACCAAATTTCTTTTCAATAACCACATTGCGACCTTTGGGTCCGAGGGTTACTTTAACCGCATTAGCCAGGGTATCTACCCCTTTCTTCATCCGGTTTCTTGCATCAATGTCGAAAAATATTTGTTTTGCCATATTTTTTGTTTTATACGAGTTGTTCGTAATTAATTGTTATACAAATGATTAAGAGTATTAATTGAAATTAAATTTTAGATAGGATACGCTGCTTATACAATTGCCAGGATATCACTTTCTCTCATAATCAACAGGTCGTGCCCTTCAACTTGAATTTCAGTTCCAGCATACTTTCCGTACAATACAGTATCGCCTACTTTTACAGTGATAGGTTCATCTTTTTTACCTGCACCTACAGCTACCACTGAACCTCTTTGAGGTTTTTCTTTTGCCGTATCCGGAATAATAATACCACCAGCTGTTTTTTCTTCGGAAGCTGCCGGCTTAATAATTACACGGTCGTGTAGAGGAGTAACGTTCAATTTTTTTGCCATACGTAATTGATTTTTAATATTTATTTGAGAATTACCCTTACCACTCTATAATTATGCCACGGAAGGGGATAAGTCAAAATTTCAGTTTTTCTATCTTTTTGTTACCAGGTTATACGCGGTGTGTCATACTATACCCAGTTACTCCCTCGGAAAAATCGGCCTTCGTGTCATTTTTTCATACTTCATCCGTTCTGTCGGCCATTTTTCCAACGGGCACGAAGGTAGAATTTCTACCGGTTTTTTACAGCGGGTATCAATACTTTTTGCTACCCCGCCATTATCCTTATATTTGCGCCGCCTTACTAAGTTCTTTTCAGTATGATTAGTAGAAGAAATATCCGGTTAAAAGTTATGCAGCTCATTTATATGATTGAGACTACCCACGACGGTGCACCGGTGGTTCAACCCGAACAGCTGCTGAAGAAGAATCTAGACAAGTCTCGCGAACTATTTGTTTACTTGCTTTATTATGTTACCGAAATAGCCCGTTTTGCCGAAGAAGATTCGCGGCACCGGCGGTCTAAAAACCTGCCTTCACGGGAAGACATGGAAGTAAATACCAAGATTTCCGGAAATCTTACCATCTGGGCTATTTTAGAAAATGAGGATTTTAAAAAATCCGTAGAGAAAGATAAACCCGGCCTGAAGATGGATGGCGAGCTGTTGAAAAAAATGTATTATCAGCTCGCAGAAACTCCCGAATACCAGGCTTATATCGCCATAAGTTCGCGGGATAAGAACCAAGACAGAGATATCATCAAATTCCTTTTTTCACAGGTATTACTGCCCAATGAATCTTTCTGTATCCACCTCGAAGAGTTCTATCCTAACTGGGATGACGATGGAGAAATGTTGGAGCAACTGGTGATGAATTATCTGCACAAGCCTGGTGTTTATAATACCCGGGAAATGGTGAGTGATGAAAAATGGTTTTTTGCCCGCGATTTGTTGCGAACAACCCTTGAGAAAAAGGAATTCTGTTCTACCTTGATTCATCCGAAACTAAAAAACTGGGATGCCGACCGAATCGCAGTACTAGATATGATTTTGATGCGCATGGGTTTGTGTGAACTATTGTTTTTCGAAACCATCCCCACCAAAGTTACTATTAACGAATACATTGATCTCGCCAAAGCCTATAGCACCCCCCAAAGCGGCCATTTTGTAAATGGTATTTTAGATAATATTCATAAAGAACTGATGGAGGCTGGCCGGATTAACAAAATCGATCACAAGAATAAAGGATAGTGTATGCGCAGTATTGTCTGTTTTCTTTCTGCCCTTGCTTTAATCATTGGATGTGCTAATCCTCCTGCTAAACCAGGAGCAGCCTCCACCGAATCCCTCCCCGATCCTGCTACCTATACAAAAGTGCAGTGGATAGACTCTGTGAAGGATTTCGGAACTATCAACATGGGGGATTCCATTCAAGTTTCGTTTACCTGTAAGAACATAGGGGAGAAGCCTCTTTTTCTTACTCAGGTGAAACCCAGTTGTGGATGTACAGTAGCCAATTATTCTAAAGAAGCTATTTTGCCTGAACAAACTGGTTTTGTTACCGGCACTTTTAATAGCAACCGGTCTCATCCTGGTGAAGTAAGAAAAACTATCTTTGTTACTACCAATACCCCGGATGGAATCAATCATACCCTTACCTTTACTGGCAAAATCGTTCAACCGGTTAATTAACTTACACTCATCAATTTTTTAATCTTTAATATCTACGTATGTTTTCATTTGTTCAATTGTTAATGGCAGGTAACCCCGCTCAGTCTAGCGGTGGCATGGTGAATCTAATTCTGATGGGTAGCATTATCTTGGTATTTTGGTTATTCATGATTCGTCCGCAAGCAAAAAAAGCCAAAGAACAAAAAAAGTTCATCGATAACCTGCAAAAGGGAGATAAGATTGTAACCATCGCGGGTATCCATGGAACCGTTAACAAAATTAACGAAGATGGCACCCTGCAGTTGGAAATCAATCCCGGCAGTTATGTGAAATTAGAAAAGTCGGCCCTTAGTATGGAATGGACTGCTGCCATTAATAAGCCAGTTGCTGAAAAGAAATAAGCTGATTCCGTTTTCGCTATAACAGCACCTTCTTTCATTAAATTCAAGTTTGTGGCACTACATGTTGGTCTCACAGGGGGCATTGGCTGCGGTAAAAGTACCGTTGCGGGTATCTTTCAGGTGCTGGGCATTCCTGTGTTAAATGCAGATGCAGTAGCCAAAAACCTTATGAATACCGATTCTTCCATTCGGGTTGCCATTCAGCAAGCATTTGGAATGGATATATACAGCGATGGCCAACTGGAAAGAAAAAAACTGGCTGCCCTTGTATTCAGCAATCCCGATTTATTGGCCCAACTCAATGCCATCGTTCATCCTGCTTCTATTGCGGCAGCAATCACCTGGGCAAATCAGCAAACCACTCCCTATTGTGTTAAAGAAGCGGCGCTGTTTTTCGAGTCCGCCTCTGCAGAAGGTATTGATGTGATGTTGGGCGTGAGCAGTCCCAAAGCCCTCCGCATCCAACGCGTAATGCATCGCGATCAAATTTCCCGAGAAGAAGTAATCCAACGCATGCAAAATCAAATTGATGAAAGTTTAAAGATGCGGCTCTGCGATGAAGTGGTTGTGAATAATAATATCGATTTACTGATTCCGCAGGTTTTGGCATTGCACGAAAAATTACTACAAAAAGCGGCTGAGAAAATGCTTGCTGCAAACACACCCTAAAGTGTTCGCGCAGTAATTTGAAAACAGGCTCTTTTCAGTTTTCCTTCAAAATCAAAGGGTGTTGTTGCCCGGGTGATATCTTTTATTGCTTCGGCCTCAATGGCTGCTCTATCTAATTGAAATTTACTGTAATTGGTGCTGAAAAATAAAATGCCTCCCTGTGTAATCGCTCGTAATACATCATTGATTAATTCTACATGGTCGCGTTGAATATCTAAAATATCTTTCATCCGCTTGCTGTTGCTAAATGTGGGTGGGTCCATCATCACCAAATCAAACTGATTGGGGCGGAGTGTTTTCAGATACGCTTTTACATCTGCATGCACCAGTGGAAATTTTTGCTCCTCTTCCCAGCCATTTAAATGCATGTTTTCTTTGGCCCACTGGAGATAAGTCTTAGATAAATCAACCGAAGTAACCTTGGCAGCCCCACCTGCCGCCGCATACACAGAAAAAGAACCGGTATAACAAAACAAATTCAATACCTGTTTGCCAGCTGATAGTTCCCGAAACAACTGTCGTGTAATCCGATGATCTAAAAACAATCCTGTGTCTAGATAATCCGTTAAATTCACTTTAAAAAACAGGTTGTTTTCCGAAACGGTAAACACATGGGCCCGCTCGTCTAATTTTTCATATTGTTCATCGCGGTGAGACATTCTTTTTCTTTGTCGCAGAAATATTTTTTCGGCATCCACAGAAAATATCTCGCTGATGCAAGCAAGACTTTCTTCCAGCCATTGCCCGTAGGTTTCATCCTCCATTCCGTGGTGTCGCAGATATTCTGCAACATACACCTGCTCGCCATACAACTCAATGCAGAAGGGAAATTCCGGTATATCGTGATCGTATACTCGATAGCAACTGATACCCATTCTTCTGGCTTGTTTGCTTCGATGGCGGAACATTTTTTCCAACCGGTTGCGAAACATCACCAGTTTTTCGGGGTTGTACATGCTGTTGAATATTTTCCGGAGTATTAATCAGGGCGCAATAGCACGCACACTTATTGCAAGGCAGCCAATGCATCACCAATGCGTGCCCAGGCTTTTTCGATATTTTCCATGCTGTTGGCAAAAGAAAACCGAACACAATTTGGTTCACCGAATGCATCACCCATCACAGAGGATACATGTGCCGTATTCAATAAATACATGCTAAAATCAGCTGCATTTTTTATTACTTCGGTACCAGCAGTTTTGCCGTAATAGGCGCTTACATCTGGGAATACATAAAAAGCTCCCTCTGGTTCGAAGCAGGTAAATCCGGGGATGGTTTTTATTAACTCCAGGGTTTTGGCACGCCTTTTTGTAAAAGCATCCGTCATTTCCATAGAGGGCCGTAAATCACCGGTAAGTGCCGCCACTGCAGCTTTTTGTGTGATAGAACTGGCACCGCTGGTAAATTGTCCCTGAATTTTTTCACAGGCTTTTGCAATGGTAGTATTAGCAGCTATATATCC
>CAMBUH010000143.1 GCA_945870985.1 Chitinophaga pinensis
TATACTTTTATTTAATATGTATAATTAAATTATATAGAATCATTTATAAATTAATATTTTAGTTACTTAGAATATCCGCAATAGTAACATTTCATTTACACAACCTTGGCAGCATTTTTGGATACTATAGGTATCATTAATTAAATAGGTATCCATGCAGCCCTTTGTTACTTTACGGAAAATTTTACAGCAGAAGTTGAATATTCATTCTCCTGCCCTACACCGCAACACCAATTTGAAAAGAGATTTGGATATGGCGGATTGGGAATGGCACTATTTATTGAATGCTGTTGAACAAGCCTGGAAAATATCCTTACCCCCTGCTGAAACGGAAGAAATTGTTCATGTAAAGCATTTGCTGGCCATAGTAAAAAAACAAGTACCCGCTGGCTTTGCCAAAGGAATCAGGGTATAAGAAACTGCCAGTTACTTTATAAGTTTATATAAGATCCGGCCAGGAAACCTTTTCTGTTTATTAATGTATCCTTTCTACCAAAATGGAACTTATCTGGGTATTACATATTCCCAGTACCCATTTACTGCTAACTTATCTTTAGTGCAGCTAAGCACTCGAAAATCATCACCCTTTGATTGTATCCGTCAAAACTGCCGATAGCCTCTAGCCTGCAATCAGGGTTGCCGGTTGGGCCTAACCTACCACAAGTTTAAATCATAGAATTGGTAATACTAAAAAAATTAAGCAGTTACATTGTAAGCTGAAAAGTAATGGAGCTTTACTTGCAATCAACTAAAGCAGGCATTTATTTATTCATAAAACTGTGCCTTGATATATACCCTTCGATTTTGAGCCCGTCCTTCCGAAGTGGCATTGTTTGCAATCGGTTGTTCCATACCATAGCCAACCACTTTCGTAAATCGAGTGGCTACAATTCCTTTACTGATTAAATAATTCTTAACCCGATTGGCCCGTCTTTGCGATAAATTTAAGTTATAGGTTTTCCCAGCAACATTATCGGTATGCCCTTCTATAATTAAAGTAGTTTGCGGATAAGTGAGTAATATTTTAATGGCTTCATCTAATGGAGTATACGCAGCGGCAGTTAAAACGTCTTTATCCGTTTCGAAGAATATTAGTTTAGCCAATTCATTCAGCTTTTTCTGAATTTCGGGGCATCCATTATTGGAAGTCAATCCTGCCAAATCTGGACATTTATCCAAAGCATCTTCTATTCCGTCTCCATCCGTATCAACCGGCTTGGGAGCTGGAGGTGGTGGTGGGATAGGACGCATCATTAAAGCTGGTATTTGCAAATCATTGATTACTGAATCTTTGTTAACCTTAATAGAATCGGTATAATATCCCTCCTTGGTAAAATACAAAGTGTACGACTGGCGAGATCTACCTTCAAAACGATAAGCGCCATACAATTCAGTAAGCATCTGTTGATCGGGCAAGGAAGTAGGCTCATCCTGTTTCAATAAAACCCGAACACCGGTAAGTACTTTTTCGGTTGCAGCATCAAATACCGAGCCGGTAACTTTTATTGGATATTTTAGTGCCTCAATCGTAAATATATCATCCGACCCCAATCGATTACTAGAAAACAATCCTTTTCGTTTATCAGATTTCCATATTAATCCAAAATCATCATAACTCGAATTAAAAGGGGCCCCTACATTTATAGACTCACCGGAAATTCCTTTCTCGGAAAGGTGAATAGCAAAAAGATCTAAACCACCCAATCCGGGTAATCCATTGCTGCTAAAAAATAAAGTGTCGCCCGCAAAGGTTGGAAATAATTCATCCCCTTCGGTATTGATTCGATCATCCAGCAAAACGGGGTTAGACTTGGCAGAATCGGGGTGTAATGAAAAATAGTATATGTCGGCCCCACCCTTTCCGCCGGGCTGATTACTTGAAAAATACAACCTCTTTTCATCTTTACTTAGGGCAGGATGAAAATAGTCGTAGTCGTTATCTACAAATGCTAGCACTCTCACATTCACCCATCCTGCCTTATCGAGGGTTGCCTCACAAATTTCGAGATGGTGTTTTCGGGTATTAGCTTTAAGTGAATTACGGGTAAAGTAAATTTTGGTTTCCGATTGATTGAAACAGATTGGCCCGTAATTATATAAAATATTGAAGTTCTCTGAAAAACGACCAAGTGTGTTGGGTTGAACGATTGACCGGGTTCTTTCTACCTTTCTATAATCTATCCGGATATTATTATCATTCGAAGTAGTAGGAGTATAATCATCGTTGATAATGATATTTATTTTCTGATCACGTTCTTTTCTAACTGGCATGGTATCCAACGTTCTCAGCATATAATCATCAGGAATGGTATACACCCTTGCAAAGGGCAATCCATCCCAACCAAATTCTTTTTCAGAATCGGGCCCTACAAAACGATTGGATACAAATAAGATGCCTTTTTGAAAATAGACCGGACTGAAATCCTGCTCAGAAGAGTTGTCTTTTAAAAATCGGATAGCATACGAACTAGTATCTTTTAAAAACCGAGTGGGATTGGCAAAGCCCTCCAGGCGGTTAGCCACCAGTTGTTCGTGCTGTTTGGGAAATCGAGATTGAATATTCTTATAAATACCAGTTGCCTCCGCCGCTTTTGTTCGGATACCCGCCAATTCAGCCAGGCGTTGAGAAGAGAAATAGGAAGGACCAATAGCAGTTTCGTATTTTGAAAAGTACAGTTGAGCAGAATCGTAAAACTTCATCTGCCAATAGGATTCTGCCAGGTGAAGCAAGGAGGCGGAATCGTATTGAGCAGCTTTTTGTTCGAGAGCAACTTTGTAAAATGGTATTGCATACCAAAATCGATAATCCTGATAATCCCGCTCGGCTAGTTGAAAAAAGGCTTTAGCCCGGTTGCTGCTTTTGTTTTGTGCATGCAGCGTTGATTGACTCAACAACAGAGAAAGCAACGAATAAACAAGTACTTTTTTCATACAACTGTTTTATCTAAAAATAACGTGGGGAGGTTACCCGAACAGCGGGAGAGCCGAACTCCATTCGGAACATCAATTCATGCGTTCCGTTCACCAATGTTCCTAGGTTAGAAAATGTTTTATCGTATGCATACCCAAAACGAAACTGTTGATTAAATTGAAATTCAACCATACCCACTATAGCATCTCCGGTTCTATAAGAAGCACCAATGGCAATTTTATTTTGCAGCCAGAGATTTACATTCAAGTCCATTTGAACCGGTGAGCCACTTACTGCTTTAATTAGCATAGAAGGTTTAAGTGCCAGATCTTGATTTAAATCAAATACGGTTCCTGCCGTTAAAAATAGGTGCAAATCGCGGGAAGTTACCGAGGCAATTTCAGCCGCATTGTTGTATTTAATTTTAGTTTTCAGCAAGGCTGGTGCAGAAAAGCCTACATAGAATTTATCTGAGTTATAGTAAATACCGGCAGCAAATGCGGGTAAAATCCCCCGAACATTAGATGAAAAAGCGGGGTCATTGGGCACATAAGTATTTACCTCGGTATAATTGGCCTGATAATTCAATAAGCCTGCCTGTAATCCCAGACTCAATGTTCCGGAGCCGGCAAACTGAAAACGAAATGCATACATGGCATTAAAACCGGTTGTACGTTCAATTCCAATACGATCGTCGTAAAACTGAGCGCCTATCCCAATTTTTTTATTTTGCAAGGGCATGTCAAATGAAAAAGATGTAGTTCGCGGTGCACCGGGAAATCCTACCCATTGATTACGGTACAGCGCAACGGTTGAAATAGCCCCGCGGCTGCCTGCATAAGCTGGATTTATATTCAACATATTAAACATGTACTGCGAGTACATAGGCTCTTGCTGCCCATAGGCGCTCATGCTAAAAAACATGAGTGCTAAAGCGCTAAGTAACCTATTTACTGTGAACATATTTTTCATAATCCCAATAATTATATTTCTATTTATTTATCGTTTTACTGTTATAAATCCATTCAAGCGGGTAATCTTGCCCGAAATTCTGTCTGTACCTGTAACAATATAATAATAAGTTCCATCCGGTATTTCTGGTCCTAATACATTACCCGGCTGGTTGGTTCTTCCATTCCAATCATTTTTATAATCAGCAGCACGATACACTGGATTACCCCATCTGTTAAATATTTCTAGCTGAAGGGTGGTAGTAGAAGGTCTTCTGATTACCAGATAATCGTTCATTCCATCTTGATTGGGAGAGAATCCGCCTGGAACAAATATTTCTACCCCGGGTATTTCAAATGGTGTAGGTTCGCGATTACCAACACCAGTTCCAATAGATGGGTCGTTGGAATTTACGGAAAGCGTTCCGTAAGGAGTTTTCGCAGAAAGGGTTGCCGTATTTTTCAAAATTCCAAAGAAGCCGTTAGGAATCATTCGGATTACAAGATTTATAGAATCTTTTGCACTCGGGTTCAACTTACTTCCATCTGAAAGCAACTCGATATTTGAACTGCCGTTGTATTGTTGATTTGCAACCAGCGTTCCACTTGCTTTCAGACTCATTACATCGAACTGCACTGCTGCTGGGAATACTCTGGTTAAATCATCCTTCATTCGAATACTATCGAGGAGTATAGACAAATTATTATTGATGTAAAAACTAAACCGGACTATATAGCTGCCATCCGGTTGTATTTCCGGTTTAGAAGATAGTAGCTTTTGAGGATCAGAAATTTTAAACGGCTCAATTATTGTAACCGTATATGGCACGCGTAAACTTTCATATCCATTAATCACCTGACTAACATAATACGTGTAGGTACCCGGACTAGAAGGCAATGCGGGCACAGGAATAACGGTTCCGCCGGCTGAGAGTAGGTAATATTTTAATTGAGCGCCGGGCAATCCGGTTACCTGACCGCCTGAGTTAGGTGGATTATTGGGATTGCCGATTATATAGGTTGCATTTATGGTAACAGGTGGTGGTGGCGAAACAGCTACCAAGTTAGAAGTGTCTTTACAGCCATTTGCATCCGTGATGGTAACGCGATAGCCACCAGGAGCAGTAACCGTAATACTTTGTGTGGTAGCCGAATTACTCCACATATATGCCAATGCCGTGGTAGAACTAAGGGTGAAACTTCCCCCTGTTACCAGGAATAATGGTCCGGCTGGCGTTACAATAGGTGGTACTGCCTTGTTCACAGTAACCAACACCGCATTGGTAGCAAATTCCTGATCGCCGGATAATGCCACTCTTCTGAAATAGGTAGTTTGAGAAAGGGTGCCAGCGGTATACGTTAGTGCAGTTGCACCGGGTATATCGGTAAAGGTAATATTATCTAGGCTAGACTGCCAGCTGTAATCAATAGTTCCATTACCACCGGTTGCGGGAGAGATGGAAACAAAAGCAGTTGCTGCCGTTCCTATACATACTGCCTGTGTTCCGGAAATTGCTCCGGGGAATAAAGTGGTTCGATTTGGATTCACGCGCAGTGTTACGTCTTCAGTTCCGAAACAGCCACCAGATAACAATGAGTATGTGTAAGTAACAGTAATAGGACCTGTAGTTGGATTAAATAATATTTCTCGAATATTATTGCTTCCGATAGCTGCTGGATTGGTGATGCCGGTTACCACTGGTCTTACCCAGATAAATTGGGTAGAAGGCAGAGAGGAAGTTGGGGTATAGGCAAATTCATTGCCCCCATTAATAGCAGGTGGCGTGGTGGTGCTGGTTAACCGTGGCTCGGGTAAAACTTCTACAGAAACCCGCTGCTGATTCGAACAACCATTAGCAGAAAGGGTGTAGAGATAGGTTTGGATAAGCGAAGACTGGGAAATATTTCTTAGTACCTGATTCGTTATATTTCCTACCCCAGTTGCCGGACCCGTAGCGGTAATTCCGGATACAGATTCTCGCTGCCAAGTGAAACCAACGTTGGATACAGTAGAATTAGACACATAACTAAACGTGGTTCCGGAACAAATAGCGGTTGCTGTAAGTGAACTACCAAGAAGAGGTGTGGGTTGAATAGTGATAGAGAACGTAGCCGGCAATCCAGAACAGGCATTTGAAATAGGAGTTACAGTTATGTTGGCAACCAGCGGAACAGTACCCGAATTAGTTCCTACAAAGGAAGGGATGTTTCCGGTTCCAGAGGCGGGCAATCCTATGGCAGGTGTATCATTCACCCATTGATATTGCGAACCTTGTACGTTGCCGGTGAATACTACCGGTAAAGAATTTCCTTGGTTACAGATTTGCAGAGTGGCAGGTTGCTGAACAGAAGGTGTTGGCTGAACGATTACCGTTACCTGTTGGGTATTAGACATACCAAATGCTAATAACGTAACATCGTATGTTACTGCAACGGGAACAATTGCCGAACTGGAAAGGGACTCATTGATTACGGCCCCTACCCCACTACCTGCG
>CAMBUH010000144.1 GCA_945870985.1 Chitinophaga pinensis
ATAATCAGAAGGATATCCAGAAGGAAACCTCAGATCATTACATTCTTCTGTTCCATCCTCCTCGGTGGTTATTAAATACATTGTTTCTAATTTTTCATCAACATCAACATTATACCCACAGATAGGAGATATGTTAACAATTTTATAAGAAAGGGTCTTCTGTATTTTACCTTCATTTTTACAAACCAATGTCCCATTTGTTGTAAATTCCCATACGAAATCTGGGTACTCTTCATGTTCCCAAATTCCAATAATGTTTTTTCTTGCCTCAATTATGTATTGGGGATCCTGAGTTGTTGCATTTTGTTTATTTCGATGATTGTTTGAAAATACAAATGCTACAGCTGTAATAGCAATGGATACTGTTAGTAAGATAAAAAATGTTTTTTTGTATTTCATATATTGAAGATTTAAGTACATTTTTAAGGAGGGTTGTTTAGTTATCACAGTCAATAGATTCATTGACTTTTTGAAAATAACATTTTCTATCTTTTAGTCCAAATGCGTCTCTCCTTTTGTTGGCTGAATTAACACCAACCGAAACTTGGTAGACGCCAGTATTTTCATTTTATTTTCCCTTCTTCGAATAGTCTCCCAGCGGGGACTATTCGAAGAAGGGAAAATTCAACTATCCTTATATCATCATTTCTTGAGGTATATTGTCACCCGAGGACTATACGGCCCAACTCGTGATAAATTTAATTTTTTGTTATCAATATAAATAATTTCTTGACAAAACTCATAATCACCGTCTTTACTTTGAAGATACATTGTTTCTTTTCCTTCATCAACTTCAACATCCTCTCCACATATTGGAGTTGTATTAACTATTTTGTATGACCCCTTTTCTTCATAACCTTCACCGTGCATATGCTCGGTTCCGCTAATCGTGTATTCTACCCAAGTTGTTGGATTCTCTTCTTGATACCAAACTCCAACGATATTTTTTCTTGCCTCAAGAATATATTGTGGTTCATGATAGGTGTTATTCAATCTATTTTTATAGGTGTTTGAATATATAAAAGCGACAGCTGTAATGGTTATAAATATTGTTAGTACAACAAAAAATGTTTTTTTGTATTTCATAAATTATTGAGTTTAGTACATTTTTAAGGAGGGTTGTTTAGTTATCACAGTCAATAAATTCATTTACTAATTTAAAGTATTTTCCCTTCTCCGAATACTACGCCAGGGGCGTACTATTCGGTTTGGAGGAATAATCTGCCTAATTCAGCGGCATATTTTTATACAGGGATACGAAGTTTCTGAGATGTTTTTACATATATCGAATTAGCCCATATTGTCTTGGGTATTTGGTGCTGCCATTATTTTATAAGCGATGGTGATTTTAACTCCGAAGCGCATAGTCTCCTCCCGCCGAGGCGGATCGGAAGACTACGCGAGGAAGGGATTAACAGGAAACCTGTAGCAAAGAAATAGTTTATGCCACTTCTTCCCCTACCGCAGCTTCTAGTAATCGAAACCAGTCTTCCTGTTCCAGTTGAATGCTATGTGCTTCTTTTGCTTCAAGTAATCTTTCCAGCCGGGTTGTTCCTACTACCGGTAATATGCCGGAAGGATGGCGTAGTAACCAGGCCAATAAAATCTGATTCTCGCCGGTTTGATATTTTGAAGACAGTTCGGAAGTGCATGCGCGAATGGCCCTGTAGCGGGGATGGGTTTCGTCGCTGATAATGCCTCCACCCAAAGGTGCCCAGGCCATCGGGATAATTTCATGTTCTATGCAATGCGACAGGGTTCCATTAATAAAAGCATCCCGCATAAGCAGGGAGCACTCTATTTGATTATAAGCTATCGGCACCCATTTTTTTAGCATACTGGTTTCTGCCGGCAAAAAATTGGAAACCCCAAAGGAAATAATTTTTCCTGCCTGCTGTAATCGGCTAACAGCTTCCGCTACTTCTTCCGGGTGTAACAAGGGATCGGGACGATGGATTAAGAGCAAATCGAGGAAATCGGTCTGCAAATTTTCGAGTGATCTTTCGGCAGACCGAATGATATGACTGGCAGAACTGCTATAAGATTTGATACTATGATCTGGACGGTTGGGCGTTTTCATCTGAATGCCACATTTCGAGATGAGTTGCATTTGTTGTCGCCGGCCTGGATTGAGTTGCAGGGCTTCTCCGAATTCGGCTTCGGTGGTATAGTCTCCATAAATGTCTGCATGGTCAAAAGCAGTGATACCCGCATCCAAGCAGGCATCTATCATTTGGTGGTATTGGGCACGAGTAAATCCTGCTCCCCAGATTCCCCAGCGCATACAGCCGGCTATTGGGGCGGGGATGGTTGATTTTTTCATAGTTAAAAATATATAAATCCGGTTGAGGTTAGCACATAAAAAAGTCCGACGTTAGCCGGACTTAAACAATTTCTAATGTGCAAGAAGATTAATAGCGATTGTATCCGCCGTCTCCGCCACCGCCACGGTTGTATCCACCGCCGCCGCCGCCACGGTTTCCACCGTAACCACCGCCGCCGCGATTTCCACCACCGCCGCCACCGCCGAATTTCTTTTTGTAGCCACCTCTTTCTCCTTCAGGACGAGGAGTTGATTCGTTTACTACAATTTTACGACCCAACACTTCTGTGTCGTGAAGGGCGGCAATAGCAGCACGTGCAGCCTCATCATCCGGCATTTCCACAAAACCAAAGCCTTTGCTGCGGTCGTTGTTGAATTTGTCGGTAACAATTTTGGCACTGCTTACCTCACCATAAGGTGCAAAGAGATTCTGCATGTCTTCACTGGACATATTCCAGTTCAGATTTCCAACGTAAATGTTCATTTAAAAAAAATTTTATGATAAAAACCAATGAAAAAACAGTAACCATAACCCTCGAAGCATTTACGTAGAAACCCTCATGGAAAAAGGCGAACTGTCATTGGACGCCCGAAGATAGTCATTTTATACAATACAAGATTTTTTTTTCATTTTTCTCTATCGGCAAAAAAACACCGGTTTTGGCCTGTTTTTAACAAAAAACCCCCGCAAATTGCAGGGGTTTTTATTGAAAAAAGGTTGAATGGGTTATTCCCCAATTACTTCAAATTCAATTTCTACCAGATTTCCATTCCCAAAATCGATGGAACCTTTGTGGATACCCAGCTCTTTCACCTCTTCGGTGATGCTGATGCGTTTACGATCAATTTCGTATCCTTTCTGGTCGCGGATAGCACGGGAGATTTGCAAAGAAGTTACACTTCCGAAAATCTTACCACTTGTACCAGTTTTGGCACCCACTTTAACAGGAGCAGATTTTAGAATGTCGATTACCTTATTCAGTTCCGCCAGCATGGCAGCTTCTTTTTTGGCAACAACTTTCAGCTTTTCTTCGTACTGCTTCAGGTTAGAAGGGTTGGCTTCTACCGCTAATTTTTGTGGGATGAGGAAGTTACGGGCATATCCGTTTCTTACATTTACCAATTCGTGGCGACCGCCCAGATTGTCTACATCCTGAATTAATATTACTTGCATAGGTTTAATTTAGTCCCAAGTGCCCAGTTCTCCAATCGGGGAACTGTCTCCCGTTATTACACGGGGTTAGGGAAGGTTCACTAATTTTATTTTAACAGGTCGGTCACGTAGGGCAATAACGCCATTTGACGGGCTTTTTTAACTGCTTCCTGTACTTTACGCTGATACTTTAAAGAGTTTCCAGATAAACGACGAGGCAATAATTTTCCTTGCTCGTTCACGAATTTCTTCAGAAAATCGATGTCTTTGTAATCAACATATTTAATGCCATATTTCTTGAAGCGACAGAATTTTTTCTTAGGCTTCTCCTGCTTAATGGCGGTCAGGTATTTGATTTCATTCTTTGCCATGATTAAGCCTCCTGTTTTTCTTTATCCTGCATTGCAAATCCGCCATTTCTTTTTACATGGTTGTACTCGACGGCGTATTTATCGAGACGGGTAATCATGTGGCGCATAACTTTTTCGTCGCGCAACATTTGAATTTTCAGTTTTTCATTGGCATCAGCTGGTGCCGTGA
Source organism: Chitinophaga pinensis (assembly GCA_945870985.1). Lineage (GTDB taxonomy): Bacteria > Bacteroidota > Bacteroidia > Chitinophagales > Chitinophagaceae > Sediminibacterium > Sediminibacterium pinensis_C. Next base: position 4,017 of record CAMBUH010000144.1, read on the forward strand.
ATTCAAACACCCAGTAAATACCAGTTGTTTTTTTCTGAATGGGGTAAGCGAGTGATTTTAATCCCCATGGGTTGCTGTGCACTGTGGCACCTCCCAGTTCTGCTACCAGATCGGCATATTTCTTTTGTGAAGCTTTGTAATCTTCATCAGAAAGTACCGGGGTAAAAATCACCATCAATTCGTAATGGTTCATTCCCTTGTTTTTTAGGTTTTTAATTTGGTTTATCCCAATGGACACCCGCCAAGGCGGGAGAATCTGCCAAAACAGATTTGGGGCAGCAAAGGTAAGGACTTTTAAGGTGCTGGGGCATTTTTTATCCTAAAAAAAATAGCATGGAATGGGTTTTGCACCAAATTACTGGCCAATTGCGCTATTTCGGCCCCTAACTACCCCTCCGAAGGGTAATAAAAGTAGGGAAATGGTCGCTATATCCCCCCCGGTACCGGTTCCCATCCCAGGTACGCATCGGATATCCCCGATACCTTCCCCGATTTTCTACCATAAAGGGTTGCCGATAAATGCCCGAGGAAGCAAAATGCCACCCCTTTTCGGAAGCAAGTAGCAGCCCCTGGGAAATCATTATTTGATCGAAAAGCGACCAATGGTCTCGATTGGCAAGGGTTCCTATTCCCCTTAGATACGGCATCAGCCAGGGGTTAAATAATGAAGCCGCTGGCATTTGTTCCCGATAGCCGGAAGCACGCAATGTTTGGGTAATACTTTTACTCGTGGGATCGTCGTTTAAATCTCCCATCAAAATAATTTTAGCTTCCCCTTCAAAGGCAAAAATCGAATCCATGATACGTCGGCAGGTGGCTGCTGCTGCTGTTCTGGCGGGTCTACTCCTAATTTCTCCCCCTCTTCGGCTGGGCCAGTGATTAACCAACAAATGCAGGGTATCAGTATCCATCCTTGCTTTTACGTATAAAATATCCCGGGTAAATCGGGCTTCTTTACTTCCACCGGGTAGCAGCACCGGGATGGGTTTGGCGGTAATCACAGATAGGGCTTCGGGTTTGTATAATAAGGCAACATCTATACCTCGCGGGTCGGGAGAGTCAAAATGTATAATCCGATAATGCTGCGCTCTAAGCAAAGGGTGTGCGCACAGCAATTCCAATACCTTACTGTTTTCTATTTCAGTAACCCCCAGTATATCCGGCGCTTGTGGGTATTCTTGCGGACCCAGTTCGCTGATTACGGTTGCCAGATTTTGCAACTTGTGATTAAATATTGTTCGGCCATATTGCTTACTGCTTGACGGCGTAAAATCGTCGTCGTTCGTTAATGGATCATCCAAGGTATCATATAAATTTTCTAGGTTGTAAAAAGCTACCACCCTGCGCAGTGGCATTTTGCCGGGTGTAGCCAAACGTATTGCAGTTGGCCAATGGTTCCCTGTAAACAACAGGAGTAGGAAAATGAAAAGGATGCGCATCAGTGGTATAAAATTGAATGCTTATTCGTTTTCACCGTTACGTATTTTCCGCAAATGATATAAATACGCTACCCAATCGCCTGCTGCCGAAATAGTTTTGTTGCAACTATTTTCTGAGTTGTATGCTGAAAAAATTTAGCTGGATAGGGTTACTTGCACCGATTATTATATCGGCCCAACTGCCATCGAAAATAGCCCGCCCAGTTCGTGCAGTGGATTCTTTACAATTACCGGTGCCAGCTCCGGCTGAAGTGGAAAATACTCCGGTTTCAAGCTCGCAAAATGATACAGAAGAAGCATCGGATGAAATGTATTATCCCTCCTTATTACAATCCGCCAGAGATCCTTTAATCACAACAGCGATGTACGACTGGGGGGCAGCTCGCTTTGCGTGGAGAGGGTATATTCGGGAGCGGGCAGAACATCGAATCAATGGGGCATTGATTGGGTTTCCGATTACCGGGCAGGTACCCTGGTATATTATGAATGGGATGAATAGCCAGATTCGAATGTCCCAATCAGCCCTGGGGATAGCACCCGTTGAGTATTCGCTGGGCAATTTGGCAGGAAGCCGCATGTTTGATGGAACCAACTCGCTAAGTCAGCAACAGACAGCGATATCAGTAGGGTACGCCGATAATCGGCAAACGCTCCGTTTTAATTTGGCGCACTCTTCCGGGATGCCGGTAAAGGGATGGGCATGGAGCAGCTATTTTCAATACGCCTCCAATAAAGCAACGAATGCCTATCCGGGAATGCTCACCTCCTTTTCTGGATTGATTGCAACAGAAAAAAAATATCGAAACAGCCAGCGCTTGTATGCCATGTTTTGTTTTGCTCCGCAGGTAATCAGTAAACAGTCGCCCATTACACGCGAACTCTTTCAGATCAGCGGAAA
>CAMBUH010000145.1 GCA_945870985.1 Chitinophaga pinensis
AAAAATAGTTATATTAAAATATATTAATTTTAGCTATTCTTTTTTAAACCTACTAAAGAAAAAAATTATGAAAAAGCTTCTATCTCTATTTTTAATCACTTTGGTGGCAGCAAGTTCCTGTAAGAAGGATTTAGCCTATTCTGAAGGAAATGAAAAAATTGCATTGATAAATGCTTTTCTAACCCAACAGCAGAATTCAAGCCCACCGAATTTGAGCAATAAAATTGCGACTTTACAAAAACATCTTGTGTTTTCTGATATGCATGAAGAAGAAAACGAAAGAGGATCTACACTAGTAATTCCCATTGACAACGAGTTTCGATCGCTTGCAAATATCGCTGGCGAATCAATTCTTAACTTAGTATCTCTAGTAAATAAAGATGGTACGATAAAAAACATGTATGTAGCAATATATTCACCCTCTAAAAACATACAGTTTTCTCAACTACCGCATAATACTTTTCATAATATATTTCATACCGCATCAGATATAGAAGATGGAAAATATCAGTTTTTAACACCAGCGGGGATAAGGCAATATGAGCTTGAGTACAAAAATGGATACCTGTATTCAGAAGGGAGAATTTCAAAGGGGCTAAATTCAAATTTGATACCAAACAACGCAACAACTAAATCAACTTCCAACATTACAAGGCTCGGGGCTCAAGGTTGTATCGATTGGTATCTTGTTACTACTATTCGAGATGAATCCGGACAAATAATTGATCAATATGAAGTTTATTTGGGCACTACTTGCCCTTCTTGGTTCGACGAATCTTATGTAAGCCTTTGCAGTTGGATTAATGAATCAGCAGGAGGTGGGCTACCTCTTCCAATAGCAAGGATGTATACAAAACAATGGCAGGCTATAGTCGTATCCGAATCCCCTGATGCTCCAAAAGGATTTGGAATTTATAAAGGTGTAACATTTACCGTTGAGGGTGAATGGTATTGTACCAATTTAGGGTTTAATGGCGATCCTATTGCTAGTAATTCAGCCCCTAAAGGTTTGTATATAGAACAAATATCAGCAGGGGGGACACTTGCTTATGCCGGTGACAGAGCTACAACAAACCTTAAAGTGTTGTTATACTATCCTGCTGAGCCTGTCCCTGTGGCCAGAACTGGTTCCAAAGACTGGACGCTTAGTGAAATGATAAAATAGTATTTTTACACAATGAACATTCTTCTCTTAATTCTTAACCCATTGCTCTTATTGATCTCTTGTAAAACCCAAGAATCAAATATGCCAGAGGAATGCCTAAGACTACACCATACTGTATACAATACTTTTAAAAACGAAGCGAAGCTAGATTTTGATTTGTCGGAAAACCTTTGGTACCAAGATAGCGTTAGCATTACTCAGATTTGTGGTATTCGAGACATACAAACAGCATCGATAGACACTACTTTCGTGGAAACATTGTTATATAGGCTTATAGACATGCGAAAGAATTGGATATACGAATACCAAAATCTATCAGATACTGCTGTAATTGTAGCATCATATGCAAAAGCAGACAGTATTTCCTTTCGGTTGCCGGGAGGGTGGCCCTTTTTCAAAAGTAAAAGTAAGGATACCCTTTCAATTGACAGCCTAAGATTTATATGCGATACTACTCTAAGAGGGGCTCCAAGCAAAAAATATACATATATACAGAAGTATAATTCGAGCAGGATATTTGTCGAAGCCTTTACCTGTTGTGACAGGAAGGGTTCCAGATTTCAATATGATTCTATGGTAGGAAAGGCAATAGGTTGTCCGATTGTGAAGAAGTTTATGTTTAACGAAGACCGAACGATTGTTCAAAGAATTCGTGAAATCGAGTACCTGTCTAATGTGTTTCCAGATTCTATCAAAAGGGTATTTGCAGCATGGAAGCAGAATGTTCTGAAGTATCCTGTAGAATAAATGTATTGGGAAAGGCTTGGTGATTGGCATATCAATGTAGGCCTGATGGGTAGTATTTCCAATTAGTGATTAAAAAATACAATCTTGAAACCCATTTACATCTAAAAATATATAATAACAACACGTTCTACTTAACTTCCAACATTACAAGGCTCGGGGCTCAAGGTTGTATTGATTGGTATCTTGTTACTACTATTCGAGATGAATCCGGACAAATAATTGATCAATATGAAGTTTATTTGGGCACTACTTGTGTATGTAAGCTCCCCCAAAAATAGTACGTTTTAAAAGTAGACAAAAGTCTTAATTTTAAACACGTAAACAAAATGAAAAAGAGCCAATTCAGTCCCACACAAATTGCCAGCATTCTCAAGGAGTTTTACAATGGCAAAACAGCAGAAGAGATCAATCGTGATCATGGTGTAAGTAAAGCGTCGTTATATAAATGGCGACAACGTTATGGCGGCATGGAAGCTACCGAGTTAAAACGAATAAAAGAACTTGAAGAAGAAAATGCCCGCTTAAAAAAGATGTATGCAAATCTTGCCATGGAGTTAGATACAGCCAAATACATCATTGAAAAAAAGCTTTAAAGCCTTGCGATAAGCGGAGAATTATCAATGAGTTGCGATTAGAGCGGCCAAAAGACATCAGCAAGGCGTGTCGATTATTAAAGATAAGTAGAAGCAACCTACATTATGAATCTATCAAAAATGACAGAAACATTGAGGAAAAGCTTGAAGACCTTGCCAAAGAAAACCCGGTTGAAGGTTTTTGGAAGTGTTATTATCGCATTAGAAATTCAGGTACAATTGTAAATCACAAAAAATTGCATAGGGTGTATAAACAAATGGGATTACCGCTTCGTCGCAAAGTAAAGAAACGACTTCCAACAAGAGTTAAAGAACCACTAGAAGTGCCGCAGGGCTTTACTCAAACATGGAGTATTGATTTTATGAGTGATGCATTAAGTAACGGCACAAAATTTCGTTCTTTTAACGTAATTGATGACTACAATCGCGAAGTATTATTCATTGAAACCGACTATTCGTTGAAAAGCAGTCGTGTTATTTGGGTATTGAAACATTTAATGAATCGATATGGTAAACCTAAAAAAATCAGAATGGATAACGGGCCAGAGTTTGTTGCAAAACTTGCGCAATCATGGAGCCAAGCAAACGAAATTGAATTTAAATATATACAGCCAGGCAAGCCTACTCAAAATGCTTACATCGAAAGATTTAATAAAACTTATAGAAATAGCATCTTAGACGCTTATATTTTTGATTCAATTGATGAAGTAAGAGAAGTAACACAAATATGGGTGGATGATTACAATCGAAGCAGACCGCATGATGCACTGAACGGATTATCACCCAAAATGTATAGACAAAAAAATACTCAACCAGTTGGGCTTCGTTACGACCCGGCTTCACCTCTGGTAAACTACTTACAACCGGTTAAAGAAATAGAATTTTAATGATAAATTATTCTACTTTTATGGTGTACTAAAAATGGGGAGCCTTCAACAAAGATGCAGATGCTACATTGAACTTTCGAAAAAATGGAGAATCTTGGCATAAAGAAGGGATAAAATATGCAAGTAAAATAGTTAGATGAAAAAAAGCTGGACTTGTCTGAAAATATTCTCCTTCAACGCATAATCTCCTCTCCGCCTATGCGGATCGAACGACTATGCCTTGAAGGAAAAAAAAGTATAATAATAGTTAACAATTTACATTTTCAGTTGTTATACTTGAAAATTCACTTCATTGCAGGCAGCAATTTTGTGCTAGCAGAAGTCTACCTAAAAACCAAAAACCCCTTTTATGGAAAGACGTCAATTTATAGAAAAACTTACCGCTCCGGTGGCGGTTGCTTGTGTTTCTTGTATGGGAATGGCCTGCTCTAAATCTAGCGACACGCCCAATAACAATGCGCCCAGACCTCCCTCTAATGTAAATTTTACCATCAACTTGAGCGCACAGTTGACCACAATTGGCTCTTCTCTTTCACAAAGTGGGGTGGTAGTGGTAAGATTGGCAGCCGCAAATGTTGCAGGATCTTTCGTTGCAGTGCAGGAATCCTGCACCCATCAAGGTACTTCAATTGCTTTCTTTGCCAGCTCAAATACATTTATTTGCCCCAACCATGGCGCAATTTTTAATACTTCGGGCTCCAATGTAGGTGGACAATCTACCTCTGCCCTAAAAGTATATACAGTGGCGGTAAGCGGAACTACCTTAACCGTTACGGGTTAAACCTGCGGTTCTTGCTGACTTAGGCAGTGAAAGCTACCCAGTCCCCAAATAATATCTGTTGAGTTAATGCCAACCACCTTTCTTTCGGGGAAGCAACTGCTGATGATTTCTAATGCCCTCTCATCTTTGGAACATCGAAAAGTGGGTACAATCACATATTTGTTAGCAATATAAAAATTGGCATAGGAGGCAGGCAAACGCTGGTCTTCATATATCACCGGATCGGGCATGGGTAATTCAATTATATCCAGTGAACGCCCATTTGATAAACGCATTTGGCTTAGCTGCTTCAGGTTATGCTGCAGCAGTGCATAGTTTTCATCTTTTGTATTTTCTTCCACAACCGTTAGCACGGTATGCTCATTCACAAACCGAACGGTATCGTCTATATGTCCATCGGTATCATCCCCAATTATTCCTTCATCCACCCATAGAATTTGATGTACCCCGTAATAAGCACAAAGAAATGCTTCTATTTCTTGCTGATTTAAATGAGGATTTCGGTTTGGATTCAGCAGGCAGGCCGTTGAAGTTAGCAAGGTGCCGGCACCATTAAATTCAACCGATCCTCCTTCCATTACTATTCCCGGATGAAAAACAGGAAGATTAAAATGTTGCGCAATGGAAGTGGGTATAACATCATCTAAATCGAAGGGTGGATATTTATTACCCCAGGCATTGTATCCCCAATCTACTACCACTTTCTTTTGGGAAGCAGATGGATTAATCAGGAATGCAGGACCATGATCTCTACACCAGGCATCATTGGTAGGATGCAGAAAAAATTCAACATTGGCCAGATTCACATTGGCTTTCTGCAAGTGTTGAATGGCAAATTGTTGCATCGATTCATCTAGTACATTGATGCGCACTTTTTCACTGTTTGCCAGATAATACACGAACTGACTATAGGGAGCATAAATCGTATCAATTTTTCCGGGCCAACTGGCTTCTTTATGGGGCCAGCTGAGCCAGGTAGCTTCATGGGGGGCAAATTCGGCGGGAAAATAGTATCCAGCTTGCTGTGGGGTATTCGTTGGAAACATAGGGCTACAACTAGATTATTTGGGCTTAGCAAAATCGAACACTAACTGACAAAATACTTTCACGCCATCATCTAACTTACTATCATCTAACATAAAATCAGGTGTATGATGTGGGAATGCTTGTTGGGCAGACAATGCAGGATTTTTTGCACCCAGAAACATGAAAAAAGAAGGGGCTTTGGTACCATAAAATGAAAAATCCTCCGCACCGGTGGCCCAAGGTATTTCTACTACATTTTGATCGCCCAATGCTTTTTTAAGAGAGGAAACAGAACGGGAAACCAAGGCCGGATTATTATAGGTAACCAGGGTTTTGGTATCGATAGAAACATCAGCGGTTGCACCATAAGCAGCAGCGGTTTGGGTTACCATACATTGAATTCTTTGATGTATATCCTTCTGCATACCGGCATCCAAAGTGCGGATGGTTCCTTCTAAAACCGCTTCTTCGGGAATTATGTTAGGACGAACCCCGGCGTTAATTTTACCAACAGTAATTACAGCAGGGGCAAGGGTTAAGTCGGACTGACGACTTACTATCGTTTGCAAATTTTGAATAATGGCGGCACTAACCACTACCGGATCGATTCCTAACCAAGGATTGGCGCCATGGGTTTGCTTTCCTTTTACTGTTATTTTAAACCAGTCGGAAGATGCCATAAAACTACCGGACTTATAGCCTAATTTTCCGGCTTCTAGGGTTGACTGTATATGAATTCCAAATACAGCATCTATGGCAGGATTATCCATTAATCCTTGCTTTATCATCAACGGCGCACCGCCTTCTTCATTTGCAGGGGGACCTTCCTCTGCGGGTTGAAAAATAAATACTACGGTACCGGGTACTTCACTACGCAGTTGAGATAAAACTTTAGCGGTGCCCAGCAACATGGCTATGTGGGTGTCATGGCCACAGGCATGCATTACGCCAACGGGTTGGCCATTATATTCGCCGATTGCTTTAGACCGAAAGCTCAGGTCGTTTCTTTCCGTTACGGGAAGGGCATCTATATCGGCCCGCAAACCAACTACAGCACCGGGTTTTCCGCCTTTTAATATGCCAACTACCCCGGTACCAGCTAGTCTTCGGGTTTCGATGCCATATTCTTTCATAT
>CAMBUH010000146.1 GCA_945870985.1 Chitinophaga pinensis
CACCCATTCATGAACTGATTATTGCCAATTTTTCTTTATCACCGGCCAGAAAAAATGAGATAGTTGATTATTGTTTAGATCATAATATCAAAGTGTTGAATGTTCCACCTTTCGAATCCTGGATCAATGGTGAATTCTCTACCCGTCAGCTTCAGATGCTAAAAACTGAAAATCTGCTCGAACGAGACCCAATCAAAATCAATAATGAAGCCATTGGGCATCAATTGAAAAATAAACGCATCCTCGTAACCGGTGCTGCGGGATCGATTGGTAGTGAAATTGTTCGACAATTACTAAAATTCCAACCCAACACAATCGTACTCTGCGATCAGGCTGAAACACCCTTACATCATTTGGAACTTGAATTGCAAGAAACAAATACAGAAGTGATCTGCGTACCTTTTTTAGCGGATGTTCGTAACCGAGATCGAATGAATGATTTATTTGCTCAATTCGAACCTCATTATGTATATCATGCAGCCGCCTATAAACATGTACCCATGATGGAGGTTTGTCCGCAGGAAGCCATTTTAACCAATGTGATGGGTACTAAAATTATAGCAGATTTGTCGGTTCAGTATAAGGTAAAGCGATTCGTAATGGTTTCTACCGATAAGGCAGTAAACCCAACCAATGTAATGGGAGCATCCAAGCGTTTGGCGGAAGCCTATGTGCAGCATCTCCATCGTTTATTGAATACCCAATGGGAAGCACAGGGTTCTAATTCCAATGAACAACCCATCAAATTTATTACCACCCGTTTTGGTAATGTACTGGGCTCCAATGGTTCGGTGATTATCCGGTTTAAAGAGCAGATCGAAAAGGGCGGTCCCGTAACGGTTACTCATCCGAATATTACCCGGTTTTTTATGACGATTCCCGAAGCCTGTCAATTGGTGCTAGAGGCTGGCAGTATGGGCAAGGGTGGAGAAATTTTTGTATTCGATATGGGTAAGCCCGTTTCTATTGCAGATTTGGCCAAAAAAATGATTAGGTTATATGGACATGTACCCGGGGCAGATATCGACATTCGATACACAGGACTACGCCCAGGAGAAAAATTATACGAAGAGTTGTTGATGGATTCTGAGAATACCCTCCCCACTTATCACGAGAAAATTATGATAGCCAGAATACGAAATCATCAGTCCGACCAGTTGGTGGAAGATTTGGAAACTCTATTCCATATATCCCGTCAGCGCCAAGCAACCATGCAATTAGTGGCACAGATGAAGAAAATGGTGCCGGAGTTCTTAAGTAATAACTCAGTTTTCGAATCCCTGGATCAGCAATCCGGGGAGGGACAAGTTGTGCCTATATCCCGAATTTCCTGATGCGTTCTACAATAAGAAATGGTATTGTTTTAATACGAACTATCATTGTGTTGTTGGGGGGATTACCTTCTTTGTCCCCCTTGCAGCTACAAGCTCAAATGCTGATAGTGGGGTCTCCGGAGGAAGATAGTTTAAGAATGGCTCAATTAAGCGTTTCTGATAAGCCATTGGTTTCAATGGCAGTTCGTCCGGTTGAACTACGACCGGCAGTAATTAGTTGGAAGAAAGCACAGGTTGTTGCCTTGCCAATTACCCTTATTACGCAATACAATAGCCACCATCCCTTTGGCTGGAATGATGGTGCTATGATACCCGCCAAGGGAGTACAAACTTTTGTTAGAGCTGGGGTATATATGAGCTATGGAATTATGGAGGTTCAGTTGGCGCCGGAATGGGTTTATGCTGCCAATAGCAGATACGATACCAGTGTTAACTGGGGTAGTAGTGCAGGAGGGGTGTATAATAAGGCATTTCCAGGCCAGTCGGCAGCTGGCATAAGGGTAGGGGCTGTATCTATGGGGGTATCCACCCAGAATTTGTGGTGGGGCCCTGGAATGCGGTCTTCCCTTTTAATGAGTAACAATGCCCCCGGATTTTTGCACGCATATGTAAGAAGCAACCGCCCAGCCAAAACCCCCATCGGAAATTTCGAGTGGCAGTTAATTGGATCCCGGCTTGACAGTGATTCTACCCGGCCCTATGAAAATATGAACCTAAAATTAACTACAGAATCTTATCCAGCTACCTGGCGATATCAGAGTGCTTTTGTAGTTAGTTATCAACCCAAATGGATACCCGGTTTATTTGTGGGTATGACGAGGAGTTTACAGCGCTATCAAAAAGATATTGGTTTTGGGGGGAATAATTTTCTTAAAAAATATGTGCCGGTGCTTACCAAAGCTTTTCAAAAAAAGAATGAACAGAATGACGATGCCGAAAATACCGACCAGTTGGCATCTTTTTTCTTTCGTTGGGTGATGCCCAAATCGGGTTGGGAGTTTTATGGTGAATGGGGTTATAATGATTATAAGCAAAATATTCGGGACTATGCAATGGATGCTACTCATTCAGCTGCATATATTTTTGGGGCTAGTAAGTTAATTAAAACCGGAAAACATCAGATTTTGTTTGGAATTGAAACTTTGAAACAATCTGAAACACCTTCCAATTTATTAAGGGGGGCTGGTAATTGGTATGTTCATGGGGGTGATAATGGTTATACTCACTATAATCAAATTCTTGGTGCGGGAGTGGGTTATGGTACAGATTTGCAAAGTATTTGGGGTAGAATCATTAATGCGCAATCTAATTTTTCCATCGCCTGGCAATTCCAACTTATTTCCCACGACCCCAATAGATTTTCCTATCAGTGGATAGACTATTGCTGGAATATACAGCCTATGTGGAAAAAAAATGAGCTCAGCTTTTCACCATCGATAAATTTAATTCAATCCCGAAACAGTCTATTTATTGAAGGCAGAAGAAATTCCAACTTGAATTTGAGGATGACTTTGATTAAACAATTTTAAAATTAGTGTGGTACCGACGGCCAATTCGTATTTGCAAACATTTCCAAATAAGTAATTCATTGATTTGCAGTCAATAATTGGTTTTATTTAAAGCATCTGAAGTAACGCAAATCATAAAATCGCAACTATTGGTGTATAGTTTGGTGAGAAGTTACAAGAACATTGAATTATAAATTATGAGCTTAGAAAGTAAAAAAATTGCAGTTATCGGTTTAGGTTATGTAGGCCTTCCTCTTGCCATTGAATTCGGTAAAAAGTATAAAGTATTGGGTTTTGATATTAATCAGGACAGGATAGATGAGTTGAGTTTAGGAAAAGACAGAACCAATGAGGCTGACTTAGGAGGCTTAAAGCTTGCAATGAATTTGGCGGTTGAGTCAGAAAAATTAGGCTTGAGTTTCTCTTCAAGAGTTGAAGATTTGAGTTCTTACAATGTCTACATCGTAACTGTTCCTACTCCCATAAACCAATTCAAAGCGCCAGACTTGAACCCCTTGCTTAAAGCTTCGGAAATGTTAGGAAAGGTTTTAAAAACAAATGATATAGTAATTTATGAAAGCACGGTGTATCCTGGTTGTACAGAAGAAGATTGTGTACCAATATTAGAAAGCTATAGCGGATTGAAATTTAATGTTGATTTTTTCTGTGGATATTCTCCTGAAAGAATTAATCCTGGCGATAAAGTAAATACACTAACAAAAATTAAAAAAGTTACATCCGGATCAACTCCTGAAATAGCTGAAGTAGTGGACTTATTGTATAAAAGCATCATATTGGCTGGAACACATAAAGCACCTAGTTTAAAAGTTGCTGAAGCAAGTAAGGCAATTGAGAATGCTCAGCGAGATGTAAATATTTCTTTTGTTAACGAGTTGGCGTTGATTTTTGATAAGATTGGTATTGATACAAATGATGTCTTAGATGCAGCAGGTACAAAATGGAACTTCTTAAAGTATAGACCAGGTTTGGTTGGTGGTCATTGTATTGGTGTTGATCCGTATTATTTGGCACACAAAGCAGAAAGTCTGGGTTATCACCCACAAGTAATTTTAAGTGGTAGGCGAGTTAATGACAATATGGGACTATTTGTAGCTAACAAGGTTGTGAAATTAATGATCCAGAAAGGGATAATAATTAAAGGTGCAAAAGCGTTAGTCTTAGGAGTAACATTTAAAGAAAACTGTCCCGACATTCGAAATTCTAAAGTGGTTGATATTTATAATGAATTAATTCAATTTGGATTAGATGTCCATGTTTATGATCCTCTCGCAGATGCAAAGGAGGTTAGTCATGAGTATGGAATAAGTCTAGTTACAACTCCAATAAAGTATGATGCGGTAATTCTTGCAGTTGCTCATGATGAATTTATTCATATTAATTTAAGTGAGTTGAAAAATTCACAAAACTGTGTAGTATTTGATATAAAAGCAATTTTAGATAGAAATCAAATTGACGGAAGATTATAGTTTATTAAAATGAGTAAGAAAATACTAGTTACGGGGGCTGATGGATTTATAGGAAGCCATCTTGTAGAACAATTAATATCTGATGGATATAAAGTAAAAGCTTTTGTTTACTATAATTCATTCAATTCTTGGGGTTGGTTAGATAGTCTTCCAAAAGATATTCTATCCCAAATTGAAATTTTTGCAGGAGATATAAGAGACCCAAATGGAGTAAGAACAGCAATGAAAGACTGTTCAATAGTTTATCATCTTGCTGCTTTAATAGCAATTCCTTTCAGTTATCATTCCCCGGATTCGTATATTGATACGAATGTTAAAGGAACATTGAATATTGTACAGGCTGCAAAAGACTTAGGTATTGAAAGAGTGCTAGTTACTTCCACATCGGAAGTATATGGCACCGCTCAATACATACCCATTGATGAAAACCATCCAAGACAACCTCAATCTCCTTATTCTGCTTCTAAAATTGGTGCTGATTCTATTGCAGATTCTTTCTATAGGAGTTTTGAACTTCCATTAACTATTGTAAGACCATTTAACACCTATGGCCCTAGACAGTCTGCCAGAGCAGTTATTCCAACAATTATTACTCAATTGTTAAATGGTATGGAAGAAATCATGTTGGGTGACCTTGCTCCAACTCGTGACTTATTGTATGTAAAGGACACAGTAAAAGGATTTGTAGAAATCGCAAAAGCTGCCAGTCTAATAGGACATGATTGTAACATTGCCACTCAATCAGAAATATCTGTTGGCGATCTTGCAAATGAACTAATAAGACAAATTAATCCTAATGCAAGAATCATAATTGATAAGCAAAGATTGAGACCTCAAAATTCTGAAGTATTTCGTTTATATGGTTCAAATGAAAAAATTCTAAAACATACAAATTGGAAGTCTGAATTTTCTTTTTCTGAAGGATTAGCTGAAACCATTCAATGGTTTAGAGATCCCAATATTTTAAAGAACTATAAGGCAAACATATATAATATTTGATGAAGCAGTTATCTTTCGAAAATCTTACCAGCTTTATAAAAAGTCAATTCCCCGGAAAGGATTTTGTTCCCTTGCATGCTCCAACATTTGCGGGGAATGAAAAAAAATATCTGATTGACTCAATTGATTCAACTTTTGTTTCATCTGTTGGAGCCTATGTAAATAGGTTTGAAGAAATGATGTGCGAGATAACAGGAGCAAATTATTCAATTGCAATTGTTAATGGTACAAATGCGCTTCATATGGGTTTGATATTAGCAGGAGTAAATAGAGGAGACGAGGTTCTATCACAAAGTTTAACCTTTATAGCTACATGTAATGCGATTAATTATATTGGGGCAAAACCCGTTTTCATTGATGTTGACAAGGATACTTTAGGAATGTCACCAGATTCAATGGTGGAATATCTGAATCAGAATGCTGAAATCAGAAATGATGGAGATACCTATAATAAAAAATCTGGAAGTAAGATTAAGGCTTGCATACCAATGCACACGTTTGGTTTGCCCTGTAGGATTGATGAGATTGCTGAAATTTGTAAAAAGTGGAATATTACACTTATAGAAGATTCAGCAGAATCACTGGGTAGTTATTATAAAGGTAAACATACCGGAATTTATGGGGAACTGGGAATTTTCAGTTTTAATGGAAATAAAACAGTCACTTGTGGTGGAGGTGGCGCTATTGTTACTAATAATAGTGCTATTGCAAAAAGAGCCAAGCATCTAACAACACAGGCAAAAGTTCCACATCCCTGGGCGTTTACTCATGATGAAATTGGTTACAATTACAGGATGCCAAACCTGAATGCGGCTCTTGCATGTGCCCAATTAGAACAATTAGCCAGCTTTGTAGAAAATAAAAGAGAATTGGCTGAAAATTACAACTCATTTTTTAAAGATTCTAATATTGAGTTTGTCAATGAGCCTGTTAATTCGAGGGCAAATTTCTGGTTAAATGCGATTATCCTTAAAGACAAATCAGA
>CAMBUH010000147.1 GCA_945870985.1 Chitinophaga pinensis
TTTCAACAGAGGAGGTTGTTTCATTGAAGTAAAGCATATTCAGCAAACAAAAGAGCACTGGATCCATTTCATCCATCTTAGGGCGTTGTCCGATACTCAGGATGTCTTCTGCAATTAAGTAGTGAATATTAAAATGGTTACAAACTGCCTCCACATCTGTTTTTCTGATACCATCTATATTTATCCAGGTTACATGTTGATTGTCGCGATAGTGGAAGCAGTCTTCTACCGATAAAAATTTTTTTTCTTCTAGTGTTTGCGCAGTATAATCGAATACCTGAATATCTACCTTACTGGCTTCGGTTCTTCCCGGTGCGCTGGTGGGATTTACATTAAAAATTTCTCGGGTTCTTCGGGTATTGAAAAACGTGAGCGGTTGCAAAAGTCGCAAAAAAGAAGGTTCCTTCATATACCGAATACTAATGATTTTTTTAATTAAAATACATAACCTAGGCTTGTCTCTTTATATTTTATAATATTGTTCCCAACCTTTTCTGGGAGGAAGTCCAACCAGCATTTCGTTGGCAATTTTATTATTGGTAATTTTTTTTGATTTTGGGTCGAATAACAATTGTGCGTTCAATTTTTGTGCTAGTACACCGAGGCAGAATACCTGAGTGAGCGGCCCGGCAATATGGAAAGGGGAACGAGTAGCTTCTTCTCCTTTGCAGGCTTTTAAAAAATTCGCATAGTGATTGGAGGGACTTGCCGGCACTTCGGGAAGTTTGGAAGCCATGTCTTTGGCCTTATCTTCTGGAATAATGGATAGGGTACTGCCATGTGACCCACCTTTAAAAGTGAGGTCTTTACCATAAATAATTTTACCCGGGTTCAGCCTATTTGGGGCAATCTTTCCTTTGCTAGGTGTTGGAATATTGGGGTCGAGTGCCGAGTTGCCAAATCCATCAGGCAATGGCGGATAATTGTTTACCCCATCGTACCAAGTAAGATCTACTGCCGGCATATTCTTTCTTTCCGGGAAGCGGAACAAAATGGTGGAAGTTTGAGGATAGAAAAACGAATTGTGTCCTTCCCCTTTTTGTAAAGTAACTTCTGTTGGCAAGCCCAACTCTAAAAATTCATGTGCTGTATCTATCAAGTGGGCACCCCAATCGCCCAGGGCTCCCATGCCAAAGTCGAACCAGCATCTCCACTGACCATTCACAAAATCTTCCTGATAATCGTGTTGTTGGGTTACGCCTAACCAAGTATCCCAGTCCATTGTTGATGGAATCGGTTCAGCCGCCGGAAAGGAAGTGATGCCCGGATTCCAGCCATGCCATCTTCTGGCACTGTTCATATGAGCCGTTATGCGGGTAACATCTTTAATAATACCCGCTTCCTTCCAGGCTTTGAATTGAAAATAATTTCCTTCCGAGTGTCCCTGATTGCCCATCTGGGTTACACATTTGCTGTGTTTTTTGGCAGCTTTTATCATCAGCTCAACCTCCTGAAATGTGCGGGCCATCGGTTTTTCAACGAACACATGTTTACCCATTGCCAGGGCCATCATGGTGATGGGAAAATGGGAATGATCGGGAACCCCAATGGCAACGGCATCTATTTCGGTACCCATTTTATCTAACATGGTTCTGAAATCTTGAAAGCGGGGCACATCGGGAAAATCTTTTAATACTTTTAAAGTTTGTGGGCCACCCATATCTACATCACAGAATGCTACAAAATTGGCAAGTCCGGTTTTGCTAAAAGAATATATATCCGACCCTCCCTGGTTTCCAATGCCAATACAGGCCAGATTTACCTTTTCCCCGGCACCTATTTTTCGGGTTCCTTTTGCAGCTTGTGCAGATGCATGGGTAAATGCTGCCGGAAAAGCGGAGGCGGCAGTTAAAAGCGCAGAATGCTTTAAAAACTCCCTTCTGGAATCTTGTATTTTTTTCGTGGGGAAAGGGTTACTGCGAAGCATTTTTTCAATTAAAATTCAATATACTTAATTAATGCATCCTGTAAACTGTTTGCATCAAGTATTCGGTGATGCCGGTAATTTTATGTTTATATATCCCGTGAATATTCGTTATAAGCCCGTTTCGGTTTTATAAATTGCTACCTTCGCCGCTGAATGCTTCTCAAATATGCCGCTGTTACCTCACGAAAAATTATCCGTACCCGCCTGGATGATCAATGGTCACTGGGAAACCGTATGGCCGAGTTTGTTTCGGAAAATTCCTTTCCGCTACAGTACTCGGGAAAGGCTGGAATTACCTGATGGAGATTTTGTAGATGTGGACTGGAAATTTACCTCCACAGATACCAACCGGCTGGTAATTATTACCCATGGGTTAGAGGGCGATTCTCATCGGCACTATGTTACCGGCATGGCTAAGATATTCACGGCAGCGGGATATGATGCCCTGGGATGGAATTGCAGAAGTTGCAGCGGTGAGATGAACCGATTGTTGCGATTTTATCATCACGGGGATGCCGCCGATTTGCGCAGGGTAATTGAATATGCACTTGAAAAAAGGCAATATCAATCGGTAACCTTGATAGGGTTTAGCATGGGGGGCAGTTTAACTTTGCGTGCGCTGGCTGAAGATCCCAATTGGGTTCCGGCTGCAATCGATAGGGCAATCGCTTTTTCTGTTCCCTGCGATTTACACAGTGGCGTATTGCAATTGATGAAACCCGGCAATCAATTTTATACAAAAAGATTTTTGCGAAAACTGGGCAAAAAAATCAGGATTAAAGAGCAAAAGTTTCCCGGTGAAATCAGTTCCCAAAACTACCACCAGATTCAACATTTCATTGATTTTGACAATCGATATACAGCTCCTTTGCATGGATATCGAGATGCTTTTGATTTCTATCAACAAGCCAGCGTGAAACCTTTGTTACCTAATCTGCGGGTTCCGTCTCTTTTAGTGCAGGCAGCCAATGATCCGTTTCTGGCGCCGGAATGTTTTTGTGAAGAAGTGGCGAAAGATCATTCTTATCTGTATTTAGAAATTACCGACCGGGGCGGACACTGCGGGTTTCAGCAGAAAAATGCGCCGTATTCCTGGGCAGAGGAAAGAGCCTTAGATTTTGTGTTAAACGATTTGCCTGCCTAGTCAGGAAACGCTGCCAGAGTTAGCTTTATTTCTCCATACGATATATCATCGGGCAATACCTCTTTGATGTCTTTTAAACGAAGCCGGCCTACCTGATTGGCCACTGCTCTAATCTGTTTTTGCTTGGTTTCAGTAACCAATTGATGAATGGGGATTAACTGCCTGCTTACAAAATCACAAAAGTGTTGTTCGATGGTGGCTTTGGATAAGTGTCTTTTCTCGGCAATCTCTTCCAAACTCAATCCCTCCTTATACAATTCTAAACTAACTTGCCGGGTATCTGATTTAGTTGCTGTGGTATTGCCGGGAGCAGGGTTTCTTTTTATCTTTCTTCCGGGCAGTTGATTGATTCGGGTGGCGAGTCGATTGCTGATGCAGTAATCTTGAATCGGGTGTAAAAAATGACTGCCATATTTCTCTGTTTTAAACGTACCAAATCCGGCAATTTTCGAAATGTCGTCGCGTGTAATGGGCAGATAAGTGCAGAGATCTAATAGAGTACTATCGCTGAAAATCAGGTAAGGCGGCACATTTTCCAGTCGCGCCAATCGGTTACGAATCTGTTTCAGTTCCGCCAGCAAATCTTTTTCGTATTCAAGCGACTGATAAATTACCGGCTCATATACTTTCGTTTCTTGCAGGGGTGCGGGCAGATATACTGCTTCACCCTGAAATAAAACGGCCTTACTTTTTTCGTTCAACTGCAACACAGGATAAGGATTGCCTGCAGGTTGCAGGTAGCCCCATTGAACCAGCTGCTGTATAATATATTGCCACTCTTGCTTAGCCATTTCCTTTCCAATACCATAAACCGACAATTGCCGATGGGCAGGTTTAATTTTTTCTTGCTGGCTGCCCCTAAGGATATCAATCACATAATGGGTACCAAAGCTTTCTTGAAGCCGGTAAACAGCACTTAACACTTTTTGCGCAGGAACAGTATATTCTTTCATCTCCCGTTGCTGCAAACAATTATCACAATTGCCACAGTATCCGGGGGCGGTTTCTCCAAAATATTGCAACAAAAATTTTCTCCTGCAAGCGGTAGTCTCGCAAAACTGAACCATCTGGTTAAGTTTTTTTAACAAGATGGCTGTTTGTTCGGGGTTATTTTCAATTTGTGCAAAGTTTTTTAGTTTCATCACATCCCCGCCGCCATAAAATAGCAGGGCTTCTGCGGGTAAGCCATCTCTTCCGGCTCTGCCGGTTTCCTGATAATATCCTTCTATGTTTTTCGGCAGGTCGGCATGCACTACAAAGCGCACATTACTTTTATGAATGCCCATTCCAAAAGCAATGGTAGCCACCATAACCTTGATTTCATCCCGTAGAAATTTATCCTGTCGTTCATCCCGAATATTTTTATCTAACCCCGCATGATAGGCGGCAGCCGGTATTCCTATGTCGCACAATTCAGCTGCTAGTTGTTCGGTACTGTTTCTGCTAAGGCAATAAATAATACCACTCTCTTCTTCTTGTTGTTTTAAAAAATCTACTAACTGGGTTTTAATGGCTGATTTTGGTTTAACCGTATAGCGAATATTTGGCCGGTTGAAACTGTTTTCAAATAAGGTATAGTCGGTTAAACCCAGTTGCAGAATAATATCTTTCCGCGTTATGGCATCTGCCGTAGCGGTAAGGGCAATTACAGGAGTAGTTGGAAATAATTTTTTCAGTTGTTGCAGGGTGCGGTATTCTGGTCTAAAATCATGCCCCCAAGCACTGATACAATGCGCTTCATCAATCGCAAACAGGGAAATGGGAATTTGCGATAATACCTTCATTAGATAGCCATCTTCGCCTACCAGTCGCTCCGGACTAACATACAATAGTTTGATTTGTTGTTGCTGAAGCTGTTGAAAAATCTGCGCCTGCTCTTGTGCCGATTGGGTGCTGTTTACAAATGTTGCGGCTACTCCGCTTAGTTGTAAGGCGTTTACCTGGTCTTTCATCAAAGCAATAAGTGGACTAACCACAATAGCAACACCGGGTAAACATAAAGCGGGAACCTGGTAGCATAAACTTTTACCTCCACCCGTAGGCATTAATACAACCGCATCCTTACCTTGGAGCAATTGCTCAATAATGGCTTGTTGATTATGTCGGAATGCAGGGTAGCCAAAAACCGAGGAAAGCACCTGTTCAGGTTGGGCGATTAAATTCATGTTGCTGATAGAGGGTTATTCGATTTATATTTTTTCCGAATGAAAATTTATTGCTGAGTTAAGCCATATAATTCAATAAATTCTTCAAATTCCTGCTGAAATTTTTTATTTGTGTGATGTTGTTTTTGGTTTTTGATATAGTGAAAAACCTTATCAACAATAGACTCGGAAACCGAAAAAGCTGCATATCCTGTTTGCCAGGAGAATTTTTCTGAAATGAGATTGGCTTGATTTATATAATGAGAACTACTTCCTTTTATCTGTTTGATAACTTCTGCTATTGATTTTTGTCGGCTAAGTAAAAACAAACAATGTATATGATCTGGCATACCATTGATGATTCTTACCGGGCATTCTAGCGCTCGCAATTCCTCAGAAATAAATTGATAAATAGTATTTTCAACGCTTTTATGAATCATGGGTTGCCTTTCTTTAGTGGCCCAAATGGCATGAATCCATATTTTAATGAATGAATGTGGCATAATTTTCAAAAATCAATTTCCATCGCCCATCGCTCATCGCCCATCGCCCATGGTTTAAACCATGGGCGATGGGCGATGAGCGATGGGATTATTTATCCATTTCTCTTATGCAAGATAATGGCTAAAACAGGAATCCTGATAAAAGCAGGGACGAATTAATTACGCGAATAAATACCTACAAATACTCAACTACACTTTGGGAAGCTGATAACCATTGTAATATGCTTTACTTAGGTATTCACGGTTGATTGCTTCTTCCTTGAAAGCTTGTTTGCCAGCATCCCAATGAACTTTTTGTCCACTTCTATAGGCAATATTGCCCATTTGGCTCAGGCAAGCAATATCAGAACCTGCCTGGATGGAGCATCGTAAATCCGACAGATTTCCTGAGCGAATTACCTCGGCAAAATTCACCCAATGTTTGTCTAGTCCCACATCCGAAGCAGCCACAAATTCCTTCGCTACTTTTTGGGCATTTTTCTTTTCTTCAATTACTTCCCATCCTTTCCGGTTCAGTACTAGGGTTCCATTGGTGCCTATGAAAGCTATGCCATGGTCTTTTCCATAGTTGCCATTTCCTATACCA
>CAMBUH010000148.1 GCA_945870985.1 Chitinophaga pinensis
CTACCAAAATAGCCTCCCTAGTAAAAAAACAAGGCACCTATTTCACTTTGGCAATATCATAAAAAAAGAAAGGCTAAGGAAGGGATTGTCGCAGCAAGAGCTCGCCAACCTTAGCGGTACAAGTAAAACCTATATTTCCAGGATCGAGAATAACGCCATAGAACCTGAACTATCTACCCTGTATAAAATTGTTTCGATTGGACTGGGGAAGCGGATTTCTGTTCAAATTAAATAAGAGCTGATATTACCATGTGGAAAGCCCCGGTGCAGAGCACATATTGGAATGTTTAGCTATTAACTCTAATATTGCTCACCTGCCGTGTAGTTCCTCTTTGTCGTTCGGAAACTACACGGGAAACTTACCAAACAAATGCTCATCTGCCGTGCAGTTCCTCCCTGTCGCTCGGAAACTACATGGGGAACTTACTTCATATATGCTCCAGAGTCGCACAGGCTCTTTCAGTTTTGACTACATGATTAATTTGTTAATTCTCACTTTCTACCCTGTCGGCATTAAAAATGTGGTAATTTAGACCTCTAAAAAAGATAAACCATGTCAATCAACAATTTACCTGAAGAAGAGCTTCCAATTAATGCACCCGAAAACCAAGAAGCAAGTAACCTAGTGGATTCAATCAAAGATCAGGCTGAAAGCCTCCAAGCACAGGCTGGAGAAAAACTCGAAGAATTCAAAGAACAGGCGGAGGAAAAATTCGAAGAATTTAAAGAACAGGCGGAGGAAAAACTCGAAGAGCTAAAAGACGTAGCCGGAAATTTGTGGAATAAGGTTACCGATATGTTTGACGGCAAAGAAGAAGAAAAAAAAGACTAGTGTTCAACAAATAAAAAGCCGGCAATGCCGGCTTTTTTTATACCCCAAATAGAACACTTCCCCAAAGGGAATTTTCTAAAATGATAGAAAATATTGCATCCCGATTATCATACCCCGAAGGATAATTCCCAAAACATCAATTATCCCAAGTTAAAAAAGATGTCGGATTGGATGTTTTTAACAGGCTGGGAAGTGGTGGATGCTTGCCTTCCGTGCAGTTCCTCCCTGTCGTTCGGAAACTAAAAATTGCCCACCTGCCGTGCAGTTCCTCTCTGTCGCTCGGAAACTACACGGGTAAATAGCTATATAAAAACAGCAGCGCAAATTTTCTTTGCGCTGCTGCTTATTTTAAATCCCTATTGCGAATTTTATAATGCCGGCTTTTTACCCAGTACATCTTCAATAGAGAGGAAATTTACATTGCCCAGATTAAGTTTTAGGATGCCGGCCTCAATCTTTGCACGGTCACCCACTATAACAATCAACATATTATCCGACACTACAAACTGATTAGCAGCCGCCATAACTTCTTGTTCAGTAACCGCCAAAATCTTTCCTACATAATTATTGAAATATCCATCGGGCAACTGATACAAAATCTGCGAACCCAATGTTCCGGCAAGATCGATATTGGTTTCGAATAGCCGAGCATATCCCAGGGCATTGTAATTCTTCCCTCTGGAAAGTTCATCTGTAGGTATTGGTGTGCGAATTTTATCGAACTCTATAATGAATTCCCCCAGCGCAGGCCCAGTAACATCTGTTTGAACTGAGGAGGATGCCACGAAAGGACTAGGCGTGTTCCAAAAACTGAAACTAGATGAGGCGCCATACGCATATCCATGTTTTTCGCGCAAATTAGAATTGAGACGGGAAGTAAAGGAGCCGCCCAATATAGTATTCATTACATTCACTGCATAATAGGAAGGATCATTTCTGGCTGGACCAAGCCGGCCAATTGAAATAACCGATTGCGCTGCGCCTGGCTTATCAATCACATAAATACTTCTTCCCTTCACCTGGGCAGGAACCGGCCTTGCCTTATTGGTTGCATTTCCCTTTGGATACGCTGCAAAATATTTTTCCAGCAGGGGTTGAATGGATTGCTTGGTTACATCCCCGGCAACAATCAAGGTAGAATTTCCGGTAACGAAATTAGTGGTATGAAATGCAACCAGATCTTCCCGAACATAGGAACGAATTGTACGATCATTGGCAAAACGGCCATAGGGACTGGCTTCCGTAAACATCAACTGATTAAAGGCGCGTTGTGCAATAGTAGAAGGATCGTCGTAATTCTGTAGAAGTGCATTCAGTCGCAACTTCTTTAAACGGTCTAATTCAGAATTAGCAAATGTAGGTTTCAGAATTATGGTACTCATCAGTGCTAGTGCATCTTGCAGGCGAGCAACAGGTGCAGTGCAATTTACTTCAGCAGAAAAGGGACGGCTACCCGTTCCAATTTGTGCTCCCAGCAACTCAATCTCATCTGCCAACTGAAGAGCAGTAAAATTACCGGCTCCTTCATCAAGTACATCCATGGCAAAAGAAGCGAGTCCTTCCTTTCCAACGGGGTCATCATAATTACCTGTTTGAATCAACAGGTTCACCTGCACCATGGGTACATTATGTTTTTCCATCAAAACCACTTTCAGTCCGTTGGATAATGTAAATCGAACGGGTACAGGTAACGAAAGATTTTTTACCTGAGACAATGCTGGTGGACCGCTTCGGTCGGGCATCTGGGCGAAACCACCTACCAACCAGAGGGTGAATGATACAAGTAAGCATATTTTTTTCATGATATTATTTTTTAGTAGCTGCTAAATCTTTTTTTCCTTCGGGAACGATGCTCATTACTATACGTGCATTAGATCGGAGGTATTTTCGCGCTGCGGCAGAAATATCAGCCGGATCAACGGATTTATAACGCTGTAAATCTTCGTTGAAATAATCTGGATTACCGGTATAGAAAAAGTACTCATTTAATTGGTTTGCCTTACCGCTGAATCCACCGGAACGTTCGATTTGTGTGAGGAAGCGTGACTCATATTGGTTCACCACGCGGGCAAGTTCTCTGTCGGTAGCACTTTCGCTTGTAATCTTATCGATTTCTTCCTGCACAATTTGCTCTATTTGACTCAAACCAATTCCGGGGCGGGCAGTTACGGCAATATAAAACTCGCCGGAAAATTTGCTGGAATTTTGAAAGGCGGAAACATTTTGTGCTATCTGAAGATCATATACCAGTCGCTTGTATAACCGGGAATTTTTCCCTCCCCCTAGTAAGGAGCCCAGTAATTCCATTTCGGCGCTACCGGGTTGAAAGTTAGCAGGAGAAAGCCAAATCATTTGAAGTCGTGGCAGTTGCACTTTATCTTCCATCACCACCCGCTTCTCTTCCGTTAATACAGCGGCAGCGGGATGTGGAGGCAGTACAGTTTTACCTGCTGGTACATCACTGAACCATTTCTCTACTGCTTTGCGTGCCTGTGCCAAATCAATATCGCCGGCAATACAAAGTGAAGCATTACCGGGAATATAATACTGTGTAAAAAAATCAGCCACATCCTGTCTACTGGCAGCTGTAAGATCGGCCATAGTTCCAATAACGGGCCAGGAATAGGGATGATCTTTAGGATATAAAAGAGCGGGCAATTCCAGATTAGCCTTACCATAGGGCCGATTTTCATACGACTGGCGACGTTCATTTTTCACAACATCCCGCTGCCCATCCACGGTAGAATCCGTGAGCGAAGCCAATAAAAAACCCATACGATCCGATTCTAGGAATAACGCCAGGTCCAATGCATTGGCAGGAAGGTCTTCATAATAATTGGTACGATCCTCGGTGGTGGAGCCGTTGTTATTGGCACCGGCAGCTTCTAGCCATTCATCAAACTTACCTTCGGGCACATTCTTCGATCCTTCAAATAGAATATGCTCAAATAAATGGGCGAAACCGGTACGTCCGGGCTTCTCGCTGCCCGAGCCAACAAAATACCACACATTTACACTGATACGGGGGATCGTTTTATCCTGGTGCAGGATTACATTGAGTCCGTTTGGCAGGGTAAACTGCTCATAGGGTACTTTAATCTTTTGTGCATTCGCAGAAAGTGCACATAACAGTAATGTTATAACTGAATAGAGCTTCATAAGATAAACGAATTGAGGTAAAAAAGTTTATGTACGATAGTATAAATATAAGAGAAAAAAGTAAAGAAACTATAGCCTGCCACGGGCTCCGTATTTATTGGAAATAATCACTTAAATGAATACATTTGATAGCACCGATAACGAATGCAGGAAGTATACATTGTATTTAACCGGAATCATGAAACATCCACTCTATCAGGTTGACGCATTTACCGACACCATTTTTGGTGGAAACCCAGCTTGTGTGGTACCACTAGAAAACTGGTTACCCGATAATGTTTTGCTGAAAATAGCCAAAGAAAATGCAGTTGCAGAAACGGCCTTTTTTGTAGATAAAGGAGAAAAAATTCACCTGCGCTGGTTTACCCCCGAACTTGAAATGGATTTATGTGGTCATGCTACTTTGGCCACAGCGCATTGCTTGCATACCCTTATGCACTATCCCAAAAAGGAAATTGTTTTCGAAACCCTAAGTGGTGATTTACATGTTACCATCGATCAGGAGTTGTTTAAAATGGATTTCCCATCCAGAATGCCGGTTGAATCCGATGTACCCTCGGAAATTCTAAAATCCCTAAATATTCAACCGAAGGAAATTTTTAAATCCCGGGATTACATGCTGGTGTATGAAAATGAAACTGAAATCAGGCATATGAACATTAACCGAACCCTATTTGACCAAATCAATTTGGGTGCGGGGGGAGTAATTGTAACGGCAGCTGGAGATACTTGTGATTTTGTTTCCCGATTCTTTACCCCACAAGCTTCTATTTTAGAAGACTCGGTTACTGGTTCTGCCCATTGTTCGTTAATTCCATTTTGGGCAAATCGACTGAATAAAAAGGAACTGGTAGCGCATCAGGTTTCTGAAAGAATGGGCAAATTATATTGTGAATACAGGGGTGAACGTGTTATTATTAGCGGGCATGCAAAAACATATTCGATAGGTTGCTTATTTACAGAATAGAGGCGCTTGTTACTATTAATGGCTTTAGTTCGTTTGGAGGATATAATTCAAAAAAAGTAGGGAGCAACTTAGCTTTTTCAAAAATTTACCCAGAAACTAATTTATAGAGTCAGTGAAATGTAACTTAATTAAGTTTCTCAAAATGAGCTTCTATTTTTTTATCCTTTTTATAATAATCTACTAACAATACTTGGCCAAGTTTTCCCGGAAGCACCCAACTGGTAGATGCCTTAGAAAGTGTATTAATTTTATCTTCTGTAAATTTTCCATTATTAAAGGATATAGATTTAAATGTGCCTCCTTTATAATCTTTGGAACGTTCATAATCACTGTAACAAATTGAGAAAGTAGAATTATCCATATTGGATTGAACATAGCGATAATCAAAACCATTAGAAGCATATTTAATATACTTTCCAAGTAAGGCGCTACTGTTAAATTCAAACCCATTAGGCAGTTC
Organism: Chitinophaga pinensis; assembly: GCA_945870985.1. Classification (GTDB taxonomy): domain Bacteria; phylum Bacteroidota; class Bacteroidia; order Chitinophagales; family Chitinophagaceae; genus Sediminibacterium; species Sediminibacterium pinensis_C. The sequence goes on from CAMBUH010000148.1 coordinate 5,419, forward strand.
CAAGTTATTTTCATTTTTTTCATAAATTTTAATCCCTTTCAGATTAAACTCTTTATCAAACTGAACAAGCGCTAAATTAGTAACTTGAAATTTTGCGACACTCATCTCCCCGCCGCCAATTATTTTTGTTACAATTCCCGCAGCACTTGCCACCTTTCTATATCCTTCCCCTATAGCATAGATATCACCCCCTACGGTTTGAACCATATTATGTAAATACAGGTAGCCGAAATCGTCGATTTTACCTTTTGCAGAAACATTTAGGTATTTAGCAACATCCGTTGCCCATGAATTATACTTTTCAGCAATAACTTTGCCTTTTTCATCAATAGACCAAAATGCTAAACCCAGAGAATGGTCTTTAATTATATTATCGTCCAGCTTAAAATACTCTCCATAAAGATAGGTTTGACCATTTATAACAGAAATGGTGGAAGGATAAAACTTAAACTTTCCATTGGTTGGCTTATCAAAAACAATTTTTCCGGTTTCAAGATTCAATCCAATCAGCGATGATTCAGGATTACCCGACATTATAGATTTATACTTTAATACCTCCAGATAAACGACTCCATTGTTATATCCTAAATAATCACCCACCACTCTTTTATAATCATCAAACGGAGTAAAACTCCATTGTTTTTTCTTCTGGCTGCTATAATAGTTTATTTGAAAAGTGTAGTTGCCATCGTCTATACTAGGGGTATTGGAAATAAATCCCTTTTCCGCAACAGGGAAAATTCCTTTGAAAGAACTTTCTTCATCAGTGAGTCTTTGATAAATTTCAGTTAAATAATTTTTTTCTTTTTTAGAGAGAATTCGCGAATAAATAAATGGTTTTTTATTACCGTCTGCTCCAAAAATTTGGAAATCAAATGTC
>CAMBUH010000149.1 GCA_945870985.1 Chitinophaga pinensis
TTCCACTACAATATGTTACGCTACTGTTGGGATTTACGCTGGGAACGGGATTTACCAAAATTGAAAATGTACGCGTAACTCCTGAGCAGGAATTCGACATGGGTGTTACTGTAAATACACTCATCAATGGAACATTCGAAGAAGAATTAGTTGTAAATGCCAAAATGTTTCCAGTTCCTGAAAGGGGTGCTAAACCAATTAAATTAGAACTCTGCGTCCAACTATACGTTGTGTTGGCTTCCAGAGAACCCGTGAACATAATGTCACTGGTGAGTGTACCGGTACATCTTACCTGACTGGTAATTGTATTTACAGTAACCAATGGGTTTACAGTAATACTAAATATAACTGGAGTACCAGAACAGGAATTTGAAATGGGTATTACCGTAAATCGGCCTGTAATGGGGATATTACTGATATTGGATGACACAAATGAAATTGGCGTTCCTATACCCGATGCACTGCATCCAATGCCAACATTGTCATTTGTCCAGTTAAAGCTTGTATTCGCTACCGTAGAGCCAATCAATGCTATATTATTTGAAACCCCAGCACAAACTATTTTGTCTGAAATTGGATTGATATTGGGGGTTGGATTTACTACAATACTAAAAGTTCGTGTGGTTCCTGAGCAACCATTACTAAAAGGAGTTACTGTTAGTAAAGCTGAGATAGGAACATTGAAAACATTAGTAGAAGTAAAGCTGCTAATTGTGCCAGTTCCAGATAAATTGGCTAATCCAATGGTTGTATTGTTGTTCGTCCAATTGTACTGGGTTCCTCCAACAATCGAACCCGTAAAAGAAATCGCACTGGTTGCAACCTCTGAGCAAAGTAATACCGATGAAACTGGATTTACTACCGGTGTTGGTTTTACAATAATGCTAAATGCTACGGAGGTGCCCGCACAACTATTCGAAATTGGCGTAACTAAAAGGTTGGAAGTAAGAGGAATACCAGAAAAATTTGTGGTTGTAAATGTACCGATTGAGCCTAAGCCATTTAATCCAATTCCAATTAAAGAATTGTCATTCGTCCACTGATAAGTGGTATTAGCAACCGTAGAACCAGAAAATATAATGGTGGTGGATAGTCCACTGCAAATCTCTATAGGCCCACCTGGGTTAACGGTTACTGAAGGCGTAGGTTGTATGGTGATGGTAAATGTTCTTGGTGTACCATTACAGTTATTTGAAAAAGGGGTAACGGTAACCAGTGTTTGTAAAGGAGTACTGGTAATATTAGTTCCTGTAAATGCATTAATATTACCCGTGCCAGAAAGTGGCAGGGCACCAATACTGATATTAGTTCTCACCCAACTAAATGTTGCTTCGGCCATAGCAGTAGGAACAAAAACGATTTGATCTATTAATACCCCATTACATTTAATTTGCGGGGTGGGTATCACCATATCCGGAGCAGCTTTTGCCGTATAGGAATACATTATCGGAGTACCTGAGCAGGAATTGGATAGCGGAGTAACTGTTATAACACCGGTAATATCTGCTGCAGTTGGGTTGGCATAAGTAAAAGTGCCAATATTCCCAGCACCACTATTAACAAGTCCAATGGCTGAATTATTATTCGTCCAGTTGAAGATTGTATTCGGCACATTTCCTGAAAAAATTACAGGATTTGTGGTAAGATACTCACAGTTCCATTGATCTGCAACCTGTGAAACAGTGGGTGTAGGATTTACTCGTATTGAAAAGTTAATCGTAGGTCCGTAGCAGGTATTAGAGTAAGGAGTTACAGTAAAATTCGATGAAATGGGTAAATTTCCTGCATTGGTTGCTGTGAAAGCATCAATATTTCCGATACCTGAAGTAGACAATAATCCAATGCTTGGAATATTGTGCGACCATTGATATTCTGTTCCATCTACGGGCGATCCCGTAAAATTTATTGGACCAATTATGGTGTTGGCACATCTGCTAAAACTACTAATATTGTCAACTCTAGGGGTAGCTTTTACCTCCAAAGTGAATGTAAATGGAGATCCATTACATCCCAAAAATGAGGGAGTTACAATAAACTCACTCGAAACAGGAATATTGGAGAAATTATTGGCTATGTAACTACTAATCTGCCCTGATCCACTCGCAGGAAGTCCGTTTGCTATGTTACTATTTGTCCAGATAAAATTTGTACCCGGATAAAAAGGGGCCGTAAATTGAACGGTTGGCGATAATCCACCACAAATACTGGCATTAGCCACCGGTTGCATTTGCGGAATGGGAATTACGGAAATAGTAAATGTTTCGCTTGGACCACTGCACCCATTAGAAAAACCGGCAACCTGAATGTTTGCACTAATTGCTACAGAGCTAATATTATCAACTACAAATGGTGCAATTGAGCCCACGCCAGTAACGCCTAAACCAATACTTGGATTATTATTAAACCAGGTAATTTGCGCACCTGGCATGTTAGAAGTTAGATTTATCAGTGGGGTAGCAGTGCCATGACAAAAAGTACGGTTGGGATTATCTGTGATGTTTGGTGCGGGTTTAACACGCATATTGAATAAAACAGGATTTCCAGAACATCCCATTATAGTTGGGATTACGCTGATATTGGCCGATACAATTATGTTGGTATTGTTAACTGCCGGGAATGAAGGGATAAATGAAACGGGGGTTGAGTTAAAATACGGTACGCCTATGAAGGTTCCTATGTAGGACCAAAAAAATTCTGTATTTGGTTTTGGACCACTAAGCGGAATGATGATGGTGCCTTCATTCGGACAAACCAGATCCGGGTCAGTTACGGGATTGGCAATTGGAAACGGAACCAACAGTACATTCAGTGTATATACATTGAGATTGGAAGATGTAATGGTATAGGTTGCCGTAACAATATCATTGTTCGGATTACTTAAATTACCCGAAACTACCAGTTGAGAATTTGGCTGAGCTACACCGCCGGTAAAACTGGCTGAACCGGATGGGGCAGTCCATGTGTATTGCGTACCTACCGGTTCCGTAGTTACCGAAAAACTAAAATTGGAGCCAGAACAGGAAGTTATAGTAAATGTTTGCCCCACCACTGTATTGAAAAATGGTAATAAACATATAAGTAGGACAAACCTCTTCATATATCCAATTGGTTTTTCAATCGTATGCAAATTATTGTATGCAACAGGGATAGGATTTAAGGATTCTGGTGAAATTCTTGTAGTATTACTACTACACTTTGAAGATACCCAAAGCCCCGAATTCGCAGTCTTATCAACCTGTTAACATTAGATTAATTTAAATATTTAATTTTTATTAATACGTTCTGAGCTTTTTCTTTCAATCAGCGCACTTTTTAATTCTAATTTGTCTATTCTGTTCCCAAACGTCTTTTTTTCAATCATTCTAAACAAAAGAGCCGCCGCCTCCAACCCAATTTCAAAAGCCGGTTGAGTTATTGTAGATAAAGATGGATTCAACAACGAAGCTGTTCGTAAGTTTGAGAAGCTTATGATTTTCAATTGTTTAGGTATCTCTAACCCCATTTCTTGGGTAACATAATACACCGATATGGCCAATTTTTCCACTGTTGAAAAAATGCCATCTGGTCTTTTTCTACCCTTTAACAACGTTTTTATTAAAGAAAGATTGTATTCATTGTCGTTGGTACACTGAATAATGAGTTCATTTTCAACCGGTAAACCGTGTTTTTTCAGGGCATCCATGTAGCCATTCATTCTTTTGTTGCTGATAGACAGGTAGTGGGAGAGGGATAGGCAGGCAATGCGCTTACATCCCGATTGAATCAGATGTTCTGTTGCCCGAAACCCACTTTCATAATCATCGGTGGTAACCGTGGGGCACGACATTTGCTCGGGCACCCGATCGAAAAACACCAGGGGAATACCACTTTCTTGCAAAGAGGATAAATGGTCTACTGATTGGGTATCCCTACAAAGCGACATGAGCACACCATCTACCCGTCCGCCCAGCAGGTGCCGAACGGTAGACACTTCATTGGTATTATTTTCATGCGTAAGATAGGTAAGCACGTGGTACCCTTTTTGCTCAGCCACCATTTGGATACCGTCTATGGCTAATGCGAAAAAGTTATTGGCAATTTCGGGAATCACTACGCCGATGGTAGCACTTTTTTTTCTTCGCAAACTACTCGCAAACGGATTCGGCTGGTAGTTCATGCGGGTGGCCATCTCTACTACCCGCTTTTTAGTTTCGGCACTAATTTCGTAACTATCCCGCAGTGCCTTGGATACGGAGGAAATGGATAAACCCAATGCAGCTGCTAATTGCTTGAGGTTGGTATTACTCATACACCTGATTTTTCGTAGGTTGGATAATAGATTGTAAATACTAAACTACAACTTTTTACGAAAAATAACGAAAACCTTTTCCTAAATTAACGAAAACGCTGCCGGATCTAATGGCAGCGTTTTTCGTTACGTAAGATTTATAGCCCTATTTTTCCTTTATAAGCAAATCTCTTAAGCGCATAAGTGCTTCTACATAATAATAATCCGCATACGTTAAGGGTACATCTACTTCAGAATTTGCCGGTAAATGACCGGTAGAATGTTTTAAAATAAATCCACCATTTTCTCCAATGTTTGCGGTATAAGTTGGAGTAGACAAAGAGCGGATGATTTTTTCTGCCATTTGAAGGTACTCTTTTTGTAAGGGGGCTGCATTGTACTGTGAGAGTTCTAGCAAAGCAGCAGCCGTAATCGCTCCGGCAGAGGCATCCCGATAGGTAGCGGGAATATCCGGTGAATCAAAATCCCAAAAGGGGATACCATCTTCCGGTAACCGGGGATGATGAATGATAAATTGTGCAATCTGATTGGCCTGCGCCAAATATTTTTTATCCTTTGTATAGCGATACGTGCTTACATAACCATACAAGCCCCAAGCTTGTCCACGTGCCCAAGCCGATTCATGCGCATACCCTTGGTGCGTATTTTTAGCCCGAACAACTCCTGTAGTAGAATCGTAATCGATCACATGATACGAGCTGTAATCTTTTCGGAAGTGGTTAGCCAATGTAGTATTGGCATGGGTTACCGCAATCTTATAATAAGTAGAATCTTTCGTGTATTTCGTAGCCCAGAATAACAACTCTAAATTCATCATATTGTCTATTATAACCGGATACTGCCATTTGCCATGGTCCCAGGATTTAATGGTTCCTGTGGTTGTTCTAAATCGGGAGGACAATGACTTTGCACTATTTACCAGTATCTCTTCGGTTTGTTTGGAAGGATTTTGCTGATTGGCATGCCCAAAACTATTGTACATCATAAATCCCAAATCATGGGTGCCTTTATTGAACTGCTCTTTTTGCAGAAACTGCTCTACCCGCATTGCCTCTTTTTGTATGGACTCGTTTTTGCTATAGTCATACAGATAATGCAATGTGCCGGGGTAGAAGCCACTCGTCCACCATTTCGTTTTACTGGTTTCGAATTTCTTGGTACCCCAATAATATGTTTTCGGTAGCACGCTATCCGGCAATTGGGTACTTAAAAAACTATATTGACGAACCGCTCTTTGTAGCGCACTATCAATCAAAGTTTGTAAAGATGCATTAGAAGCACTCTTTGTTTGTGCATCTGCAGTTAATAGAAAAAATAAGCAGATGGCAGATAAGCAGACTAGCTTGTAAATTTTCATAAACGAGTTTATCAATTGCGTGATTTTAAAAAAGAATGCCACATGAGTTGTGGCATTCTTTTTTTAAAAATAGGTAGAATTTTATTAATCAGGAATTTTATAATGCACTGGCATATTGCTTAATGCACTTGAGTCGCCCATATTCCGGTTGTTAAGTGCCTCTGTTTTGGCCAGAATCGCTTCCTTTGATTTCAGCCATAATTTATGGTATTGGCTGCAGATGATTTGTTGTCAGGTATTTGAAAATCCCCAATAACATTTCTTTTAACTCTGCTTGCAGCTACTCCTACACGGGTTCTATTAATTTGTAGGTGCCATCTTATTTATTTGAGATAAAGGCTTTATAGATACCTTAACCAATTTATCAAAAATCAACGAAAACCATTTCGTAAATTTCACCGCGATGCCGTGCGTTGGATAATAAATTTGTTAATGATTCTATCACTTTCTCTTTTTTT
>CAMBUH010000150.1 GCA_945870985.1 Chitinophaga pinensis
ATTGCTCATGAAGCACAGGTTGCCAAAGAACGCGATTATCAGCAGTATTTACTGGATGAACTGACTGCCCTGGCCCTAAAGCCCATGGAACTGGAAAACATCGACCAGGAATTAACAGTTTTAAATAATGCAGGCAATATTCAGCAAACCATTGATCGTATCAGTTTTCTGCTTCGCGATGCAGAAACGCCGCTGTTACCCCAATTAAAGCAAAGTACCCAATTGCTGCAATCGTATGCAAGTCTGCTGCCTGCACTGGCCTCCTTATCAGAAAGATTACAATCTGTGCATATTGAGTTAGGAGATATTGCAGATGAATTACAAAAAATAAAAGATCAATGCGAGGTAGATGAAAGCAGAACCGACTTTATCAATCAACGACTGTCAGATGGGTATAAGCTGTGTAAGAAACATGGAGTAAAAACAACGAATGAATTGTTGGAAATTCAGCAAGCCCTAAGCACTACCCTCGCCAATGCTGAAAAAAAGGTGGAGCAAAGAGTGGCTTTAGAAAAAAGCACAGAAGAAAGCAGACAGGCTTTGGTAAAATTGGCAGAACGATTATCAGCCGAGCGAAAAAAAGTAGCTCTTCCATTCGAAAAAGAAGTAAAGCGATTGCTCACCCGGGTAGGTATGCCCAATGCCTCCATTCAGGTTCAAATAAAAGAAAGTAAGGCCAACGAAACCGGTGCCGACCAGATAGATTTTTTATTTGATGCCAATCAATCGGGAAGAATGGAGCCCCTAAAAAAAGTGGCCAGTGGGGGGGAATTGAGCAGACTGATGCTGTGCATTAAATCGCTGGTGGCCGATTCGATTGAATTGCCTACCCTGATTTTTGATGAAATAGATACCGGCATCAGTGGGGAGGCTGCCCGGCAGGTAGGAATGATTATGAAGGAAATGACGGCCACTCGCCAATTGATTTGCATCACCCATCAACCACAAATTGCCGGAAAGGCGGATGCCCATTTTTGGGTATATAAAGAAGCTTCGGGATCTACCATCCATACTGGTATTCGGAGATTGAATGAGGAAGAAAGAGTCAAAGCGATTGCCAGCATGCTATCCGGTGAGGAACCTACTGCTGCTGCACTGGCCAATGCCAGGGAATTGATTCATTCCTAACCGGTTCCGCAGGTTTACAACTAAATCTTTATGTTTGTGGTATAAATGCCCATTCAACTATTCAAATTATGGCTTACCAATTACTCAAAGGAAAAACCGGCATCATTACCGGGGCGCTGGATGAAAATTCCATTGCTTGGAAAGTAGCAGAAAAAGCACATGAAGAAGGTGCCCGATTTGTTTTAACCAATGCCCCCATTGCTATGCGGATGGGAGAAATAAAAAAATTGGCCGATAAAACCGGTTCACAAATCATTCCGGCAGATGCTACCAGCACCGAAGAACTTACCCACCTGTTTACCGAATCGCAACAAATTTTAGGAGGCAAAATAGATTTTGTATTGCACTCGATAGGCATGAGTGTGAATATCAGAAAGAAAATACCTTACACCGAACTCAACTACGACTATTACCAAAAGGGGATAGACGTATCAGCCTTGTCGTTACATAAAATGCTGGCAGTTGCCATGAAGCTGGATGCCATCAACGAATGGGGCAGTGTGGTAGCCCTTACCTATATGGCCGCACAAAGAACCTTTCCTTTTTACACAGATATGGCCGACATCAAAGCCATGCTCGAATCTATCTCGCGCAGTTTTGGATACCATTATGGCGTAACCAAAAAAGTGCGCATCAATACCGTATCGCAATCACCTACCAAAACAACGGCTGGTACCGGCATCAAAGGATTTGGCGACTTCTTCGATTATGCGCAATCGATTGCCCCACTGGGTAATGCATCCGCAGAAGATTGTGCCAATTATTGCATCACCCTCTTCTCCGACCTTACCCGAATGGTTACCATGCAGAATTTGTTTCACGATGGTGGTTTTTCCAATACCGGCGTGAGCGACCTAGTTATGAACAAAATAGGCATCACCGAATAAAATATATACTATGCAACTACTCTTCAGTTTACCGCAATCATCTATTGAACTAATCGGATATTTCGGATCATTTCTTACATCAATCACTTTTATTCCACAAGTGTATAAATCATGGAAGTCTAAAAGTGTGGGCGACCTAAGCACCTGGATGGTGTTGATTGTTGTTACCAGCACCCTAGTATGGCTGGCATATGGATATTTTATTAATAGCGGACCCGTGCTATTAGCTAATACCATTGTATTAATTCTAACACTGGTACTGCTCTATTTCAAGATAAAATTTAAGCCTCAATAAACTAACTCTTAAAAATAAAAAAGGCTAATCGCCAGAGGCGAATAGCCTTTTTTATAAAGTTTAGCAACGATGAAGTGAAAGTATATTAGTACTCATCTTCATTAAACATAAAATCTTCCTGACTGGGATAATCTGGCCAGATGTCTTCGATGCTTTCATATACTTCGCCTTCGTCTTCGAGCTCTTGTAAATTTTCAACCACCTCCAGAGGTGCTCCGCTTCTGATGGAATAATCAATCAATTCGTCTTTGGTTGCAGGCCAGGGAGCTTCTTCCAGATAACTAGCCAATTCTAATGTCCAGAACATAGGAATCGTTTTAATTTTTTGCAAATGTAGCCGTATAAACAATACCACCCAATGTAGATTTTCAACCAAGGAGAAAGAAAATGGTGAAAAAAGGCCAGTTATACCCCGGCTTTTGTAGGTTTGTATACAAATAATGTAATCCGGCATGCTACAAGCAGCGCATATCAGCAAGAAATATGGTAGTTTGGAAGTGTTAAAAGACGTGAATTTATCCCTAAACCGAGGGGAAATTGTGAGTATTGTGGGTTCCTCGGGCGCTGGAAAAAGTACGCTTTTACATATTTTGGGCACGCTCGACCAAGCAGATAGTGGTTCTATACTGCTAAATGGCATCGCACTGCACACATTAACCGGAGCAGCATTGGCCACTTTTAGGAACCGGAATCTGGGCTTTATTTTTCAATTCCATCACTTACTCCCCGAGTTTACTGCCCTGGAAAACGTATGTATTCCTGCTTGGATAGCCGGAACAAACAAACAACAATGCGAAGAACGGGCCGTATTTTTATTGAGTAAATTGGGACTTGCCGGCAAGGAAAAAAACCGTCCAGGGGAGCTATCGGGAGGCGAGCAACAGCGGGTTGCCGTGGCTAGGGCCTTAATTAATCAACCAGAATTGGTATTGGCAGATGAACCTACTGGAAATTTAGATAGTAAACATGCCCGAGAACTGCACGATTTATTTTTATCGTTACGGGCAGAATTTCAACAAAGCTTTTTAATTGTAACCCATAACCGCGAACTAGCTGCACTAAGCGACCGAATGCTAGAGATGAAAGACGGTCAAATGCTCTAATCATCTTAATGGGAAGAAAATAAAAGCCGGAGTTAGCGTACCCTTGGTTTCCAGGGTATATCTGCGATTTGTAGCTGCCAGCCCGTGTATCGCGCCAGCACAAAAAGATAATCACTCAACCGATTCAGGTATTTAATCACCAGCGGCTCTACAAACTGCTGATTGTCGAGTAAATGAACACTGCAACGCTCGGCTCTTCTACATACACAACGGGCAATATGAAGCGCTGAGATGGAAGTATGGCCACCAGGAAGTATAAACGAACGCATAGGTTCTAGGTGTCCGTTCATTGCATCTATCTCTTTTTCCAATAACAAAACATCCGACTCCAGCAGATCTGGTATCTTCATTGCCGGCTCCTTTTCGGGATCACAGGCTAGGGATGAACCGATGGTAAAAAGCCTATCCTGAATTTCCGATAAAATCTCGCGAACATGCGAATCGGATAGTAAATCACGAACCCAGCCAATGTAAGAATTTAATTCATCAACGGTTCCGTATGATTCAATACGCAAATGGCTCTTAACCACTTTGGTACCCCCGATTAAAGAGGTGAGTCCTGCATCCCCTGTTTTGGTATATATTTTCATCGACATATCCGAAGTTAATACATAACTGCAACAAAGATTAATAGCAAAAGTTCAATAAGTAAGGGAGAAGCGATTATACCAGCGAGGGTTGTTTCACTTTTGTTGTGTCGGTTTCTATCAATCCATCCCGTAATCTTACTACGCGATGAGCATAGGCAGCAATATCTTCTTCGTGGGTTACCAATACTACGGTATTTCCCGATGATTGAATTTGGGCAAATATTTCCATTACTTCCACAGAAGTTTTTGAATCTAGGTTACCGGTAGGTTCATCTGCTAGCAACAGGGAAGGATTATTCACTACCGCACGCGCAATCGCAACCCGCTGTATTTGTCCTCCAGAAAGTTCGTTTGATTTGTGGTGACTACGATCGGCAAGCCCTACTTTTTTTAGGGCTTCCATGGCTCTTTCTATGCGGTCTTTTTTATTGATACCTGCATATACCAGAGGAAGGGCTACATTTTCGGCAGCCGTTAAGCGGGGCAAGAGATTAAATTGCTGAAATACAAATCCAATCTCGGTATTACGCACGGTTGCCAAATCATCATCGGGCATCTTGCTTACATCCTTTCCATTTAAAACATATCGGCCGCCTGTGGGTGAATCTAAACAACCTAAAATATTCATTAACGTACTCTTTCCGCTTCCGGATGGACCCATCAAGGCAACGTATTCGTTTTGGTGGATATCCAGTGTGATACCTTTTAAAACTGGGACAGCCTGACTACCCATAAAATAGCTCTTCTGTATATCTTCCAGCTTGATAATTACATTATTCATATTCATTAATTGGCGGGGTTAGCAATAACTTTGGGAACTGTAAAAAATGAGTTTATTTTCTCCGGTGCGTGGGAAAGGGCCGTTTCACTGGTAACCATCCCTGCAACCAAATCATCCCGAAGTTCCTGGGTATGGTTGCTCATGTGCAATAGCGGAGAAACACCAGCTGTATCAACCTGCTGTAACTGCTTTACAAATGAAACCATTTTTTCAAGATCAGATTGCAACGATTCAATTTCAGCGGGATCAACCGATAACTTAGAAAGTGCGCACAAATGATCTATAAGTTCCCGGGTGATTTTCATTGTTACAAAACTACAACATTCATCTGCATGGCAAACCCGATTAGGTTGAATGGCAAATGCAACCAAACAGCGGTAAATGAACAGGATTAATTGCCGGAAAAAAATTTAAAAAAGTTGAGTTGTATAGCTTATTATCGACTAAAAAATAGCCGCATAGCTATGTTAAATAGACACTTATTTATAAAATTCAGTCATTTAGCCGATGAAAACGCCTATTAACCTTAAATGGATGAAAAAAGTTAAAAAAAGTAAAAAAAATAAAAATCCTAAATAAATAAATGGTTAAGTTTAGCATACAAACCCCCCTTTTATGCTTGTATATGTATTACTGACCGTGTACCTTGTTTGCCTTTATATGGCATACAAAGGGGCATCTCCTTCGGAAGAATAATTGATTCGGATGCTGGTAATGCCTTTAAAACCCTGTTGAACCTCATCAGGGTTTTTTTATGCCCCTTACAGACAAATTTATTGAATCGAAAGACTTTTTTTTCTCAAGTTGACACAAATAGTTGCATAACTAACTAATTTTACACAAAAGTTTCCCACCATATGAAAAGAACCATCAAAAAAGTGGCCGTATTAGGCAGTGGCGTAATGGGCTCTCGAATTGCTTGTCATTTTGCAGGTATTGGTTTACCCGTATTATTATTAGACATGGTGCCGACTGCTGCTGCGCAGAGTACCCAATTGAAAGAGAGAAACCAATTGGTGAATGGTGCATTACAGGCTGCCATTAAAAGCAATCCCTCGCCCGTTTTTACTCCAGCTGTGGTTAACCGGATTACTACCGGAAACTTTACCGATAATATGAAAGATATTGCCGGTTGCGACTGGATTATTGAAGTGGTAGTGGAAAGACTAGATATTAAGCAACTAATTTATCAGCAGGTAGAGCAATACCGCAAACCCGGAAGCCTGATCACTTCTAA
>CAMBUH010000151.1 GCA_945870985.1 Chitinophaga pinensis
GCGGTCCGTTTTCCAAAGTGGATTAAACCATTCATACAAAGAGTAATACATACCTGCCCGAACCGAGGTTTTTCGAACCGCCCGAAATAGATCACCCAACAAATCTCTGCGGGGGCCCGTAACCAGTGAATTCCAGCCAAATCCCCAAGTGCGGCTGGCTTCATTGCTGGGCCAGAGGGCATAGCCATCGTGGTGTTTAGAAGTTAATACAATGTATTTGGCACCTGATTGCTCAAATAATTTTGCCCATTCTTCGGGCTGATATAATTCTGCCTTAAACTGATCGGCCAATTGGTAATAGGTAAGATTGCCGAATTTTTTTCGGTGATATTCTTTTTTGGCACTATCGCCCGTTTCCAGTCCTTGCTGATACCATTCGGCATAGCCCCCCTTGGTGGTATATCCCGGAACTGCATACACGCCCCAATGGATAAAAATCCCAAATTTTGCATCCGAAAACCAATTGGGAACAGGTCGGCTATCCAGTGATTGCCAGGTAGGTAAATAAGGCTGGGCTGGAGAGAGCCGAGTAACCAACAGCGCAAATAGTAACAAGCAATATTTCATAATCAAAAATTATGGTTGAAATTAAGAAAAACCCCCGACAAAAAGCGGAAACCCAATAGGGGGAACGGGGCGTTTGTTCACTGAAACTGAGAACGATTATCATCCGATAGCCGTACCTTTGCAGCCGAAATCATCCTTTTAAAATAATCTCCATGGAATATCGCATTGAAAAAGACACGATGGGCCAGGTTAGTGTACCGGCTCACGTTTACTGGGGCGCTCAAACGCAAAGAAGTATCGACAACTTTAGAATAGCGCAAGACATCAACCGCATGCCCAAAGAAATTATTGAGGCATTTGCTTATTTAAAAAAAGCAGCTGCCCTAACCAATGCCGAGGCAGGAATTCTTGCCCAAGATAAACGTGACTTGATAGCTCAGGTATGCAATGAGATACTGGAAAATAAGTTAAGCGACCAGTTTCCGTTAGTGGTATGGCAAACCGGCAGTGGCACTCAAAGTAATATGAATGTGAATGAAGTGATTGCTTATCGTGGACATGTGATACAGGGCGGATTACTTACCGATAGTGAAAAATTTCTGCATCCGAATGATGATGTAAATAAATCACAATCTTCTAATGATACGTTTCCAACTGCCATGCATATTGCTGCCTACAAGGTATTGGTAGAAAATACTTTGCCGGGTATTCAGGCTTTGCGCAATACGCTGGCAGAAAAGAGTAAGGCATTTATGCATGTTGTTAAAATTGGTCGTACGCATTTTATGGATGCAACGCCTTTAACACTTGGACAAGAACTGAGTGGATATGTTGCCCAATTAGATCATGGAATGAAAGCTATCCGCAATAGCTTGTCCCATTTGAGTGAGTTGGCATTGGGTGGCACTGCTGTTGGAACGGGTATCAATACCCCTCCCGGCTATGATGTAAATGTGGCAGCCCATATTGCTGCGCTTACCGGATTGCCTTTTGTTACAGCAGAAAATAAATTCGAATCGCTGGCAGCACATGATGCCATTGTAGAATCTCATGGAGCATTAAAAACGGTTGCTGTTAGCTTAATGAAAATTGCCAATGATATTCGCATGCTATCTTCCGGACCAAGGAGTGGTATTGGTGAATTATTTATTCCCGATAATGAACCGGGTTCTTCTATCATGCCTGGCAAGGTAAATCCTACCCAATGTGAAGCACTCACCATGATTGCGGCACAGGTGTTGGGCAATGATGTAGCCATCAATATTGGAGGCGCCACCGGACATTTTGAATTGAATGTATTTAAGCCGGTAATGATTTACAATTTCCTGCACAGTGCCCGATTAATTGGAGAGGGTTGTGTAAGTTTTAATGAAAAATGTGCAATCGGATTGGCACCAATTGAGGCCAATATACAAAAGCATGTAAACAACAGTTTAATGCTGGTAACTGCACTCAATCCTAAAATTGGTTACTACAAAGCAGCAGAGATTGCCCAAAAAGCCCACAAACAAGGTACTACCCTAAAAGAAATGGCCATACAACTTGGCTATCTTACGGCGGAAGAATTTGACGAGTGGGTGAAGCCCGAAAAAATGGTAGGTAACTTACCTGCTTAACTTACTTTGCTTTGTAAACGCATTTGCCTCCCAGATATGTTGCGCGAACTTTGGTATCCAAGATAGCGGATTCGGGAATTTTCATCAGGTCGGCCGACAATAGAATAAAATCAGCTTTTTTGCCCGGCTCGAGGCTGCCTATTTCTTTTTCCTGAAATCCGGCTTTCGCAGCCCAGATAGTCATCCCCCGAATGGTTTGTTCGCGCGTTAATGCATTTTCAAACTGAAATCCTCCCTCGGGATAACCCTTTGCATCTGTTCTAAAAACGGATGCCAGGAATGTTTTATACGGTGAAATATCTTCTACCGGAAAATCGGTACCCAGCGGAATCCAGCCATTTTGTTGCAACAGTTGCTGGTAGGCATATCCTCCTTTTAATCTTTCAGCACCCAGGCGCTCTCCTGCCCAGTACATGTCGCTGGTTGCATGGGTAGGTTGAACGGAGGGAATTATTCCGGCAGCACCAAACAAGTTGAAATCATTTGGATTAACAATCTGTGCATGTTCAATCCGCCAGCGTTTATCGGTTGTGCCTTTCAGGTATTTGCCATAAATGTTCAACATCGCACGGTTGGCACTATCGCCAATTGCGTGGGTACACATCTGAAATCCAGATTGAATCAGCAACGCAGCTACCGAATCATAATGTGCCGGTGAACGAAGTAAAAATCCATTCCAGCCGGGCTGATCAGAATAGGCATGCAATAGGCAAGCACCTCGGCTTCCCAAAGCTCCATCAGCATATACTTTAAATGAACCTACTCGTAAACGATCCGTAGCATAAGGGCCCCGCTTTAACCATATTGATAAATTATCATCCTGATCACTGAGCATAACATTCAAACGCATCGCCAACTTACCGGCTTTTTGTAACGAATCGATTTGCATCACTACCTCGTTATTCAATCCACAATCCGTAATGGAGGTGAGCCCCATTTCGAAACAATTTTGCTGGGCTGCGGATAAAAACTTTTCAAAAGTGGCAGCATCTACCGGGGGAATACTTTGATAAACGGCGTTGTCGGCATTATCAATTAAAACCCCGGTTAATTGCCCATTTTTTTCAAGAATGGCGCCCCCTTCAATGGTTTGGCCTACCCGAATGCCTGCTCGGTTAAGTGCCTCCTGATTGGCGATGGATGCATGTCCATCTACCCGCGTTAACACTACCGGCTTATTGGGGAACAATTCATTCAACAAACGATTATCCGGAAACTGCTTGCCGGGCCATTTATTCTGGTCCCAACCCCGGCCTTCTATCCAGGTAAGTTCGGGATGTTGATTGGCAAAATCCTTTACCCGGGCAACGGCTTCTTCCCAGGTATTGGTTCCGAATAAATTTACTTTAAATAGCGACTGTCCATACCCCACAAAATGGGCGTGTGCATCAATCCATCCCGGAAAAATGGTGGCCCCACCTGCATCCTGCATACTATCAGCCCGGTATGCCTCCATGATGGCTTCATTGCTACCGGTTGCCAATATTTTACCGTCTTTTATCGCCATGGCCGAAGCCACTGAAAAGCTTCTGTCTACTGTGTAAATTACCGCATGGTGAATAATTAAATCGGCACTTGGTTTGCCACAGGCAGTAAGGGCCAGCACTAGTATTGAGAATAAAAATGTGCGCATAGCATGAATTATGTAAATAAAGATAGGGAATACAAACTATTGCCGAAGGTTACAGTTGATTACTGCAATAATTCACAGGGCTTAATGCCGGTATGTTTTTTAAAGGCGGCCGAGAAATGGGAAATGGAAGAATAACCCAATTGTGCAGAAACATCGGTTACGCTGAAGCCTTTTTCATACAACAGGTATTTGGCATGTTCCATTCGCTGTTGCTGATAATAATCGAAAATAGTAGTGCCGAAAACCTCTTTGAAGCCCTTTTTCACATAACACTCATTCATGGCAACTTTGCGGCTCAGGTCTTTGATGGTAATCGGATCACCAATATGCTCTAACAAAATATCCCGCGCCATCTGGATGCGTTCGCGCCCTTGTTCATCGGCTAAAAACTTACAGGCAAAGATTTCTTCTTTCTCGGGTTCCAAAAATGCCAGGGCATACAGGAGTAATTCATGGATGCGGGCATTCACATAAATATTTTCAAGAGAGCCGGAATAACTATGATTCAATAATTGATCCAGCACAATTCTTTTACGAGCAGTAAGCGGAAATACCTGGGTAAACGACTCAGGATGGCGAAAAGCCAGCACTTCGTCGCGGGTGCCGGATAATTTTACATTTTGGATAAACTGGCCTAAAAAATCAGCCGTAAAGTGAAAAGTGAAAAAATCGAGGGTGGCTTGCTTTCCCAAACACCCTTCCGTGGGTATTTGCACGCATTGACTGCAATTTTTATCCGGATAATAGCGGTTCCCGCTAATGCAATAGCGCAGTTCGAGGAACTGTTGTTTGGGTTGCGTGGGTTGAAAATGGTAGATAATCATACCAGTATCCTGGATAGCCATGGGAAAATTGGCTTTGTAGCGGCGGATATCGTATTGTACCGAGCCGGGAATCTGCTTTTTATTCTGAAAAAGCAGGTTTCCATCGGTAAAAGCTGGATGTTCTTCTCCCCAGGATAATATGGCTTGTTCGGTGGTCATCTAAATGCAAAATTACACCATTCTTGCCAATTCGGGTAAAACCGCCCAAACCCGCTAAATCAGGGGCTTTTTTATCACCAAAAAAAGCAGCAAAATGGGGAAAAAACGGGGGAATTTTAACAGGGTTTCCGACTGAGTTTTTAGTAAATTTGTAGGATATATTTTTTGTACTCACTTACCAATTTACAGAGAACCATGCAGCAGGATCCGGAAGAACAAAAAGCACAGGAAAAAGAACAAAAAAAGCAGTCATACGGGGCAGACAGTATTCAGGTACTGGAGGGGCTGGAAGCCGTTAGAAAAAGACCTGCCATGTATATTGGCGATATCGGCATCAAAGGGCTCCATCACCTGGTTTATGAGGTAGTAGACAACTCAATTGATGAGGCATTAGCTGGCTATTGCAAAAACATTACCGTAATTATTCATGAAGATAATTCGGTGAGTGTGCAGGATGATGGACGTGGGATTCCTACAGGCATCAATACCAAAGAACAAAAAAGTGCGCTGGAGATTGTAATGACTGTTTTACATGCCGGAGGTAAATTTGATAAAGACACCTATAAGGTTTCTGGTGGATTACACGGGGTTGGGGTAAGTTGCGTAAATGCCCTGAGTAAAAAACTACTGGTAACCGTTCAGCGCGAAGGAAAAATATTTGAGCAACAATACCATACCGGTATTCCGGATTATACTGTTAGAGAAACTGGAGTAAGTGACAAAACTGGAACCCATGTTCATTTTTGGCCGGATGCCACCATTTTTCAAGAAACCGTTTACCGCAAAGAGATACTGGAAGGGAGACTGCGTGAATTATCTTACCTGAACAAACGCATCCAAATTACTTTACACGACTTGCGGGAATTAGACGATGATGGCAAAACTTACAGCAAAAGTTTTTACAGTGAGGGAGGTATTATCGAGTTTGTAGAGATGCTCGACAGAAATGGGAATCGTAACCCGTTAATTCCTGCTCCGCTGTATGTAGATGGATTTGATGCAGGCTCGAATATTGCGGTGGAAGTGGCACTTACCTACAATGATGATTTTAAGGAG
>CAMBUH010000152.1 GCA_945870985.1 Chitinophaga pinensis
CACTTTCGGGTACATATCCCCACTGCCCTCTTTGTTAACTCCGTATGGCCCCACCACCACTTCTTTATTTTCAATGCCTTTTCGCAATCCGTAATTGTATTCATTACCAGCTTGCTTTCCATACCAGTATTCAGTAAAGAGGGTTTCTGAGTAAGTAGTAAAGCCCTCATGAATCCACATATCTGCAATGTCTTTGCTGGTGATGTTATTAGCAAACCATTCATGTCCACTTTCATGAATTATAATGTAGTCCCATTTCAATCCCCATCCGGTTCCGCTTAAGTCCATACCCAGATAACCGTTGATAAATTTATTGCCATACGCAACCGCACTTTGGTGTTCCATGCCTAAATGGGGGGCTTCCACCAATTTATAGCTATCATCATAAAAAGGGTAGGGGCCCATCCAATGTTCAAAGGCGCGCAACATGGGCTTGGTTTGGGTAAACTGTTCCTTGGCTGCTGATAAGTGGTTTTCTAACACCCAATAAGAGAGGTCAAGCACACCTTTTTCTCCTTGCAGGGTATCTGTAAAGTTTACATACTTGCCAATATAAGGAACCAGATTATAGCTATTAATCGGATTTTTTACCTCCCAGGTAACTATTTTGGTGCCGGCTGCATAAGGTTTTTCCTGTATCATTCTTCCATTGGCTATGCCCTTAAGATTCTCCGGAATAATCATCGATAAACTAGCTCCGCGCTCCGGCTCATCACTCTGGTGATCTTTGCAGGGATACCAAACACTGGCTCCCAAACCTTGACAAGCAACGCTTATCCAGGGATTTCCATTTTCGTCTCTTGTCCATATCCATCCGCCATCCCAGGGTGGCCGAACGGCTATTACTGGCTTTCCGCTGAAATAAAGGGTGATACTGGTTTCTTTTATGGTTGCTGGAATGGCTGGCCAGGTAACCAGGGCTATATTTCCCGCTCGCGTAAAAGATAATAATTGCGGTTTTTCCGTATTCCAACGAATACTATCTAATACCATAGGTGCCTGTAAATCGATCTGCATCGTTTGTGCAGGCTGCTCCATGGAAAAGAGAATGGTATTGTTTCCGCGAATGGTACGGGTTGAGAAGTCGGGTTGTACGGTTATGTTGTACCGAAGCACATTCCACCAGGTGCGTTGTGGGTTGAGGCTTCCGCGAAGGGTATCGGCTGCAGTAAACAAAGATTTTTTTTCCATTAGCTGCGCCGTGGCAACCTTAGCGGTACTGAATATAAACAGTAATAAGTAAAGCCATTTCTTCATACCTTAAAATTACAGGAAATGGTTGGTATGTTCTCTGGAAGCCAACTTACTTATTAAAAACAGCGGGCGGTTACTGCTTCTTTAACTTCTCTTTAAACACCTTTTCAAATTTTTCGAGCTTGGGGGAAATCACAAAACGACAATATCCCTGATTAGTATTGTCGTTGTAGTAGTTTTGGTGATATTTTTCGGCGGGGTAGTAATTTTTAAAGGGTTCTATGGTGGTAACTATTGGATTTTCCCAAGCCCCACTTTTATCTAAAGCCGACTTATATTGTTCTGCTTTTTGCTTTTGCTGTTCGTTGATGTAATAAATAACGCTTTTATATTGTGGTCCTACATCGTTTCCCTGCCGGTTTAGGGTGGTAGGGTCGTGGGTTTTCCAGAATACTTCTAATAATTCGTCGAAGGTGATTTCGGCAGGATTGTACACAATACGGGCCAACTCTACATGTCCGGTATTTTTATCGCAAACCTGCTCATAAGAGGGATTTTCAACCCATCCGCCTCCATATCCGCTTTCAACAGCGTAAACACCCTTCAAGCGTTGGAAAAAAGCTTCGGTACACCAAAAGCAACCTTCACCAAAATAAACCGTATCGGTTATTACACCGGGAGGGGGCGTGTTCGTCATAGCTGTAGAGGTTGTAGCAGGTTTTTTCTGTGCACAGGAAATCAGGCAAAGAGATGAAAAAAATAGGGTAAGTGCTTTCCTGAACATACTGTTTTTATTTAGTAAACAATTCGAATACCTTTTGGTTCAAACGAAGTTACTCTATTACTTATTCACAAAGCTGCCGGAAAATAATAGCAACTAGCGATTCCGCTGCGCATCTTGTACCTTTGCGGGGCAAAATTATACAGGATGCGCGGATACCCGGAAACGGCATTTACCCAATTGGAGTTCGATAAAGTTAAAGCTTTATTGTCGAATTATACCCGCACGCCCTTTGCAAAGGAGAGAGCCGAGCAATTGCGCATTCATACAAAAAAAGACTTCATACTCCAGGAACTTCGTCAGTCGTATGAATACCTATTACTATTGCAACAGCAGCAACATTTTCCCAATGAATTTACCGCATCTCTTCAAAGAGAGTTGAAATTATTGGGAATACCCGGAGCTGTTTTGGTGGGAGAACAATGGCTTATCATCGCTCAACTATGTGATTGTTTGCATGGAATTTTTCGCTGGATGGATACGGAAAGGCGACAATCTTTTCCTGCATTGGCTGATGTGTTGAAGGATTGTTACGATGAAAAAATTATACCGGAGTCTATTCGAAAAGTGATTGATACTATGGGCGTTGTTTTAGATACCGCTTCCCCCGAACTGCAGCGTATCCGGATGCAGTTATACAAGAAACGATTGGAACTCCGCCGTTTGTTCGACAAAGTGGTTAACAAATTGCAAAAAGCTGGTTTTAGTGCCGATATAAATGAGAGTTTCAGCAATGGCAGGCGCGTGGTGGCAGTGTTTTCGGAGCATAAGCGCCAGGTGAAGGGCATTTTTCATGGGGAAAGTGACAGTAGAAAAACTGCCTTTATCGAGCCCGAGGAAACCATTGAGCTGAATAACGATTTGTATGCATTGGAAAACGATGAGCGTCAAGAAATTCAACGCATTTTTCGGGAACTAACGGCTACCTTATCGGTGTATGCTCCTTTATTGCAGCAATATTATAGAGTGGTAGGAGAGTATGATTTTATCCGGGCAAAAGCCAAGCTGGCCCTCGATATGAATGCCCAGATGCCGGTAGTGCAGGATAAGGCCCAGTTTAATCTGATACAGGCATACCATCCCCTGCTTTTCTTGTACAACAAATCTGCCGCCAAAAAAACCATCCCTCTAAATCTGAGTTTGAACGATCAGCAGCGCATATTGGTAATCAGTGGTCCCAATGCTGGGGGTAAAACCGTTACCATGAAAACGGTAGGACTATTACAGTTGATGGTGCAAAGTGGTTTATTGGTGCCGGTACATCCGGATAGTGAAATGGGCATTTTTAAGCAGTTGTTCATTCATATGGGCGATACCCAAAATCTGGAATTTGAGCTAAGTACCTACTCCAGTCACTTACAGCACATGAAATACTTCATGGAAAATGCGAATGGAAAAACGCTGTTTTTTATAGATGAACTGGGTAGTGGGAGCGACCCTAGTTTGGGCGGTGCTTTTGATGAAGTAATTATGGAGGAACTTTCCCATAAACATGCGTTGGGTATTGTTACCACCCATTACCTGAACTTAAAAGTAATGGCCAACCATACCCGGGGAATTATCAATGGAGCCATGCAGTTTGATGAAGTGCATTTGCAGCCCCTCTATCAATTGGTGATGGGTAAGCCCGGCAGTTCCTACACATTTGCCATAGCCGAAAGAATTGGGTTGCCCATGCATTTGATTAAAAAAGCCCGAAAACTGGTAGATGAAAACCATTTTAGTCTGGATAAATTGCTCAACAGCACAGAAAAGGATTTACAGGCAGTTCAGCAAGAGCGGGCAAGTTTACAAAAATTAATCCGCGAAAACGAGCAGTTGAAAAAGCAGATGGATACGGTACTTAATAAAGAGAAGCACCGGCAGGAAATGGATCGGATGCGCGAGCAAAATCGGATATCCACTGAGCAGATTGCCTATTTAAAAGATATGGAGCGAAAATTACGTCAGATTGTACTTGACTATAAAAAATCAGAAAATAAGCAGGAAGTAATTCAACATCTGCGCGATCTGTTGTTTAAGAAAAAAGAAGCCATTGTGGTTAATAAAATGGCCAATAAGGTTAATAAGCAGTATCGGGAAGTTCAACAATCTGAAATTGTACCCGGAAGTCTGGTAAAGCTGATTAAAAATTATCAGGTAGGAACCGTTAAGGAAATACGGGGGAAAAGAGCGATTGTTCAAGTTGGACAGCTTCCTTTGAATGTTCAGTTAAACGAATTGGTGATGGTAGAAAAATTAGCAGCTACAGAGTAGGGAATTGGTTTTTTTATTAACTTTATACTTTCCCCCCTCTTTATAACAAATCGATAACAATACGGGCATTGGCTTTGTATTAATTTAAATTTTATTAAATATTAACTACATGAGAAATCAGATTCGTTTAGGGGGTATTATGGTACTCCTTTTGTTACAGGTTGGAGCCCTGATGGCGCAGTATGAAGCAAACAAGCCATTACCTAACGACCCCAATGTGAAAATTGGGAGATTGGCGAATGGACTTACCTATTACATTCACAAGAATGCCCTGCCAGCCAAAAAAATTCAATTACGGTTGGTGGTAAATGCCGGTTCCGTTTTAGAAACTCCTGATCAGCAGGGGTTGGCGCATTTTATGGAGCATATGAATTTTAATGGGTTGAAGCATTTTCCTAAAAATGAGCTGGTAAATTATTTACAATCAATCGGGGTAGAATTTGGTGCTGACTTGAATGCCTATACTTCTTTTGATGAAACGGTATACATTTTGCCAATACCAGCGGATGATTCAGCCAAAATTGAAAAGGGCTTTACGATATTGGAAGATTGGGCTTTCAATGCCTTATTAGATACCGCAGAAATTAATAAAGAAAGAGGGGTGGTGTTAGAAGAATCCAGACTGAGTAAAGGAGCGGGTGCAAGGATGCAAAAGCAATATTTTCCAATTCTATTTAATGGGTCTGCCTATAGTAATCGCCTGCCAATTGGGAAAGACAGTATCCTGCAAAACTTCAAGCCTGCTTCTCTAATTAATTTTTATAAAACCTGGTATCGCCCCAATCTTATGTCGGTGGTGGTAGTAGGGGATATTGACCCTGCTGCGGCAGAAAAGTTAATTGTTCGTCATTTCGCTGGTTATAAAAATCCGGCAAAAATTGTTCCCCGGCCTGCTATCATTCCTATTCCTGAGAGAAAAGGAAACAAATCTATTGTAGTTACCGATAAGGAACAACCTTATAATGTTTTGCAGGTTATTAATTACGTTGAGAAAGCCCCCACTGTTAAAACCTGGGGTGATTATCGAAATAC
The DNA here is from genome assembly GCA_945870985.1 of Chitinophaga pinensis. Lineage (GTDB taxonomy): Bacteria > Bacteroidota > Bacteroidia > Chitinophagales > Chitinophagaceae > Sediminibacterium > Sediminibacterium pinensis_C. The sequence goes on from CAMBUH010000152.1 coordinate 5,264, forward strand.
CATTGTAGAAGGTTTATTTAATCAAATGGTGAGTCAACGTTTTTCTGAGATTGCTCAGCAACCCAATGCACCCTTTTTAGCTGCCGGGGCCACTTTTTCTGATTTTATTCGCGGATATAACTCATTTCTTTCTTATGCAGTATTAGGGGATAAACCTGCCCAACCTGCCATTCGTGCGCTCGAATCTGTTACAGAAAGCGTAAAGAAATTTGGTTTTTTACCTGCCGAACTCGAGCGTGCGAAAGTGAATGTATTAAATGGTGCCGAGAGAGCGAATAAGGATAAAGACAAAACCCAGTCAGACCGTTTTGTGGATGCTTATGTGAGTAATTTTCTTTCAGGTGATCCTATTGTAGGTATCGAAAACCGTTACGAGTATCTGAAGAGTGAGTTATCAAAGATAACCGTAGAAGAAATTAATGCATTGGCAAAGCGCACAGAAACGCAACAGGGATTTTTTACCATGTTGATGGGTGCTGAAAAAAGTAAATCCAGCTTACCAGTAGCAGATTCA
>CAMBUH010000153.1 GCA_945870985.1 Chitinophaga pinensis
GTAGCCGACTTTATTACCAAATTACATGCCATCTGTGTTAAATGCGGTAATCTTGCCAGCATCTCATATCGTAAAACAGCCGATGCCAGTCAAATTTTACTGGGAGCCACCGACAGTTACGAACCCCGTTGCCGAAAATGTTATTATGAAACCTGATTATCCTCTGCATGAGCGCTCCGCAACCTATATGGCAACTGTTTAAAAAAGACCTACTGCTCGAAAGCCGGCAACAATATACGTTGTATGGCATCCTACTCTATGTGGCATCTACCATCTTCGTTTTATATCTGTCGATGGGTGAGCCGGAAGAAAACAGCTGGAATGGCTTATTCTGGATCGTGTTGCTGTTTGTATGTGTGAATGCCGTTGCAAAAAGTTTTTTACAAGAGAGCCGGGGCAGAATGTTATACTTCTATTCCATCGCCGGTGCCCGGGATTTCGTGCTTTCGAAATTGCTGTTTAACCTGTTTTTGATGGTATGCATGAGTTTGCTTTCTCTGCTGCTGTTTACTCTGCTGCTGGGTAATCCCTTAGAACACCTGGGGCTATTTATGCTGATTACCTGTTTAGGCGGGGGTAGTATCAGCCTGGTGTTTACCTTTTTGGCCGCAATCGCAGCACGTGCACAGCAATCTACCGCATTAATGGCAGTGATGGGCTTCCCCATCATCATTCCACAGATTTTATTGTTGATGAAAATATCTGCTGTTGCCTTTTCCAGTGTTGTGCAAGCGGGGTTATGGCAGATGATTGCCCTTTTGATTGGTCTGGATATAATGGTAGTTGTACTGGCAGTTATCCTATTTCCTTTCTTGTGGAAAGACTAAAACCGCAGATGGCGAACGGTAAGCCCGTTATTAATTAATTGCTTTAAAGAATCAATCCCAATTTTCAGGTGATTTTCTACGTAGGTAGCGGTAATCTTTTTATCACTCTCTTCCGTTTTTATTCCCTCCGGAATCATTGGCTGATCGCTCACTAATAAAAGAGCCCCCGTGGGTATTTTATTGTAAAAACCCACCGTAAAAATAGTGGCCGTTTCCATATCAATGGCATAGGCCCGCACTTTGGTAAGGTATTCTTTAAACACTTCATCATGTTCCCAAATCCGGCGGTTGGTTGTATATACGGTGCCCGTCCAATAATCAACTCCGTAATCACGAATGGTGGTTGAAATGGCTTTTTGCAAGGCAAACGCTGGCATGGCGGGTACTTCCGGTGGAAAATAATCGTTGGAAGTTCCTTCTCCCCGTATCGCAGCAATGGGCAATATCAAATCACCCAGTTTATTTCGTTTTTTCAATCCCCCACATTTTCCCAAAAACAATACCGCTTCGGGCTCGATGGCGGTTAATAAATCCATGATGGTGGCAGCACCAGGGCTACCCATTCCAAAATTGATAATCGTTATCCCGTTGGCAGTAGCACATTGCATGGGGCGATCCTGGCCAACTACCTTCACCTTATTCCACTTGGCAAACAACGTAACATAATTACTGAAATTGGTGAGCAGGATAAACTTACCAAAATCAGCTAATTGAGCACCCGTGTATCGGGGTAACCAGTTATGTACAATATCTGCTTTTGTTTTCATAATATGCTTGTTTAAGAAAATATTGATTGAGCAAAGGTGGGAAAGGGCTGCCAACATCGCCCGAATCAATATCTTTGGAAAAGATAATCTTCAAAAATACCAAAAATCGGGCTGTTTGCCAAGTTATGATACCCATCGCCTATCCAACTCCGGGCTTTTCAATGCGACAAACTGTTGGAAAGGATTGGCTGTTTGATCCTATTCGGAAAAAATGGGTGGTGATTACGCCGGAAGAATGGGTGCGACAAAATTTTATTCAATACCTGATTCAAACACTTCAATATCCGGCTGCCTGTATTGCCGTAGAAAAAGGACTGCAATTAGGTGAAATGCAAAAGCGATTGGATATTATGGTTTACAAACAGCATCAACCCTGGATGCTGATAGAATGTAAAGAACCCAATACGCCACTCAGTGAAAAAACGATGCAACAAGTGTTGGCTTATCAGGCTAGTATTCCCTGCAGCTATATCATTTTAACCAATGGAAACCATACCCTGGGTTTTGAAATTAATTACCAGGGTATGGCTAAGGAAATAACTACGATGCCGGCTTTTCAATAATGCTTTGCAATAAAGGCAAGCTCCTTTTTATGGGAAGATGCCCAATTCGGTATAGGTAGTGGCTACTTTGTTAATGGCACAAACATAGGCAGCCGTTCTCATATCAGGAATCGTGGGATTCTTTTTCCAGATATCCATGATTTCACGGGTAGCTGTGATCATCGTTTCTTCTAATCCACTGTGCACCAGATCTACTTCCTCGGCACCATGCATGATAAACCGACGCTCTTCATCCGATACAGTTTTACCCGTAAGGTTTTCAATCTGCCCAAGTATATGGGTATTCATATTCTCGGTGAAGCGCTTTTCCATACGGCCATATCTAACGTGACTCAAATTCTTCAACCACTCGAAATAAGAAACCGTAACCCCACCAGCATTCAGGTACATATCGGGTATCACCAAAACACCCTTTTTAATTAAAATCTCATCTGCTTCGGGTGTGAGTGGACCATTGGCAGCTTCGCCAATAATTTTTGCTTTGATAAGCGGAGCATTATCCTTGTTAATTACATTTTCCAGCGCCGCAGGAATCAAAATATCACATTCCAACTCCAAGGCCTTAGTACTCTCCGTGATATTTGTTGCACCTGGAAAATTCAAAATAGAACCTGTTGCTTTTCTATGTTGAAAAACGGCTTCTTCGTTCAATCCGTTTTCATTATAAATAGCGCCCTCAAATTCTGCAATGGCAACTACGATTGCTCCATTTTCGCGGAAATACTTGGCTGAATGATAGCCCACATTTCCCAATCCTTGAACAACAACACGCTTTCCTACTACTCCTACTGATAGTCCCAACTTATTCATTACATCGGGAATATTACACACTTCACGAACCCCATAAAACACACCTAAACCAGTAGCTTCTTTTCTGCCCCTTACACCTCCTTGTGTAACAGGCTTCCCGGTTACACAACCAGCCCCATCAATTTCTCCCGGCTTTAGGGATTGATACGTATCCACAATCCAGGCCATTTCACGTTCGCCGGTACCATAATCTGGCGCAGGTACATCAATGCCCGGACCGATAAAATTTTTCTTCACCAGTTCACTAGTATAGCGACGGGTAATTTTTTCTAACTCGTATACACTGTAGTTGCGGGGATTAATTTTTATGCCACCCTTGCCACCTCCAAAAGGTACGTTTACGATGGCACACTTGTAGGTCATCAAAGAAGCCAATGCCATCACTTCATCCTGATTAACGGCATCACTAAAACGGATACCGCCTTTACAGGGAGATTTATGCTGAGAGTGCTGAACGCGATAAGCCTCTATCACTTCAATCCGGCCATCATCCATTTTTACCGGGAATCGCATGCTGTATACACTGTTGCAGGCTTTAATCTGTTCTAGTAATCCGCTTTCCCATTGGGTAAAAAGAGCTGCTTTATCAAAACTTTGCTCTACACTGTGAAAAAAACTGTAATCGGAATGGTTAGACATACATAGTTTTTTAAGGTTAATAAACAGGGAACATTACACGAAACCGGGGTCAGCAGGTTCCTGCATTATTATTTTTTTTCGAGACGACTAATTTTTTTATCTAAAGAAATCAGGTAAAGAAATAAACCTGCCAAAATAGTAACCAGCACTGCAATCACCACGCCTAACTTTCCATTGGCAGTAAACATATTCTCCGGCTCAGTTGCAGCAGCCTGCCCAAACAGGGTAACCGATAACATACTCATAAAAACCAATAAACCACAACGACGAAATGTAAACATATAGTTGATTTAAGCGGATAATAATCTGATTCTAATGCGCAAAGTTGAAATCCATACCCCGAGCAGCGTCCAGCCAATAAAAGCAGGATACATCACTGAGCGCATAGCATTGGTAGTGTCTTTTGGATTGAGTCCGGGGTTCCCCTCGCTTCCCATTCCGCCGGGATGCAAACTCTCACTTAAGCGGGGTAATATCCAGATAGTTGGGAATAACATAAAAAAGGCAAACACATTAAATACAGCCCCTATTCGGGCCTGCTTTTCTTCGTCTTGCAAACTGCCCTTTAATACAAAATAGGCAAAATACATTAATACAGCAATGGCTGCCCCGTTCTGTTTCACATCCCCACTCCATGCCTTGCCCCATTGAAAATGCGCCCAGATCATTCCGGTAAATAATCCCAGCAATCCGAACACCACACCCGTTCTGGCAAATTCAGTTGCGCGGATATCATATTTCGGGTTCAGAAAGCGTAAATACTGAATGGAGTTAACCACCGACACCGTAAAAAATACCATCATACCTATCCACATAGGTACATGAAAAAATAAATTTCGGATGGTTTGCTTCAGGGGCACACCCGGTGGGTCGGGAACCGGAACCAGAAATCCATAAGTGCATGTGTACACAAGTAAAATAATACACAATACTTTCCACCAGTTTTTTTGCATAATCGCCGATTTTCGGTTGGTTGCCGATACCAAAAACTAACAAATGTGAGTGCAAAAATAGGAGAAACCAACGCAATTCGGACAGTGAAAACAAATATTAACCTGCATTTATTTTTACACTGCCTACAACCTGCTATTGAATTGCCGTTCAATTGCTTATGGAGTAAAAAAAATAATTCAGTATAACGGTTGGCTTTTGGGGGAAGGAATAGCTAAAATTGAAGCAAAAACCCTCTTAACCCATTGAAAACGAATGCATTTGGGAATACCACTGAAAATGCGTACCTTTGCCAACTTTATAAAAATTCATGCCGTAACATGAAGCGAGCCGTTTACCCAAGCGGCCAACTACAGGTGGCTATTATCTAAAGGATTAGACACATGAAATTATCACAGTTCAAATTCGATTTACCCCTTAACCTGATTGCACAGAATCCAACCAAAAAAAGGGAAGACAGCCGAATGCTGGTTGTGGATCGCAAAAGCGGCCACATGGAAAACAAACACTTTAAAGATATCCTGGAATATTTCGACGATAAGGATGTGTTTGTAGTAAATAATACCAAAGTATTTCCGGCTCGGATGTATGGTAGAAAAGAAAAAACCGGTGCAAAAATTGAAGTTTTCCTGCTTCGTGAGCTGAATAAGCCCAATCGCTTATGGGATGTAATTGTTGATCCCGCAAGAAAAATAAGGGTGGGCAATAAACTATACTTTGGAGACAATGAAGAACTGGTAGCCGAAGTAATAGACAATACCACTAGCCGCGGAAGAACTATCCGATTTTTATGGGATGATGATGATGAAAGCTTTAAAAAGATGCTCGAATTTTTAGGAGAAACCCCCCTACCTAAATACATCAAACGTAAACCCGACGAAGAAGATAAAGAACGCTACCAAACAGTATATGCAAAGCACGAAGGTGCAGTTGCTGCCCCTACTGCCGGATTGCATTTTAGTCCCGAATTAATCAAGCGTTCCGAAATCCAGGGAATCCGCTTTGCAGAAGTAACCCTACATACCGGCCTTGGAACCTTCCGCCCAATAGAGGTAGAAGACCTGAGTAAGCATAAAATGGATGCTGAATATTATGCGATTTCCGAACAAGCTTGTGCCATAGTAAATAAGGCCAAAGAAACCGGTCACCGCATTTGTTCCATCGGTAC
>CAMBUH010000154.1 GCA_945870985.1 Chitinophaga pinensis
TTCAGAGGTTGAAAAGAAAGAATACCGCTATAATCGGGGCGAAGATTTGCGCCCACAACCCCACTCTCCATCTTTTCATAGCGACGCTATTTGTTATAGTGCCTGTAAGATTTCAAATGATGTGGAAGCGAATGCATTAATTGGTATGACGCTAAGTGGCTATACCGCTTTTATGCTCAGCAGTTACCGACCCTCTTCTCCCCTATACATTTTTACCAAAGAAAAAACCTTGGTAAATCAACTCAGCCTCAGTTGGGGTGTTCGTGCGTTCTACTATGGAGAAGAAGAAAGTTTAGATGAGATTATTATCGATCAAATTAATATTCTAAAAGAAAGAGGCTTTCTTGAGCCAGGTCAGGTAGTAGTAAATACCGGTAGTACACCCGTAGATTTACATCTGCCTACCAATGTGATTAAGATATCAACTGTATCTTAATCCGTAGATTTTTTTGATTTGATCCTCCTAATGCGGTTTCTTGCGGTTTTAGTTGCGTGTTTTTGTTGTTGTAATGCAAAGACATAGTAATTTTGATAAATAATGCAAAACTTATGATGGATTCATTTGAAAAAATTCCTGTAAAGATTTTTCCCAATGTTACCGAGGGTTCTAAAATGGTGGCCCTTGAAATTGCCCAGTTAATTCGTGAGAAAGCGGGTAAAAACCAGCAATGTGTTTTGGGGATGGCCACCGGAAATACGCCGGTACTTTTGTACAGGGAACTGGTTAGAATGCATCGGGAAGAAGGGTTGAGCTTTAAAAATGTAATCACTTTTAATCTAGACGAGTATTATCCGATTGAAAAAAATGCCTATCAAAGTTATTGGACCTTCATGCACCGGCATTTATTCAATCATATTGATATAGACCCCGCCAACATTTATATTCCAGATGGTACCTGGCCGAAAGAAACCATCAAAAAGCACTGCGCGGCGTATGAACAAAAGTTGGTGGATTTAGGTGGGGTAGATTTACAGTTGCTGGGAATTGGATTAAATGGACATATCGGATTTAACGAACCCGGTTCTGGTCAATTTTCTAAAACCCGCTTGGTGAATCTAGAAAATACTACCCGTATAGCCAATACCTACGAATTTGAAAATATTAGCAAGGTACCCCGATTGGCAATTACCATGGGTATCAGCAATATCATGCAGGCAAAACGCATTTTATTAATGGCTTGGGGACAAAAAGCTACAATCGTAGCCCGATCGGTGGAGGGTGATGTAACCGAGCAGGTTCCCGCCAGTATTTTGCAGCAACACCCGGATTGTACCTTTATCATAGATGAACCAGCATCTACCGAATTAACCCGTGTGAAAAGTCCTTGGCTAACCGGAAACTGCGACTGGACGCCCAATTTGATTAAAAAAGCCGTTATTTCAGTTGCCCTTAAGTTGAAAAAGTCGGTACTCAGTTTAACGGTGAATGATTATTTAGAAAATGGACTCTCTGATTTATTGGTAGAGCAAGGGGATGCGTATGAAATCAATTTGCAGGTATTTTATTTATTAAAAAATATCATCACCGGATGGCCTGCCGGCAAACCCAATGCGTCACTTCCCGATCATCCCGAACGCTGCGATTTACATCCGAAAAGATGCCTTATTTTTTCTCCCCATCCCGACGACGACATTATCAGTATGGGGGGCACGTTGATGCGGTTGCATGATCAGGGTAATGAAGTGCACGTAGCTTATCAAACCAGCGGTAATATTGCTGTTACTGATGAATTTGTAACTCGGTTTATTGATTTTGCGGTAGGTTTTGAAGAAATGTTTGGCATAGATAATCAGATGAGCAGACGAATATTAGAAGATGCCCGCCTGTATATTGCCAATAAACAAAAAGATCAGCAGGATACCGCTGAAATCCGCTCTATCAAAGGATTAATCCGTAGATGTGAAGCCAAAGCTACTTGTCGCTATGTTGGCATTGCCGATACGAATTGTCATTTCATGAACCTTCCTTTCTACGAAACTGGCACCGTTAATAAAAATCCTATGGGGGAAGCGGATATTCAGCTTACCATGGAATTGTTACGAAAAATTAAACCTCATCAGGTGTATTGCGCCGGCGACCTGGCCGATCCGCATGGAACTCATAAAGTTTGCTTGGAAGTAGTTTTCGAGAGTTTACGTCGATTAAAAGCTGCTGGGGAACCATGGATTACTGATTGTTGGGTATGGCTTTACAAAGGAGCTTGGCAGGAATGGGATATTTCAGAAATTGAAATGGCAATCCCTATGAGTCCAGATCAGGTAATGAAAAAACGCTTTGGTATTTTTATACACCAGAGTCAAAAAGATATGGTTCCTTTTCAGGGTGCAGACAGCCGCGAATTTTGGCAGCGTGCCGAAGATAGAAATGGCCATACTGCGCAATTATATGCTGCGTTGGGTATGACGCAATATGCTGCTATGGAGGCGTTTGTTCGTTGGCATTATTAGTTTGCACAAATCCGATTATTGTATGTTTGCGGTTTAAATGGCAATTCATTGGAATCAACTCAACCTATTTCTGGTATATTTGAACGCTGGTCAAATGCCCTTGGCTCGGCTGTTTATCGCAGGCAGGTTTTACTTTATTTGCTAATTTTTATTGCAATACTCATTGCTTTTCCTCATTTTTTTGCTTTCATCGAATCCAGACAAGGGTGGCAAATAGCTGATCCACTTTTGCGGTTGATTCCGGCAAATGATCTCTCTTTAATTACATTTTCTATCATCTGGATTATGTCGCTTTTCTTGTTAGTTAGGATGATTCAATTACCCTCTTTAGCATTAAATGCAATTGTTGCGATTGATTTGATTTTTTTAACTCGAATGGTTACGATTATCCTTTTCCCCCTAGAACCTCCACCTGGGCTGATTGCGTTGGAAGATCCTATCAGTAATTTTTTTTACGGCAAAGCACATGGATTTATCACCCGCGATTTATTTTTTTCGGGGCATACTTCTTCTATGATAATGATTGGATTACTGCTTCCTAGAAAATGGGAAAAGCGGCTGGCTTTTGCTGCGGCTCTAGCAGTAGGTTGTTTGGTTTTAGTTCAGCATATCCATTATACTATTGATGTGCTAGGAGCCTGGGTATTTACTTGGTTTTTATATCGTATGGCTAAAGCGATGGTAGTAATTCCTCAAAATGCCTCCCCTAACTGAACATAAAAGCCCCGGTTGGTTCCCTGGCCGATACCATAATCGAGTCGCAGGCTTAATTTTTCTTGTTTGCTAAGCACAAATCGTATCCCTCCTCCTGCAGAATATTTGATATTATCTACTGCATACGCTTTCCATTGGCTGGCGACGGAGCCCAGTCCGCCAAATATTACGGCCTGCAAAAATTTATACACTGGAAATCGGTATTCACCCTGAAAAAACATTTGTTGCTTGTCGCGAAATCTTCCTTCGTAATATCCCCGCATTTTAGCGGCTCCCCCAAAGGCTGCCAGGCTTCTAAGGGGTATTTCAGCACCATTGGTAGAGAAGGATAATAACTGCAGGGCTAAGGTACTTTTATCACCCAACTTCTGGTAGGTTCGAATATCAGCCACCCAATTATTATAATTAAAATCAGACCCCCAGGTTTTATCGAAGTGGTTCCAAAAAAGTTGCATGTAAAGCCCTTTATCGGGTGCAAATGCGTTGTTTCTAGAATCGTATGAAAGGCTGGCACCTATACCGTTTATAAAGTAGCCGTTTATACCCGGAATTGCTGCCTGATCTAATAAACCGCCTTGCACATAGTTGATGTCCCAAACTTTTTGAGCTTCATATACAAATCCGGCAAAAAAATTAGGGGCCAGTTTCCGTTTGAGGTGAAGATAGAGATAGGCTTGGCGAAAGGAATAGGATTCCTCTTGGTTGTCTAAGGTGTTGTTTCCCAATCCCCAGAACTTGTCGGGAAAGTAGCTGGTAGAGAGTTGTTCCTCCAGGATATACTGCTCTCGGTTAAAATATTGGGTTCCATTTAGGGCAAATAATACTTGTTTTCGGGTTGAGAACATGCCCACTACTACTATATTCGAACTTCGGGAAACTGTATCTAATTTATTGATAGAGAATATTTTAGCTGCAACTGCCCCAAAATTCCAACCTGTTTCCAGCGATCGGGTAACGATGGGAAATGCGAATGTTTTACCTCTTTTTTCAGCACGCAGTTGTGCAAAAGCTACCCATGGGAACAAAACCCAACCCATTATCCAAAACCTACTTATAAGCCTCATTTTGGGTTTTTTATTGATAATCAATACAATATGTTAATCACAATATGGTCTCAACCTGCGAAAAACATCAATTAATTCCGTAAATTTACAATCTGTTATCAAATGGTAACGAAAATATAACAATAGGCTGCACCAAACGTTATAAGTGTGTATGAATAAATGGGAAAGTCAATTTACATTGGGAGATATGCTTTCCGCTGAGCAACTGGAATTCTTCCGGGAGCATGGGGTTATACTGTTTCGTAATTTTTTGAGTCCCGAGCAGGTTCAGTTGTATATTAGTGAAGTAAGCAGGATTGAGCAAATATGGCTCGAGGAGAAACGTGAAAAGGTAAATGGTATTCCGTTAAAATTTGGCAAAGATGATAAGGGGAAAATGACCATACAGCGTCTCTGTTTTACCTCCTTATACAGCGAACCTTTGCACCAGTTAATTCAGCATCCTAAATTACAGGCCTTGTTGCCCTTTTTGGGTGCTTTTGAAGGCAGAATTGGGGAAGAGGAAAAAGATGGATTGGTAGTAAATAATTATATCAATATTCCCAATAGCACTTTTACCCAAATGGGATGGCATACCGATGCACCCCGCGATTTATTTATGGGTCAGCGAATTATGCCGATGCTGAATGTGGGTATTCATTTAGACAATTGTGCATTTGAAAATGGTGGCTTGCGTGTAATCCCCGGAACACAGCGCCAAAATATGTTGAAACTCCTGTTTGGAAAAAAATACTTCATCGATAATTCCGACGATCGTCGTGAAGTGGGCTTCGATATACATGCGGGCGATTTATCGGTGCATGATGGCCGTTTATGGCATCGGGTGAAGCAGTCTCCCTTTTTCGGAGAAGCCAGCCGAAGAAGGGTAATGTATGTACCCTTGGTTACTGGCAAGTATTCACCCAAAGATGAAAATAGTAAAACGCCATTCTACCATCGTTTTACAGCGAAAGTGCATCATTAATCCAACTCATTATATGGCCAGCATTTGTTGGCCTTTTTTTTATCTATCCTTTTATTATGAAATATGCATTAATTACCGGAGCCAGCAAAGGTATTGGCAAATCTATCGCCCTCGAATTGGCACAAAAAGGAATTCCCGTGTTATTAGTTGCCCGCAATGAGGTATTACTCGGCGAATTGCGCAATAAAATTATAGAACAATTTAAAGTTGATGTTCAAATATTGGCTATTGATTTATCCCAATCCGGTGCTTCGGTGCGGGTGTTTGATTGGGTAACCCAAAATGGATATGTGGTGCATATGTTGATTAATAATGCCGGGTATGGACATAGCGGACAATTTATTGATTATTCAGTAGAGGAGTATGCCGGTATGATGCAGGTAAATATGCAGGTACCTGTTGAGCTTACACGCATTTTTCTTCCCTCCCTTTTACAATTGCCTAAGGCTTATATATTAAATATCGCCAGTTCGGCCGCCTATCAAGCGGTTCCCGGATTA
>CAMBUH010000155.1 GCA_945870985.1 Chitinophaga pinensis
ATTCCCCCTGATAAATGAGAGGCGTAGCCTCCCCCCATATCACACCAACGGATTTCACCCCCCACAATAAGCTGAAACCACTCTATCAATTTTACTACCAGTAAAATTCACCCTAACCAAAGAGGCGTAGCCTCCCCCCATATCATAACAACGGATTTTAATCCGTTGTTATGTGCCCCAAAAGCCACCAAGAGAACCGTAGGTTCGGCCCATATAAAAAAAGGGGATGTACAATCATTAGCATCCCATCCCAAACCCAACTCATCTTTTTTTCTTACCTTACCCCAATGAAAAAATATCTACTCGCATTACTAATCTTCTGCAGCAACGCTTTATCAGCACAACATTTTTATTTATTTGCCGGCACCTACACCAGCAATGGTAGTAAGGGTATTTATGTGTATGATTTTGATGCCGCCACCGGAAAAGTGGCCCTGGTTAGTAATACCGATAGTGCCAATAACCCCTCCTATCTCTGTATTTCTCCGGATGGAAATTTTGTGTATGCCGTAAATGAAGTTAGCCGACAACAAAGTGGTCTGGTAGCAGCCTATCGCTTTAATAAAACCAATGGCACCCTGCAATTGATTAACCGGCAATTGAGTGGGAGCGAAAATCCTTGTCATATATCCATCACCAACGATGCCAAATGGCTGCTGGTGGCCAATTATACCGGCGGAAGTTTATCTGCTTTGCCCATTGCAGCCGATGGCAGTGTGCAACCTTTGCAGCAGCATATTTTTCATTCGGGTAAAAGTGTGAATGAGCAACGACAAGAAAAAGCCCATGTGCATTCGGTGTTTTTTAGTCCAGACCAGCAATTTCTGCTCACCCCTGATTTAGGCACCGACCAGGTGAGTATCTATAAGTTTACCGGCTCGGCTTCTATGCCCCTTTCCGAGGCAAATCCTCCTTATGCCGCCAGTGCCCCCGGAAGTGGACCTAGGCATCTGGAATTTACTGCCAATGGAAAATATGCCTATGTGGTAGAAGAATTATCCGGCACCGTTACTGCTTATGCGTTTAAAAATGGTAAGATGAAAAAGCTGGCAACCTATGCCGGTCACCCAGCCGGAGCCACTACTCAGCATGGCAGTGCCGACATACATCTCTCCCCCGATGAAAAGTTTTTGTATATGAGCAACCGCGGAAATGAAAATACTTTGGCCATTTTTTCTGTGAATTCGAAAAATGGATTGCTTACCCCGGCTGGTATCACGCCTACCCTCGGCGACCATCCCCGTAATTTTTTAATCGACCCAACTGGACAATATATTTTGGTGGGCAATATGAGAAGTAATGAAGTGGTGATTTTTCAGCGAAATCAATTAACCGGACAACTTACCCAACACGAGCGGTTTGCTATTCCTAGCCCTGCCTGTTTAAAAATGTTAGCAAGATAGCTTTACATTCTTTTATTTGATGAATGAATCAGCGGGAACAACACTAAATTTTTTCTAAAGTGACCTTTACTTATATTCTATAATAATTGCATATAAAATATTCGACCAAGCATTTATTCAAGAAATTTTTACCTGATTGGATTTAAATTTCAAAAATATATCTTGTATAAAGTCTTAATATACAAAATTAAGCTTGTCTTTGAAGCTGGCCTTGTGGAGGTGGTTGAATTACCATTTGCTGAAATTGTGTTCCCCAGGAAACGCCGTATCTATTTTCATATAATTTCACAAATGCTGTCAACCCAAAAAACCCATTTATATGTACATATGCCTCCCAAATCAATTCAGTTAAAGGGTCTTCGGATTGATAGATATTCAGATCAAACTTTTTCAATTTATTAATTACAAGAGGTCTAGAATGTAATAGATGTCTGTCATAATCTGAAAAATATTCTACTGAATCTTTTACTTGACCCTGATGCTTTTCTTTTCCCTTTAACATAAAATCAGTAATCCAATTAGAAACTAATTCCTTCGAAAGTTTTTCTGAATCCTCACATATTTCAAGTAAATCAAGTGAATACTTTTCGATTAACGGAATGTAAGCTGGAAGTGCTTCTGGGCCTTCTGTTTTGATGATTTCCTTTACTTTGTCAAAACCTCTTTTGATTGACCTTGCCGGAGTTCCGTTAATTTGTGGATCAATTGGTCCAAGAGTTGCACTTGGATGAAGAGTTATTGAATCACCAGATAAAGCAAGCATTGTTGCTGCAGAGTAAGCTGAATGAGGAACAATAAAATGAACTTCCTCAAAGTCGTTTCTTAGTATGTGAACTATTCTTTCGGTTGCATCTGGTTGTCCGCCGGGACTATGTAACAATACGTCAACACTTTTACTCTTCCCTCTTATAGATTGAACTAAGTCTGTGAAACCATCTATGTCTGAAATGTCTATATTATTGGGTGTGCCAGGCAACGCATTGATAAATTTTGAAGAATAAATCAGCAAAGGCCTATTTCTTAACCCTTCAATTGCTTCATAACAAGATAAACGTAAACTTGATAAGACATTGGCAAGGCTAGGATTTTGTGCATTAGAATTAATAAATTCATTAAATTGTTGTGAAGTCTTAATGCGTTGACCCATATGAAATAGTGTTTAATTTCTGATTTATAGTAGAAGAGCTTTCAATTTTATATGCACTTTTTTTACCCATCGCAATATGCGTTCTTTCTATAATATTAGAAACTTTTGAGTAATATCTTACTAAATCTATGGTTGCTTGGTTTTGGTTTACAATTTCTATTGGTAAAATTTTTGAAGTTAGACTTTCATTAATAGATTTCATTGTAATCGTTTTAAAAATTGATAACAAAGTTAATAAAAAAATCATCGATGAAAAATAAGTAGTTTATTTGTCGTATTTACTTTGTTTTCAATGGATAATCAATGATAATTTTTTATGTTTAAATATCACCTAGCTTTTAATGCTTGGCAAGCATTAAAAGACCGAAAGCCCGCACTAGGCAGACTTCCGGCTAGGAGAAAGAAAAAGGGGAAATCTTTATTGAAGTATCGTTAAAAAGGAAGGCTTTCCTAAAACAATCAGGTTATACGTTACTCTTTGGCATCTGTAGTATCAGTTTTTCCATCAGCCGCTTTGATGGCTTATTGTCTGGCTTTCTCAGAAGCTACTGTTGTTGGCGTTTCATTATTTGCAGGCACTATTTCAACAGGCTTGCGATCGCAGGGTTGAAAATTAATTTGGCTTTTTTCTTGTAATAAAGGAGCTGTATAGGGTTGTGAAGTAACAATCGTTTGATAGCGACTGCCAATTTTTTTGCTGGCATAGGCATCCAACAGGGTGGCCACAGTAACATCTTCTTGCCAGCCCCCGGCGTTTACCAGTTGTTGTTGAGGAAAAGCTGCTTCAAATGCATCCACTACCTTCATCCAAGCATAAATAACCTCACGAAGGCGGGTATCTGCTTGCTGAGCAGTTTCCGGCATCATTTGCGTAATATACACTTTTTCAATGGTTGCTTCCTGCTGATACCGCTCACCCATTTTTTGAATGAAGCGAGTCCAACTAGCTAGTTGCTGGGCATTTATTTTTTTTATGGGGAGGGTTCCAGTTTTCTGATCACGAAGCCATTCTGGTAATCCGGTAGTGGCGTCAATCAGCAGGGCAATTTTTTTACCTTGCTTGCGGGCCGACTCAACTTGACCGTCGATAAATTGCCAGTCATAATTTTTTTCAGTAGGCTCACAAAATTCCCAATCAACCCGCAGCAAAATGCTGTTGTTGTTATCAAAGGTTGGGGTGGGTTCACCAGCTTTGGCGAGGGTTACGATGCCTAATAGGGAGACAACGAGGAGGAATAGGTTTTTCATGGTTCAGCTATTTAGGATTTTAAAACCGAACAGCTGAGCTTGGATTACTCGCTGTTCTTTTATCCGCCTTGCTTTCTAACACTTACCACCTGAATTTCGAATACCAAGATGCTGTTAGGAGCAATTTTGGCACTTCGGTTTCTGATGCCGTAAGCAAGGCCAGATGGTATAATGATACGCACCTTACTTCCCACGTTGCCTAGGGGTACCCCAATTTGCCAACCTTTTATTAAACGGCGCAGGGGAAAGCTGGCCGGAGTGGCCCCCGTTTGGTCGAAAATCTCCCCAGATTGCAAAAAATAGCCCTTATAAAATACTTGCACCGTATCCGACACATCAACCGGCGCACCGGTTCCTTTTTCCAATAGGGTATAATAAATGCCCTCTTTAGATCCAGTGGTGTCGATGGATTGCTGCCGGATGGCTGTTAAGATGCTTGCCTTGTCTTGCTGCGCCTGCCAGCTGCTATCGATATGGTTATTTACCAATATGGAGGGCTTTGCTTGTAGCGGGGGGCGGGTAAACCGGTCACCCATTTTTACATTGGCCGGTTGAAAGCCGCCATTCCACAGATAAAATTGACCATCACTCTCCCCGGCCCCATAATCAATCCGATCGCCGGCGCGGCCAGTTGCATCGGTGGAAAACACTGCCGTAGTAAGTTCCTGCCATTTGCCATCTTCGAGTTGTACCCACTGATTACGGTACAGGGCTTCGCGTTGCAATTGTCCATTTTCTCCTGAAAAATTCTCCACGAAAGAATAGAGATTTTTCAGGTACCCCCCGTCCATTGGCGCTTTAAATGAAGCCAATAATTTCCATTGTTTCATTTCCGGCAGGTAGATATAGCCGGTGTAGATGGTAGTCTTTTTAACGGTATCCCGCATGGCGGTAACTAAAAAACCGTAGGTGGTGCCATTTTTCCAGGGGTACACCCAATGACTATGGCCGCCCGTACCCTCGTTTCCAAATCCATCGGCTACTACATCCCTTCCGGTGGCCAATAATTGCACTTTTTTATCTTCCGGAACTTTGGCTCGGTCAATGGGTTCATTGCCTGCATCCCAAACCGAAAAAATTACCCTTCTTTCGGTGGGGCTAATAATCTGAATACCAAAATATCCCCTGGAAAAACCGTTGGCCATATAATAACTATGGGGGTCATTGGCACCAACGGGTATGGTGATTTCGTTATAAAAAGCGACCGCCTTGGCAGAATCAGGCAGGGGGTAGCGCAAATGCACGGAAGCCGCATTTCGGCGGGGTTTGGTATTACAATGCATGCCGGGCACCGCGGTACCGGATAATTCGATGCCCTGAATATCTGCAACGGATTGTCCGCCCTGGCGAATATCTTCCAGCGTAATCTCATAAAAGCCGCTGTCTTTAATAATGGTGCTACCTACTTTCAGGGAAAAATACTTATCGGATTTGGGTATGGTTATCTGGGCTTTTTTTCCGGGGATGGATATCTGCACGAGACTGCCAGCCGCTTTATTTTTTGCGAGCAGGGAAACCTGTAACGTACCTTTTTTGCGGAGGTAAAAATAATAGTGCAATACCTGATTGGGATCTTTCCAGAGGGCAGCTTTTTGTTGAAAATTAAATAGGTCGCCCTCCTGATTTTCCACCGGAACTGCATAACCGGTGTATCCGGGTATCATTACTGGTTGGCTATTGGCCGAAAAAGACAGCAGGGATAGTAGCAGCAGGTAGTGGCAAACTTTCATGCAAACGATTTACGTAAACTTAGTGATTTTGGGGGAAATATGGGTGAGGTGCTGGGCTGTTGATGGAACAGATTTGAGGCTTATTCTGAAATTGTTAGGGCATAGAAGCAGAAGAACAACGGAGATTTATACCCATTTATGTACAAAATATGTACAACAAAT
>CAMBUH010000156.1 GCA_945870985.1 Chitinophaga pinensis
ATATACCGGATTTGCATTTGGAATGGGGATAGAGCGGATTACCCAACTGAAATTTCAGATCAATGATTTGCGGTTGTATTCGCAGAATGATATTCGCTTTTTGCAACAATTTACAGGAGTTGTATAGCGCGATGTTCGGAAGTTGCCCCGTAGGGTTTATTTTTTTGCTGCCCTTCCATTGGCGGTTAACGCCCCATTTCAATTAACAGCATGATACACGCAACCAAAGGCATTGTTCTCCGGTCTATTCCTTATGGAGATACCAGCATCATCAGTTCGGTGTATACCGAGTTGTTTGGCTTGCAGCATTATCTGGTAAAAGGCATCCGTAAAACCTCTCGGAAGTCGGTTAGCAAGTCGGCCTGTTTTCAGCCGGGAGCAATGGTTGAACTGGTTGTGTATCACAATGAGCAAAAGCATTTACAGTATGTTCGGGAAGTAGATTGGAGTTATTTATATACTGGCGTATTTAGTGAAGTAGTAAAAAATACCGTTGCCCTTTTTATGGTTGAATTATTGCAACATAGTTTGCAGCAGCCCGAATCTAATCCCGAATTATTTTATTTTGTTGAAAGGAGTTTGCAAGAACTGGATAAGGGATCGGATGGAGTAACGGCCAATCTTCCCCTGCTTTTTTCACTGCAGTTGGCCGTACTGCTTGGTTTTCAATTGCAGGGTAATTACAGTGCTACCTTTTATGTGTTGGATTTGCAGGAGGGACAATTTGTAAGTGAGCGACCGACGCATCCTTATTTTATTGAAGGGAATGCGGCTTCGGTAACAGCCTGGCTATATCAGATAACTTCCTACAATCAATTAGAAAATATGCAGCTGGATAGAAACCAGCGAAGAGAATTGCTGGAAAATTATTTGCAGTTTTATGCCTTACATATTCATGATTTTGGAACCCTGCGAAGTTTGCCGGTATTAAAAGAGGTATTGCAGTAATTGCGATTACCAGAGTCTTTGCACCTCGGTGGATTGCAGTAATTGGCCTTCCATACTCAAATTGTTCAGCAATAAAATTCCCGGTCGTTTACCGGGTTGCAGGCTTCCCAAACTTTTATTCATTTGCAAAGCTTCTGCTCCGTTATAGGTTGCCCAAGTAAGTAGTTCGGGGGTGGGTACTTGAGGAAAATGTTGCTGAATAGAATATAGTTCTTGTAAAATGCTTAGTGAGTAGTTGCTGGCTAAACTATCGGTACCCACTACTATCCGAGCGCCAATGCTTCGCAACTCAGCAATTGGGGGTAGGGCATTTTCTATGTATTGGTTGGCCCGAATACAAATGCACCAGCAGATGCCGGGATGATAGGAATGGGCCCATTGCATATCGGCAGCTTGGGTAAACGTATCGTGCACTAGTAAAACGGTTGCCGCTTCCTTCATAAAAGGTAGTACTGATTGTAAACTACTTTTTCCGGTTGGTTCAAATTCGGAATGGCCAATACCCAAGCTTTCGTAAAATAGTGGCCAGTTGCCGGTACCATTTTCAAATAGCAACTGTTCATCAGCCGATTCCTGGGTATGCAGGGTAACGGGTTGCTGCGAAAAATGGGGGCGTATTTTTTGCCAGAGTTTAGTGGATACCGAGTAAGGGGCATGCGGCGATAAAGAATGCCGAAGCGAATGGGTTGCAAATGCCTTTTCACACTTCAGGGCAGTTTGGTAACGGCTTTCCGCCACCGATGGATGCCAACCGGTGAGTTCAATAAAAGAATGATAAGTAATGGGGGAGCTGAGTTTGGTAGATAGGGTGGCTGTTTGATTGCAAATATCACCCACTGCCTGAACCCCTTGATTCCATAGCTGCTGATCGGCTATTTGGATGGCTTGCTGCTGTTTTTCTTCGGCAATTTCTCTGTTTTGCATAACCTGCTTAACAAATGAGATGAGTCCGGTTTTTTCGGGAATTACTCCCAGCATATAGCTGAGTTCGAGGTGGCAATGGCAGTTGATAAAGCCGGGGGTTATCCAGCCGTTCAGGATTTCTATATTATCCCCAGCCTGATTGGCGGGAACCAAATCCAGAATAGTGCCGGTATTATCTACCAGTAAAACAGTCCCTGCTTCCAATAGCTGCTGGCCATTGAATATGCGTTGGGGCTGAAGTTTTCGAATTGTCAATCGGAGGGATTTATCAGCAAAGGTAATTGGTAATAGATAAGTGGTTGCTGGAAGAATACGAGAAAAAATGCTTGTTTTTTCGGAATTATGGTGCTCAACTGTAAATAAGCGACAAAATTTTTATTGATTATCAGTTGATTATGGGCTTTGCATCTAAAATATCTTGTTTTTTGTTGGGAAAACTGATAGGGGTGTCCTACCTTTGCCGTCCCTTAAAAAGAGGGATTTATTTGCCAGTGGGATAGCGCTGGTGTCAATTAAAAAGAAAAATTATGAGTAAACTACATTTCACAACCAAGCATGCGAATGCGGCTACGGTTCAGCACAACTGGTATGTGGTGGACGGTACTAATCAAACCGTAGGTCGGATTGCGTCTAAAATTGCTTCTGTACTCAGAGGCAAGAACAAAGCTTATTATACTCCCCACGTTGATTGTGGCGATTATGTAATTGTAATTAATGCCGATAAGGTTGTATTTACCGGTAATAAACTAGAAGATAAGCAGTATATCAATTATTCGGGATATCCTGGAGGTAAGAAGGAAGAAGCCGCCGGCGATTTACTGAGACGTCGTCCGGAAGTAATCATGGAGCGGGCTGTAAAAGGGATGTTACCTAAAAACAGACTGGGTCGCAAGATGATTAAGAAGTTGTTTGTGTATGCCGGTGCTGAGCATCCGCATAGCGCACAACAGCCTAAGCCATTTGTTTATTAATAATTCGAGTAGTAAAGTAAGATACTATCTATCAACAGGCAGGTTCTAATAAAGCATCTGCCAAAAGACAAAAAAAATGGAAAAACAAAAAAATGCAGTGGGACGCCGTAAAGAAGCGGTAACCCGTGTGTTCGTTACCAAGGGTGATGGAAAAATCGTGGTAAACGACAAAGATTATAAAGCTTATTTCCCGTTAGTGTATTTGCAAAATCAGGTAGAAGCCCCTTTAAAAACGGCTGATATGCTGGGAAAGCTCGACATTGTAATTAATGCCCAGGGTGGTGGACTGAAAGGACAAGCGGAGGCAGCCAAATTAGGAATTGCCCGTGCTTTGCTCGAAGTGAACCCCGAATTGCGTCCAGCTTTAAAAGAAGCCGGTCAATTGAAGCGGGATCCACGAAGTGTGGAGCGTAAGAAATTCGGTCACAAAAAAGCCCGGAGAAGCTACCAGTTCAGCAAACGTTAATCATTGGGAGTGTTGGGGAAGCCGTTGGTTATTTTACTTAATCGCTTCTCTTACAAAACCCGTAAACTATCAACTACAAAATCAGTAATAATGGAAAATAACACTTCATTACAGCAACAACTTCTGGACGCCGGTGTGCATTTTGGACATTTGAAGAAGAAGTGGAACCCAAAGATGTTACCTTACATCTTTGCCGAAAAAAAGGGTATTCACATCATTGATTTGAATAAAACCGTAGATCATCTGCAAGAAGCAGCCGCTGCTGTAAAGCAGATTGCGAAGAGCGGTAAAAAAATCATGTTTGTGGCTACCAAAAAGCAGGCAAAAGAAATCGTGAGCGAATGTGCCAAGCGAGTGAACATGCCCTATGCAACTGAGCGTTGGTTAGGTGGTATGCTTACCAATTTCAATACCGTTCGTAAGAGCGTAAAGAAAATGCAGAGCATCGAAAAAATGCTGGCCGATGGTAGTGCAGAAAGCTTAACCAAAAAAGAACGCCTTACCCTGAGTCGCGATCGCGATAAAATGGAGAAAGTGTTGGGTGGTATTGCTCAATTAGGTCGTTTGCCAGCAGCCCTATTTATGGTAGATATCGGGCATGAGCATATTGCGCTTTCCGAAGCCAAGCGTTTGGGAATTGCTACTTTTGGAATGGTAGATACCAATTCTGATCCTAATAAAGTTGATTTCGCTATTCCTGCGAACGACGATGCTACCAAATCAATTGCTATCATTACTAATTATATCACGGCTGCTATTGCAGAAGGTTTAGCAGAGCGCCAGGCTTCTAAAGAAGAAGAAGAAAGTGATGAAACCAGCAATGAGAATGAAGCACGAGCTCGCAGACTAGAAGCAGAAGCGCAATCTGAAGCTGGCCGTGGCGGTAGAGGTCGCGGTGGAGCTACGCAAGGAGCTCCAGCCGGTGCACCTAAGCGCAGAATTGCCGGTGGTGGAGCCAGCCGTCGTCCTGCATCTGGAGGAAGCAGATAATTAGAAAGATTCGTCTTCTTTCCTTTCATGCTGCAATAAGCAATGAGGAGGGAGGCATTCTAAAAACAGTATTCATAATAATAAAAAGATTGATCGATATGTCTACAGTAACTATTACCGCAGCAGATATTAATAAACTTCGCCAAACTACCGGTGCTGGAATGATGGATTGCCGGAAAGCCCTTACCGAAACAAATGGAGATTTTGAAGCTGCCATCGATTGGCTGCGTAAGCAAGGGCAGAAAGTTGCCGCCAAGCGCAGCGACCGGGAGGCAAAAGAAGGCGTAGTAATTGCCCTAACTTCCGCGAATCAACAAACCGGATGGGTTGTTTGCATCAGTTGTGAAACCGATTTCGTTTCTAAAAATGCTGATTTTGTAGCTTTTGCTCAACAAATTGCTGAAGCAGCGGTTGCCAACAATGTTGCTTCATCAGAAGAGTTGAATGAAGTAGTAATTAACGGCGCCAAAGTAGCCGACATGATTAATGATAAATTGGCTTCTATCGGAGAAAAAATTGGGGTTTCCCGTTTCGAAAGAGTAGATGCTCCTTATGTGGCTTCTTATATTCACGGAGCAAATAGAATGGGTGTGCTGGTTGGTCTTTCAGAAGCTGCTGAAGAAGCTGGTAAAGATGTCGCCATGCAAATTGCTGCGATGAATCCACTTGCCGTTGATGCCGACAGTATTTCTCCTGAAGCTATTGAAAGAGAAAGAGCAATTGTTGTAGAAACTATGAAAGCCGATCCTAAAATGGCCGGAAAGCCAGACGAAATGATTGCTAAAATTGCAGAAGGAAAGCTGAATGCGTTTTTCAAAGAACAAACCTTGGTAGCACAACCATTTGTAAAAGATGGTGCGATGAGTGTTGGGGATTATCTGAAAAAAGCTGGTGCTAATGTTAAGGTTACTACTTTTAAAAGAGTAGCCCTAGGATAATTTGTAATAATCTGATTATATCATAACCGCCCTTCTGGGCGGTTTTTTTATGTCTTTCAAAAAATGTAATTTCAGATAGGGTTTTTAAACGCCTTTATTCGTATGCAAGCTTCTCCTAGTATAGAAACTGTTGAGCAATATTGTAAGCAATATCCTCTCCCTATTCGCAAAAGATTGGTGAGCCTGCGGAAGTTGGTAAAAGAACTGGCCCCGGAGGCAACCGAAAAAATCAGTTATCGGATGCCTTATTATGCATTAAATGGGCGGCTGGTTTATTTTGCGGCGCACACCCATCATATTGGGCTATATCCAATGCCCTCTGCCATAAAAAAGTTTCAAAGTAAACTCCAACCTTATGTGTACGCCGCAGGCTCTATTCAATTTCCGCATACAACCCCCTTTCCACTTGAATTGATTAGCGCAATCATTGCTTTTCGGGTAAAG
>CAMBUH010000157.1 GCA_945870985.1 Chitinophaga pinensis
AACCATTTCATCTGCCAACCAATAATCAGGGCTACTCCCGCGAGCACTTCAAAAACATTCATCAGCAGCGAGAGCGACAAAGTATAGGGATTCATAAAATGCATACCCCACACTTCAAAAAATTCCTGCATTTTGTAGCTAAGACCTAAGGGATCATTGGCTTTGATTAATCCGGAGAAAATAAAGAGTAGTCCTACGAACCATCTGATTAGGGTGATAAATGTTTTCATACGGTTGCATGTTTTCCTTCTGCCATTAGTATCAGGGCAAAAACGGCATAGTTAATAATATCAACGTAGTTGGCATCAATGCCTTCGCTTATCAGGGTTTTCCCATCATTCAACAAAATCTGTTTAATACGCATTAGCTTCATCAGAATCAAGTCGGCAAAACTTTGCTGGCTCATATCCCGCCAGGCTTCCCCATAATCGTGGTTCTTATTTTGCATGGTATCTTTTGCCAGCTGAATTTGTTGGGTATATAGATTTTCAACGGTTTCAACGGGCACATCTTCTACCTGGGGATTTCCGAGGTGCAGCTGCATCAGGCCGATAACGGCATAGTTGATAATCCCTTTAAATTCGGAAGGAATATCATCGCCCACTTTCTGTGTTTGCAAATCTTGAATGGTTCTGATGCGCAGGGCCTTGATAAAAATCTGGTCTACCACCGAAATGGTGCGTAATACCCGCCAGGCAGTTCCGTAGTCCTTGGTTTTTCGGATAAAAATTTCGCGGCATTCATTAATTGCCTGGTCATATTGGAGGTTGGTATTCGTCATTTTCAGTTTACTTTTACAGTGGCCGGCCAACAGCCCTCAACAAGATGCAAGATACTAGAATACCTTTTAAGTTTTCGCTCAACCTGCGGGGAAGATTGTGCTATTTTGATCAACCCTTGATTATGGGCATTGTAAATAGTACCCCGGATTCATTTTATGCCGGCAGTCGGGTTAACGGGGTGGAGGAGGCTGTGCGGCAGTCCGCCCAATTTTTAGAAGAAGGGGCGCACCTGTTGGATGTAGGCGGAGTAAGTACGCGACCGGGTAGTGAACCTGTTTCGGAGGAGGAAGAAATCAGGCGGGTGATACCGGTAATAGCAGCCATCCATCAACGTTTTCCCGAAGCCAATTTATCGGTTGATACCTTCCGGTCAAATGTTGCCAAACAGGCTGTTGAAGCAGGTGCATCCATTATAAATGATATCAGTGGCGGTAGGTGGGACGAGCAGATGCTTACTACCATTGCCCGCTGCAAGGTTCCGTATGTGTTGATGCATAGTTCCGGAACCCCCGAAACCCTGCATGAAAAACCTGCGCACAGGGATATCCTAACAACGGTATATGATTATTTTACAGAGCGCATTGCGGCCTGTAAGCAGGCGGGCATTCGAGATTTAATTCTCGATCCTGGCATTGGATTTGGCAAAACGATGGAAGAAAATTTTTTACTGTTACAACAGCTTTCGGTTTTCACTTCCCTTCCTTATCCTTTGCTGCTGGCGGTTTCGCGCAAATCAATTATTTATAAAACGTTGGGCATTACTGCTGATCAGGCACTCAATGGCACCACGGTATTGCATACTGCCGGGTTGTTGCGGGGTGCGGCCATCTTGCGGGTGCATGATGTGGCTGCAGCGCAGGAAGCCATTCAATTGACCAACCTTGTATAAAAATAAACGGCTCCCAAAGCTGGGCGCCGTTTATATGAATGTATGATTGCATTAAATGATTATCTTCTCATCGGTGGCATCTGAGGAGCCGGAGTAGGAGGAGGTGGAGGTGTTGCCATCACATCAATTACT
This sequence comes from Chitinophaga pinensis, assembly GCA_945870985.1. Lineage (GTDB taxonomy): Bacteria > Bacteroidota > Bacteroidia > Chitinophagales > Chitinophagaceae > Sediminibacterium > Sediminibacterium pinensis_C. Next base: position 1,804 of record CAMBUH010000157.1, read on the forward strand.
TCCACATCAAAAATCAAATTAGCATACTGAGGAATAATTGGGGGCTGACCACCCATGCCATAACCCATCAATGCAGGGATAAAGATCTTACCCTTGCCACCTTTTCCAAAACTACGAATCCCTTCTTCCATCCCGGGAATAACACCACCAGCACCCACTTGAATGGATAGCGGATTTTTATTAGGCGATTTCGGGCCGTTGTTAGAATCGAATTCTTTGCCATTGGGGAAGTATCCTTTGTATAATACCAGAACTGTTTGGCCGGAGTCTGGCTTACTGCCCTCTCCTTCTTTTTCAACCTGAACCATCACACCTGAAGGCAATTCTTTAGCAGTGATACCTTTTTCTTTCACATATTTTTTTAGCAGATCTAATTCGCGATTCTTTTCGAGTTCGATTTCTTTTTTATAATCGGCATTGGCTTCTTCCTCTCCTTTAAAAATCTTCAGAATTTTCATTTTCCCTTTGATAACATCGTTGCGGTGGAAGATTTGGTTATATTCTAATGCCCCAAATTTTTTAAGCGTATCTACACTTAAAGAAAAAGTTACTTCATCTCCCTCTCCTACTTTGCTAATCAGTTCGAGATAGCTGTGAGGAGAAACGCGGGTAGAATCGAACATCATAAAGCCGGGCAGGTGTTCGAATGTAGTGTTGAATACCGAATCTTTTGGAGGTACCTTGTACTCCATGTGGTATTTAAAGATCTGACCTTGCTTGATCTTTTCTTTGCTGTTACCGGAAATTTTATAGGCAACGCCTGATGGTGTTTTTTGATACTGATTGCAGCTTGCAAGCAATACCAGTGCTGATAACAGCGGTAGTAACTTTTTCATTTATTGTAACTGGTTTTGGTACGAAGGTAATATATCCCTGAACTTTTTCACATTCATTTCTACAGATTCACTGCTTCTGCCACCGGCGGCATTTTTGTGGCCACCCCCTTCGAAGTGGGTTCGGGCGAAGGAATTTACGTCAAATCTGCCCTTACTGCGGAAACTCCACTTCCTTTCGTCGTCTCTGTCAATCACCAATCCCGCCATTTTTATACCCTGAATGGTAAGCAGATAATTTACTAATCCCTCAGTATCACCGGTTTTTATATTAAAATGATGCAAATCTGCACGGGTGATGTACATCAGGGCTGTATTATATTCATAAAATACCTCCATCCGGTTCAACAGGGCAAAACCGATGAATCGCAGGCGATTTTCGAGAAAATTATCATAAATCTCTTCATGAATCTGGGCATGGCTCATACCGGTATCTTTTAATCGGGCTACCATTCTGTGAACCGATGCAGAGGTTGAGGGGAAGCGGAACGAGCCGGTATCCGTCATTACCCCGGTATACAAACAAGTAGCGATATCGGCATCCAGCAAGGCATCATTACCTGACTGTACTATAAAATCGTATACCATTTCGCAGGTAGAACTTTTGGAGGTATCACTTACCCCAAATTGAAAAGCTTCTTCCTGAGGCTCTTGGTGGTGGTCGATTAATATTTTAATGGCGGAAGCCTCTTCCAGCAGGGGTTCCAGCGATTTTGTGCGATGAAGTATATTAAAATCGAGGCAAAAAATAACTTGGGCAGCTGCTATCAGCGAACGTGATTTTTCGCGTTGGTTTTCGTAATTAATTACCTCCTTCATACCTGGGAGCCAGGTGAGAAAATCGGGCCAGTTGGTAGGAGAGATAACAGTGACTGCATGACCCATTTTCACTAAAAAATGGTACAAACCCAGAGAAGAGCCGAGGGCATCTCCGTCGGGTTTTTGATGCATGGTAATTACTACCTGGGCCGGTTGTTGTAACTGGGGAAAAAATTGGGAGATTGGTAGCATCGAGAGCGCAAAATTGCAATTTCTGAGCTGATTGGGCAAATGAATTTATTCAAAAGGTGCAAAAAACGGGTTTTTGAGCGGTAAAACAAGGTAAATACGTACCTTTGCCCGCCAAAACACCCAATTATGAGCAACAGAACATTTACCATGATTAAGCCGGATGCCACTGCAAAAGGTTATACCGGCGGAATTTTAGATCAGATTTTACAAGCTGGTTTTACCATCAAAGCGATGAAGTGGACCCGTTTAACCCCCGAGCAGGCAGGCAAATTTTATGCTGTTCACAGCGAGCGTCCCTTTTATGGAGAACTCGTTGGCTTTATGAGCAGTGGCAATATTGTAGCGGCCATTTTAGAGAAAGACAATGCCGTAGCAGATTTCCGCAAATTAATTGGCGCCACTAATCCGGCACAGGCGGAAGAAGGTACCATCCGGAAAAAATATGCAGCATCAGTTGGCGAAAATGCAGTACACGGCAGCGACAGCGATGAAAATGCAGCAATTGAAGGCAATTTCTTCTTCTCCGAACTGGAGAGATTCTAATACCTTACTTTTTATAATCTATTGGATGCCCGGTGAATTTCATCGGGCATTATTGTTTTTTACCGGGGGGTGCGGGAAATGGTTCGGCAACGGCTACCCCATGAAATTTCACTTGTTTGGATTGACCGGATTTAAATATAATGTCAGCAAACTTGGTAAAGTCACCGCCCGCACTGCCATTAAAACCCAGGGTTATGTAGGTTGATTTACCCGGAAGTATGGGGTCGTTGCTGCGAAATTTAGGGGTGGTGCATCCGCAACCTACTTTCACGTCTACAATCAGTAAGGTATCGGATGTAGAGATATTTTTGATATACACATTAAAATCTGTGCCTTTCCCCATTGGGATAGTGCCCATTTCGTAGTCGGCATTGATAAATTCGGCCAGTAGGCTGATATCTTTTGGAGGTGGAGTAGAATCTTGCTGGGCAAGGCAAGTATTCCCAGCCAGCAAGAAAATCAATGCTATAAAAACATACTTACGCATAGTTGATACGATTCAATGCATAAAATTAAATGAAACCGATCATTTTTTACCTATTTAAATATCACTAAAAGCAGTAATTTTACGTTGTATCCTTTTGAGAAAATAATTTGAACCTATGCTAACCCGCAACCTTCTCGCCGCTTTGTTTTGTAGCACCCTCAGTTGGGCTGCTTCTGCACAAACTGCTTCTAAGCGAATATTCCTGATATCTTCCGACCCTACCCGCCCCATCAACTACACGAATTTGCGTGAGATTGATGGCAATTGTAAGGTATTAGTGAAAGAAGTTTTTAATCCTCAGAAAAAATATGCCGTGCGCACCCATGGGTTTCAAACTTATCTGGCGTTGCAGCAGAGTGCTTTTATAAATGATGTGAGCGGACAGCTGGATACACTGAAGAGTCCGATGGGTGGTTCGGTTGCTTCCATGGCATATGATCAAAAATCCAACCGTTTGTTTTATTTTCCGATGTATTCGTCTGAATTACGCTTTATGGACCTCAATCAGCCGGAGCCACATTTTACCTATTTTGATAATCGATCGCTGAATTTATTAAAAAGCCGCACAGATGTTGCCAATCAGGTTTCTAGAATGGCAATGGGTGCGGATGGTTTTGGATATGCTTTAACCAATGATGGCGAGCACCTGATACGTTTTACAACAGATGATCAGCCTACGATACTAGATTTGGGTGTATTGTCGGACAAGCCGGGAAACGGCATATTTGTGCGCTCTAGTTGTACTTCTTGGGGAGGAGATATGGTGGCGGATGCCGCGGGCCGGCTGGTATTAATTACGCAGAGTAACTATGTATTTCGGATATCAATTGCCACGCGGGAGGCGGAATACCTGGGGCAGATTGGTGGATTACCCGGGGGCTTTACTACCAATGGGGCTGCGGTAGATGAAAATGGGGAGTTGATTTTGAGTTGTGGCAGTTCTCGCACACAGAATATGAC
>CAMBUH010000158.1 GCA_945870985.1 Chitinophaga pinensis
CAACAGCGGTGGAAAGGTAGTTTTACCCTTTGATGCTATTAACCTAAAAGCAGTTGATGTAAGCATTATTAAAGTATATGAAAATAATATTCCTCAGTTTCTTCAATACAATTCATTAGATGGGGATGAACAATTGAGAAGGGTAGCTAAACCAATTGTGCAGACAACGGTTAAATTGGATGATGATCCGAATCTTGACCTGCATAAGCAGAATCGTTTTGCACTTGATTTGGATAAATACATCAAAACAGAGCCGGGTGCTATTTACCGAGTTAATATCGGTTTCAGACCAGAATACTCACTTTCTATTTGTAGGGGTGGTATCGCAAGCACAAAAACTGAGGATGATGGTGATGATTATGATTACGACCGAGGTAGTGAAAGTGACGAGGACAATGATTTCTGGAAAAGATATAATAATTATTACGAATACGGGTACAATTGGGAACAAAAGGATAATCCCTGTTCGAACTCTTATTACAATAAAGATAAGTATGCCTTCAGGAATATTCTTTCCACTAATATAGGGTTAACCGCGAAAATTGGCAATGAAAATAAGGTATTTGTGTTTGCCAACAATTTGATAAATACTGAGTCATTGAGTGATGTGGATCTGCAGGTTTTAGATTATCAATTACAAATAATTGGTACCGGTAAATCCAATACGGATGGTTTTGCGCTAATTGAAAATAAACGTAAACCTTTTTTGTTGGTAGCCAAAAAAGGTAATGAAAAAAGTTATTTAAAGCTGGACGATGGAAATTCGCTCCCTCTTTCCCGATTTGATGTAAATGGAGTGGAGGTAAAAAATGGAATCAAAGGATTCGTCTTCGGAGAGAGAGGAGTGTGGCGCCCTGGTGATAGCTTGTTTTTGGGTTGCATTATAGAAGATAAAGATAAAAAACTTCCTGCTGATAATCCTATAGAAATGGATCTTTATTCTCCTAAAGGTCAATTGTACAAAAAGATACTTGCAAAAAATAGCAGTGATGGCTTCAATATTTTTCGAACTGCTACCGATGCAAGCGCACCAACAGGTAATTGGATATGCCGTGTTAAATTAGGGGGGGCAGTTTTCGAGAAACAAATTTTAATCGAAACAATAATGCCCAATCGACTGAAAATTGACCTCAATTTTGGCACTCAGTTGGCCCTAGGAAAAAACAATACTACCAATGGTATCCTTACGGCCAAATGGTTGTTTGGTGCGGTTGCTCAAAATTTGAAAGCCAGGGTGGATGTGCAACTGTATAAAAGGAATACTGCTTTTGAAGGTTTAAAAGACTATGCTTTTGATGATCCTACTGCTGAATTTAATACCATTTCGAAAACAATATTTGACGGTAGCCTGAGTGCCAATGGGACAGCACCAGTAAATTCGTTTATTGATTCAGTAAACGATGCTCCTGGTGTGCTGCTTGCAAATATGACCGTAAAAGTTTTTGAACCTGGCGGAAATTTTAGTATTGATAATATAACAATGCCTTTTCATGCCTATGCTTCGTATGCAGGAGTTAAAGTTCCTGAAGGTGACAAGAAGTGGGGTTATATCGCCAACAACAAAGTTCAATCCTTCAATCTTGTTAATGTTTCAACTAATGGAGAAGTGCTTAAAGGTAATACTGATGTAGAAGTTGAAATATATAAAATTCGGTGGCGGTGGTGGTGGGACAATACCAATTTCATTAGTAACTATTCTGAAAGTGAGTACAATAAACTATTAAAGAAGGAAAGTATTCGTCTATTTAACGGAAAAGGCGTATTTAACTATTCTTTCAAGGAAAGTGAATATGGCCGATACTTTATTATGGTAAAAGATATCAGGAGTGGACATAAAACAGGAAAAATATTTTATGTGGACGATGATAGTTGGCAAAGGCGATCTGATAATTTCGATGCTGGTGCTGCTGCCATGCTGGCTGTTTCATCAGATAAAACTAAATATAATGTTGGAGAGGAGGTAAGGCTAAATATTCCATCAAGCAAAAATGGACGCGCATTGGTGAGCATCGAAAATGGAAGTAAAGTGTTGAAAACATTTTGGATTAAAACGCAACAGGGTGAAACGAAATTTAGTTTTAAGGCAGAGAAGGAAATGACACCCAATATATATGTAAATATCAGTTTATTACAGCCGCATGCGCAAACAATGAACGACTTACCTATAAGGATGTATGGAGTAATACCTATTACTATTGAAAGCAAAGATAATATTCTAAAACCTACCATTAGGATTGCTGACGTAATTAAACCTGAGCAAAATACAAGTATCACTATTGGTGAAGAAAATGGAAAGGCATTTAGTTACATAATTGCTATTGTTGATGAAGGTCTATTAGATCTAACCAGGTTCAAAACTCCCAATCCATATGATGCTTTTTATGCTAAGGAAGGACTAGGTATTAAAAGCTGGGATCTGTATGATTATGTGATTGGCGCATGGGGCGGTGAATTGGAAAGGATATTAACAATTGGCGGTGATGCCGAAAACCTTAAATCTGCAAAAAATCGTAAAGCTAATCGTTTCAAGCCTGTCGTAAAATTTCTGGGACCATTCAGGTCAAATGGAGGCAACCAAACCCATAATTTTGTATTACCATCGTATATGGGCAGTGTTCGGGCAATGGTGATAGCGGCCAATAATGGGGCCTATGGCGTTGCTGAAAAGGCAATTATTGTAAAAAAGCCAGTTATTCTATATACAACTTTGCCGAGGGTATTGGCTCCAGGAGAAGAATTTAGATTACCTGTTACTGTTATTGCAACAGACAACACGATTAAGAGTGTAAAAATTTCGGCCCAGGTTAACGCATTGGTTGAAATTTCCACTACCCCTGAATTAACATTTACTGCACCCGGAGAGCAAACAGTTTTTCTGACCGGTAAAGTGAAAGCTGGAACTGGGTTAGCTAAAATTAATGTAATTGCCACTGCAGGAAAGGAACAAACGGCTTCAGAGGTAGAAATTGATGTGCGCAACCCAAATCCACCAATCACGCAGGTTACAGAATTTACTTTGAAGCCGGGAGAAAGCTATAATGGAAACCTATTGGCAATTGGTGATGCGGGTAATAATAAAGCCACTATTGAATTGTCATCCATACCAGCGCTGAATTTAGAGAAAAGGCTGAATTACTTGATAAGATATCCTTATGGTTGCATTGAGCAAACTGTTTCAGCAGTATTTCCACAATTGGTGTTAAACGACCTTTTGGATTTGAATGGTGAAGAACAGGTTGAGGTACAAAAGAATATTCGTTATGCAATTGGCAAACTTCAGAACTTTCAACTAGAAGATGGTGGATTTAGTTATTGGCCCGAAGGCGAAAAAAGTGATGATTGGGGTAGTAACTACGCAGGTAATTTTTTGCTAGAGGCGGCTGCCAGAGGATATGCTGTTCCCAGTTCGCTGTTGCAGCAATGGCGAAATTATGCCAAAGCAAAAGCGATTGCCTGGATTGCGCCAAATGTACCCTGGTATGGTGCAGATTTGATACAAGCATATCGCCTTTATCTCTTGGCTTTGGCAAATGCCCCTGAAATAGGCGCCATGAATAGATTGAAAGAATTTAAATTCCTATCACAAGAAGCAAAATGGCGATTAGCTGCTGCGTATGCATTGGCAGGCCAAACACAAATAGCTTTGCAATTGGTTAGTGGCCTCTCTACCAATTTCCCAATAAGAACCAATTGGGGGTTAAGTTATGGAAGTGAACTGAGAGATCAGGCAATGGCCCTGGAAACATTAACCATCTTAAAGCGACTCCCAGAAGCCGAAGTGGTGGTTCGGGATATTGCAGCAAAGTTATCTCTGGATACTTGGTATAGTACACAAACAACTGCCTATAGCCTGATTGCCATTGCAAAATTTTCGGGCTTCAATGCAAACAATAAAAAAATTGACATTACCGGCAAGACCAACAACCAAGGTATTAATGTAAATACAAGCAATTCACTGTTTCAACAGAAAGTAACCTTCCAAAATGGAAAAGCAACAGTGCAGTTAAAAAATAATGGAAGTAATGTAATTTATGGCAGATTGATTAACGAGGGCAAACCATTAAGTACTCAAACTGTAAGTTATCCTAACAATCCAGCGCAACTGCAAGTAACATTAGCTTATACCAATACAAAAGGTGAACCGATTGACATAAGCAAATTAAAGCAGGGAACTGATTTTATTGCCAAAGTGTCTATAAAAAATACCGGTAATAGGGGTGCCTATAATCAAATGGCCTTGACACAGATATTCCCTAGTGGATGGGAAATATTAAATACGCGGTTATACAATAATGAAGGGGCATTTAAATCATCGAGAAGCGATTATATGGATATTAAAGATGATCGGGTATATCATTTCTTTAATATTAAACAGGGCGAAGCTGTCACTTACTTTGTGCAATTGAATGCTGCCTATGCTGGTAAATATTATTGGCCTGGTGTTTATTGTGAGGCAATGTACAATAGCAGTATAAGTGGCGGAATTAATGGGAAATGGGTGGAAATTATAGAATGAGGTGCTTATCTAAATATAGCTGTTTGTGAAGAAGAAGCTTTTTTTGGTTGGTCAGTACCTTCGAAACTTGTCTCTATTCAAGAAGGGAATGATATTGGCATTTTTGCTTTTGGTTTTAATTTTCAGGTTTTCATTACCAGCAATTTTATTTCAAGCGCCAACAAGTTTTGTTATCATTGATAAAGAATCCAATCTGTTGAATGCTTCTATTGCAGACGATGGGCAATGGCGTTTTCCCTATAATCAAGAAGTGCCTGAAAAATTTATAAGCTGCATAACCACCTTTGAGGATAAACGATTTTTTTATCATCCAGGAATTGACCCTATTGCACTTTTTCGGGCACTCAAACAAAACATTGGCAGATCAAGAACCATTAGCGGAGGCAGTACTATTTCAATGCAGGTAATTCGCTTATATAAAAAAAATAGCAGACGTACGCTTTGGAATAAAATTGCAGAAAGTATATTAGCTATCCGACTGGAATGCGCTTATTCAAAAAAATCAATTCTGTCTTTATATGCTTCCAATGCGCCATTCGGTAGCAATGTGGTAGGCTTAGATGCTGCAGCTTGGCGATACTTTGGAAGAAGCCCTTCCCAGCTTTCATGGGGTGAAATGGCAGCCCTTGCTGTTCTGCCGAATGCACCGTCATTGGTTCGTCCTGGAAAAAATAATACCATTCTGCTCAAAAAGAGAAATGAGTTATTGAACAAACTATTAAAAAATAGTATCATTGATGCTTCAACCTGCACGCTTGCAAAGCTTGAACCATTGCCTGGTGAGCCTAGAATATTACCCCAGTTAGCACCCCATTTACTTAACAGGTTTAAAAAGGACTTTCCAAATTTAAAATTGGCTAACCCCCATTTATCTACTGCAGCAATAACAACCATTGATTTACAATTACAAAAAAAAGTAATGTCCATTCTTCAAACGCACCATGATGCTTTGATGGGTAATCAGATTAGAAACGAAGCCGCTATTGTGGTGGATATTGAAACAGGGCATGTGCTCTCATATGTAGGAAATATATACAACCCTGCCGATAATAGACTGGAAAGTAATGTAGATGTTTTGGCTGCTCGAAGAAGTCCGGGAAGTACCTT
>CAMBUH010000159.1 GCA_945870985.1 Chitinophaga pinensis
CTACCATGATTGCCCATTTGCTTCGCCATTCGAATTATGGTTGCAATGCATTCTTAGGAGGAATAGCCGCCAATTACAACACCAATTTTTGGAGTAGTACCCGGGAAGTATCGGTGATAGAAGCTGATGAGTACGATCGCAGTTTTTTAAAATTATCTCCCGATATCGCCGTGATTACAGCAGTAGATCCTGATCACTTGGATATTTATGGAACCCCTGAAGAAGTAGAGAAAGCTTTTGAAGCATTTTCAAAAAAAGTTAAGCGTGGAGGTGTACTTGTAAAACAAAATGGTATTGAGAGCAGGGTTCACCTGATGGCCGATACAACCTATACATACAGTGGTAAAGAAATAACTGCTCAAGTTTATGCAGAAAATATTCGTGTAGTAAATGGTAGCTATCATTTTGATGTTGCCGGCACTAGTTTTACGATTCAGCAGTTGGTACTTTCGATGGGCGGCTTACATAATATAGAAAATGCTGTGGCTGCTATTACGGTTGCCCATCAATTGGGGATTTCAGCAAATGCCATTCGGAATGCCTTGGCAGATTTTAAAGGTGTTAACAGAAGGTTTGAATATAAAATTCGGGAGGAGGGCCAGGTATTGATTGATGATTATGCCCATCACCCCGAAGAGTTGCGCGCATTAATTACCGGGGTAAAAAGCATTTTTCCCAATCAGCGAATTACACTGGTTTTTCAACCGCACTTATTCAGCCGTACCCGTGATTTATGCGATGCTTTTGCCGAAAGTCTTGATTTGGCAGATGAAGTAATTCTATTACCTATCTATCCCGCCCGTGAACTTCCCATGGAGGGGGTAAGCAGCGAAATGATATTGGAAAAAATGCAGCATGCAGCTGTTCAGATTTTATCTAAAGCGGACTGCTTACAGCGGATTGTTCTAGAACGTCCTTCGTTATTGGTAATGGCAGGGGCAGGTGATATCGATCAATTAATTATTCAGGCAACTCAACTACTTCAAAACAATCCACATGCGTAACTGGCCTTGGAAAAAATTATTCATCACTTCTGCCTGGATTCTTTTTGGAGCAGGGGTGATGGTAGTATTTGGGGCTGCCATGAGTAAAAAAGGACAGCATACTTGCAAGGGGATAGAAGTGGTACTAAAAACTCCTACAACCGATGTGTTTATTGATGAGAAAGATATTCGGCAGCTTTTGGAGCAAACATTTCATATAACCGGCACCGCAATCAGTAAGCTCCCTCTCCGTTCTATGGAATTACTGTTAGAAAATAATCCCTGGATTGCCGATGCCGAAATATTCGTTGATAATACCGAGTTACTGCATGCCAAAATAGAAGAGCGCCAGCCAATTGCCCGAATTTTTACGCTACAGCAAAATTCTTATTATATAGATAGTTCCGGGGTTCATCTCCCTTTGAGTGACAAGATGGTGGCCCGGGTTCCGGTGTTTACCGATTTCCCATCCGATCAGGTGGTTTTATCGGTGCCGGATAGTTTGCTGATGCAGGATATCCTTTCAATCAGCCGCTATATTGCCTCCGATTCGTTTTGGATGGCCCAAACTAGTCAAATTGCCATTGTTGCAGGAAATCAATTTGAAATCTATCCACTTACTGGCCGTCCAATAATTCGGATGGGTAACGGAAGCGATTTGGCAGAAAAGTTTCATAAGCTGGATGCCTATTTCAGGAGTGATTATTTTAAGTTGGGCTATACTTTATATCCTGTGATAGATGTTCAGTATTCCCGCCAATTAATAGGAATCCGGAATGCATCCAACGGGGTAGATTCTTCCCGTTTTTATCAAGCTGTTCAGGGCATCAATCAGCGGGCGGCTCAAATGAGCCAGCCGGAAAGCTCTCCTGCCAAATCCCTTACTCCGCCATCTTCTGCAAAGGAAACGGCTATTGGGAAAAATTTGAATACAGTTGGCTCAGTTTCAAAGGATAAAAACATTCAAAAAAATTACAATAAATCAACCAATCCTGCGTTATCAAATGAGGCTTTGTTGAAAAAGAAGCCAGTTTCTACTGATAAAAAACCAATAACAAAACCAACAGTAATACCCACCACAAAACCAGTTAAAAAACCAACTAACCCATAATCAATCGGATTCTACTACCAGCAAAGTATAGAAACTAACAAAATCATACAACAACAAAAATAAGCGAATATGAATCAGCATGAAGCACCCATCATTGTAGGCCTCGACATAGGTACTACTAAAATTGCAGCCATTGCGGGCCGTAAAAATGAGTTTGGTAAATTAGAAATTCTGGGCTTTGGCCGTGCGAACAGTAATGGGGTGCAGCATGGTTTGGTACTTAATATCGACCAAACCCGCAAAGCCATTCAGCAGGCACTGGAGGATTGCTATAAAAATAATCCCGAATTAGAAATAAAGGAAGTGTATGTAGGGATTGCCGGTCAGCATATAAAAAGTTTGCAAACTCGCGGAGATATTGTTCGGCAAGACGCGGATACTGAAATTTATAAGCAGGAAATTGACTTACTCATCAACAACCAGCGCAAAACCTTTATACCCGCGGGCGATCAGATTATAGACGTGATTCCTATGGATTTTCATGTGGATAATATTCCCAATATCAAAGATCCCATTGGTTATAACGGCGTGAAAGTGGGTGCCAATTTTCATATTATCACCGGCGACCGGAATGCCATACGTAATATCAACCGTTCGGTAGAAAGAAGTGGCCTGATAACAAAAGACCTGGTGTTACAGCCTCTCGCATCTGCCAGTGCAGTTATGAGTGATTTAGATATTGAAGCTGGCGTTGCCATTCTAGATATTGGGGGTGGAACCAGTGATCTGGCAGTGTTTTATGAAGGAATATTGAAGCACACCGCAGTAATTCCATTTGGAGGTGAAAATATTACCAATGATATCAAAACAGGATTGGGTGTTCTGAGAAGTCATGCCGAAGCCCTGAAAGTTCAATATGGAAGTGCCTTGGTGGATGCCGCTCAGTCGAATGCCTATATTACCATTCCCGGATTAAAGGGTATGCCGGCACGCGAAATCAGTGTAAAAAATCTGGCTGGCATTATTCAGGCACGTATGGGTGAAATACTCGACTTTGTTTCTTTCCACTTAAAACAAGTGGGTTTAGAAAGTCGAGCTATGAATGGGGGCATTATTTTAACTGGCGGAGGGTCTCAATTAAAACACCTCATTCAGTTAACCGAATATATTACCGGATTAAATGCCCGCATCGGTTTACCCAATGAACACCTGGCGCCTAACCATATCGAAGAATTGAAAAAGCCCATGTATTCAACCTGTATCGGGTTAATTTTAAAAGGATATAACGACCACGATAATCAATATCAAGCGTTTTTAGAAAACTTCCAAAAAGTAAAAGTTACTAAGGTTGAAAAAGAAGAAAATCCGGTAATTGCTGAAGTTTCCGAACCTTTAAAAGCAGAAAAAACTACGGATAATTCTAAAAAAAGAACCCGCTTTTGGGATAAATTTAAGTACAGCGTAATTGAAATGTTTAGTGAAGACGATCAAATGCTCAATAAATAAATATCCCAACTACTAACCCATTACTATCTAATAAATAAGCTCAGTATGATACATTTTGATCTCCCTCGACAAAAATCTTCCATTATCAAAGTTCTAGGTGTGGGAGGCGGAGGAAGTAACGCAGTTAATTTCATGTTCGATCAGCAAATCGAAGGCGTTGATTTTATTATCTGCAACACAGATGCCAAAGCCATTGAACAAAGTCCGGTACCCAATAAAATTCAGTTGGGCCCCCATCTTACCCAAGGACTGGGAGCTGGGGCGAACCCTGAAATTGGGAAAATGGCAACCGAAGAATCGCTGGAAGAAATTAGAAGAATTTTGGAAGTGAATACCAAGATGGCATTTATAACGGTTGGTATGGGAGGTGGAACAGGAACAGGCGGTGCACCCATCATTGCACAAATGTGTAAGGATATGGGTATTCTTACTGTAGGTATTGTAACAACTCCCTTTTCTTTTGAAGGACCTAAAAGATTGCAACAAGCCGAGGAAGGGGTTCGTCAGCTGAAGCCGCTGGTAGATACCCTGCTGGTAATTAGCAACGATAAATTGCGCGTTCAATATGGCGACTTGAAAATGAAGGATGCATTTGGCAAAGCCGATAATGTGTTGGCTACAGCTGCTAAATGTATCACGGATATTATCAATAGCCGCGGACATATCATAGTAGACTTTGCGGATGTTTGTACCGTAATGAAAAATGGTGGTGTAGCAATTTTGGGAAAAGCAGAAGTTGCCGGTGAAAATCGGGCACAAATGGCCATTGAACAAGCGCTTGCCTCTCCGTTGTTAAACGATAGTGATATATTGGGCGCCAAATGGATTTTGATTAATATCAATAGTGCCGAAGGAGATTTTGAATGTACGATGGATGAAATGGAAATCATCAATAATCACCTCCGTCAGCAAGCCGGCCCCGAAACCGATGTGATTGTGGGCATGGGATACGATGCTGAATTGGGAGAAAAAATTGGTATTACATTGGTGGCAACAGGGTTTGAACATAAAGACCCTTTTCAGCCTACCCCAGAAAGAGAAATTAAAAAGGAGCATTCAGAAAAAATTGTGATGACGTTGGGTTTGGATATGCCCGCACAACTGCAAACCAAAATAGCTCCAGTAGTTGCAGTAGAAACCCCGGTTGTTGAGTCATCAATACTTGCTAAAACTTCTATGGTTCGGGTAAATGATATTCCGGAGGAAATGGATTTTAATATTGTGCTTGATATTTATCCATTTATAGAAGCTAGCCTTCGGGAAGAGGAACAAAGCGGACCAGTCCATTTTGAATTATCTCCCGAAATAACTGGTGCGGTAAATCTCACTCCTGTGGCTTCCGTAGTTCCGGTAGTGCAAACATCGGTTCAGGATTCGGCAGTAGATCTTTTACAATTTACTGTGTCTAGCACTCCCTCAGTGGCTTCACCTTCTCCAACACGAGTAGGATTGTTGAGCAAGCCTTCCCGTATTTATGATGAGTCTGCCTTAGAGGAAACGGTTCCTGTTTCCACAACACCGGTTCAGGAAATAACTCCCATCATAACTCCCGTAAATAGTATACCTGAGGAGGCACCTCCCATTTCGCCAGACCCAGTATTAACCATTCCAGATTTAATAAGTGAAATCAATGAGCAGGATTCAACAGAAGAAATGCCCCTGCAAATGATTATGAAACAGGGGCCTGCTCACCGGATTACTGAACCGAACACAATTGTGGAAGATCATCATTTTAATGAAGATGAAGAACAAAAGAGAAGAGCTGCTGAGCGAATTCAGAAACTTCGCAATCTTTCATTTAATATGAATAATCCAGCAGACCCTAACAACGAATTTGATGTGGTGCCGGCATATGTAAGAAAAAACATGGAGTTGTTTGGGAATACACTTACTTCTGTGGAACAATTTTACAGTAAAGTAACGGTTGGTAAGGATGACAATGATCAGCCAAAATTCTCTACCCGCAACACATTTTTAGAAGGAAAAAAACCCGACTAATCGGGAACACAAATAGCTGGTGATTTTTGTTGTAACCCCGGGGCCGAACCGGGGTTTTTTTTTAATTGCAACTA
>CAMBUH010000160.1 GCA_945870985.1 Chitinophaga pinensis
CCCGACTTAATTGAGGTTAGTCAGCAGGAATTCGAGAACAACATGCTGGTAAAAGGAGACGTTGCGAAAATTGATCTGGTAAAAAACAAAGATCGGGTTCGGGTTTATTTATATCCGGATAGCCTGAAAAAAGAATATTATGTTACCAGGTTGAAAAAATCTGTAACCAGTACTAAGGCAAAAGAACCCTTGTTCGAGTTTAAGGTGATTGACTGGAAGTCGTTTACCGAAAGCATTACAAAAATCACTACCGAAAAAGGCCTTCCAGAGGTTAAACAACAGATAGTAGAAGATCAGGATTGGACCGGTCCTTTATTCAATACCATTTTCTCTTTATTGTTAATTGTGGGTGTTTGGGTGTTAATGATGCGCAAAATGGGAGGCCAGGGCGGAGCCGGTGGTCCTGGAGGTATTTTCAGCATTGGAAAATCAAAAGCTACCCTGTTTGATAAAGGCGCTAAAGTAAATATCACTTTTGCCGATGTGGCTGGATTGGATGAGGCTAAGGTAGAAGTGATGGAAATTGTAGATTTTCTAAAGAATCCTAAAAAATATACCGCCCTAGGCGGAAAGATACCTAAGGGTGCATTATTGGTGGGCCCGCCCGGCACCGGTAAAACCTTATTGGCAAAAGCCATGGCAGGAGAAGCACAGGTACCTTTCTTCAGTTTAAGTGGTAGCGACTTTGTGGAAATGTTTGTGGGTGTGGGTGCCAGCCGAGTACGCGACCTGTTTAAGCAAGCTCGTGAAAAAGCCCCTTGTATCATATTTATAGATGAAATTGATGCAATCGGAAGAGCACGCGGAAGAAACGCCATCATGAGCAATGATGAAAGAGAAAATACCCTCAACCAATTATTGGTTGAAATGGACGGATTTGGCGGCGATACCGGCATCATCATTTTGGCAGCTACCAACCGCCCGGATGTATTAGACTCAGCCCTACTGCGCCCAGGTCGTTTCGATCGTCAGATTTCTATTGATAAGCCCGATGTTAAAGGAAGAGAAACCATTTTCAAAGTGCATCTGCTACCAATTAAAATTTCTGAAAAACTCGATCTGCACCGTTTGGCCGAATTAACACCCGGATTTGCCGGCGCCGATATCGCCAACGTATGCAATGAAGCAGCACTGATAGCCGCCAGAAAAGGAAAGACCTCTGTAGAGATGATTGACTTTCAGGATGCGATTGACCGAGTAATTGGCGGACTGGAAAAGAAAAACAAAATCATCGCACCGCACGAAAAAGAAATCATTGCTTACCACGAAGCAGGTCACGCAGTATGTGGATGGTTTTTAGAACATGCGTATCCGCTGTTGAAAGTTACCATCGTTCCCCGTGGTACTGCAGCATTAGGATATGCACAGTATACCCCCACAGAACAGTATCTGTATAATACCGATCAGCTGAACGACCAGATTTGTATGACCTTGGGCGGAAGAGCTGCCGAGCAGGTATTCTTTGGAAAAATTTCTACCGGCGCAGCCAACGATTTGCAACAAATTACCCGCATTGCCTATAGTATGGTAACTGCATATGGTATGAACAAACATGTGGGTAACGTAAGTTTCTACGACCCTACTCAGGAAAACACTTTCACCAAGCCCTATAGCGAAGAAACCGGAAAAATGATTGACGAGGAAGTTCGGTCAATTATTGATGCCGCTTACCAAAGAACCATTCAGTTGCTGCAAGAAAAGAAGCACGAAGTGGAAGTGTTGGCAAAAGAATTGCTGAGCAAGGAAGTGCTGCATAAAAGTGATGTAGAATTTTTGATCGGCAAAAGACCCTTTGAAGAAAAAAAGCCTATAACTATAGAACCCGAAATGAAGAACGATGAGGTGGTGGGCGAGCATACGATTGGTCCGGGCCAGCCCAACTCCGACGAAAACGCTACTATAGTATAAGTTATGGGCAGCAACGCCAGAGATACCATATTGAAAAAAATAAAACAGGCACTGCAGCAACCGGTGCCTGTTCCCTTTCCTGCTACTCTGCCCCTGCCTCCCTATCCGGCCCTGCAGCAAGAGCCAGCCCTTGAGTTTGCGGAAAGATTTACCAATTTGCAAGGACAATTTTCTTATTGCAGCAGTGAAGCAGAATTGGTAACTCAGCTGAATGCACTCGCAGAAAAACGAAAATGGGAAAAAATATTTTGCAGAGAAACTGCCCTACAGGAAATGTTGCAGGCAAGCGGATTTCCGTCTAATTACCACCCTACATTAGCCGATTGTGATGCGGCCATCACAGGATGTGAATACTTGGTTGCCAGAACAGGATCTATATTATTAAGCAGCGCTGGCGAAAGCGGAAGAACCGTGAGTGTATATGCCCCTATTCATATTTGTATTGCCTATACCCATCAGGTGGTGGAAGATATTGGTGATGGTCTGGAAAAAGTGCTGCTGCAAAATCCAACCTATCCCTCTTTGCTAACCCTAGCAACAGGCCCCAGTCGTACAGCGGATATTGAAAAAACATTGGTGGTGGGGGTTCATGGACCAAAAGAGGTGTTTTGCTTTTTAATTGACCAGTAATCTACTTATATGAGCCAGCCTTCTTCCACACTTTTATTTGTTTACGGATCGCTGCGAAGCGGATTTCATCATCCTGCTTACGCCTATATAAGCCGCTATTTTGTATTGAAGGGGGCAGCTACCACCAATGGAATCTTATATGATATGGGCGAATATCCTGCTGCCAAACCAGCCACCACAGATCAGTTTATCCAGGGAGAGCTTTACCAAATTCATGAGCCTGATGAATGGGAATGGGCCATCGCGCAGCTAGACGATTATGAAGGGGTTCAGGCAGATGAGGATGGCCCCGCTTTGTATGAAAGAAAACTGGCAGCGGTATCCCATAACGGGCAAACATTTTCAGCTTGGATGTATTGGTTTGCAGGTGATGTTACCGGAAAACCAATAGTGCCCGGGGGAGATGTGCTGCAATACCTACAACAAAAAAATCAGTAACTACATGGTGCCTGCTCCGGGAAAAAAAATATACTTTATCTCCGATTTCCATCTGGGTGCCCCCAACGCAGCTAAAAGTTTGGTGCGCGAAAAAAAAATAGTAGCCTTTCTTAAAGAAATTGAGTCGGAGGTAGACAGCCTTTTTATTTTGGGGGATATTTTCGACTTCTGGTTCGAATATAAAAAAGTTGTTCCTAAAGGGTTTACCCGCTTGCTGGGAAGTCTTGCAGCACTCAGCGACAAAGGAATTCCCATTCATGTATTTACCGGCAATCACGATCTATGGATGCACGGATATTTTGAAGAGGAGTTAGGCGTAAAAGTGTATCACCAACCAAAAGTATTTCATTGGAATCAGCATACTTTTTTAATTGGTCACGGTGATGGTCTCGGGCCGGGCGATTATGGGTATAAAAGACTAAAGAAAATTTTTCGCAATCCGTTTTGTCAATGGTTATTTGCCAAAGTGCACCCAGACTGGGCAATTGCTCTGGCCAACTATTTCAGCCGCGCCAGCCGGGAAGCAACTGGCACTGCCGATCAGCAATTTTTGGGAGCCGATCAGGAATGGCTTATACAGTATTGTTACCGAAAACTAGAGAAACAGCCGATTGACTATTTCTTATTCGGCCATCGGCATTTTCCTATAGACTTTACATTGAATGAAAAAAGTCGTTACGTTAATGTGGGAGATTGGATTCAGCATTTCTCCTATGCCGTTTATAACGGATCTACGCTGAAGCTGGTTACCCGTTCTGATTCTTCTCAACCCTGATGTATGAACCCTTTTTTGCAACAGACTATCTTAAGCAACTCTATCAATGATTACCTAAGTGTATTAGCAGTAATTGCTATTGCATTTTTAATGAAAAGAATTGTCTCCCTTTTTTTGGCCAACTGGCTGTATCGCAGCTTATCAAAGAAAGCCGGTAATGACGCAAGACAGTCCTTTCTCAATTTGGTTTTGCAGCCCTTTCAAGTATTTATCATTTTACTGGTTTCGTTTGTTGCCCTTGATAAGCTTAACTTCCCACAGGTACTGCAAATGAAGATTTACCACACTACTTCCAAGGAGATAATGGAGTCGTTATTTATTGGCCTGCTGATCGTTGCTTTTATCTGGTTATGTCGCCGCGGTATCGATTTTATTGCGCTGATTTTTGAAGAAAAAGCCAATCAAACGTCTGATTTAACAGATAATCAGCTGGTCATCTTCTTTAAAGATTTTTTTAAAGTAATGCTTGTGCTTATCGGAATCCTGTTGGTATTGCGATTTTCTTTTAATAAAGAAATCGGCACGCTGTTAACCGGACTAAGCCTTGTAGGTGCGGCAATAGCCCTTGCTGCGAGGGAAAGCATGGAAAATTTAATCGCCTCGTTTATCATTTTTTTCGATAAGCCTTTTGTAACCGGTGAGCTGGTTAAAGTAGGCTTGTTTACAGGAACGGTAGAAAAAATAGGGTTACGCAGCACCCGCATTCGAACACTCGAAAAATCGCTGATAACAGTTCCCAACAAACAGATGGTTGATACTATTATAGATAATATCTCTATGCGCACACAACGTAAAGGCGAAGTTCGGATTGAAATAGATTTGTCTACATCCGTAAATCAATTGCGCGATTTTACGCAGGCCTTACCCGAAAAAATAATGGCCACTGGTGCTGAATCCTGTACCGTGTTTCTGGCAGATACCGGCATAAATGCTCATATAGTACAAGTTGAATATTTTACTCCCCCCAATGAAAGTATTGAAGCATTTAATGCGGGAAAGGAAAAAATAAATTGGCTGATTCTGGATGAGTTGGCGCAGCATCAAATTACCCTATCTGCTGCAAATAACCGACTTACTGTTCAGATGCAAAGCCCACAATAAATTTGTGCTTACTGAAGCTTGGAAACAATATCCGCGAGTTCTTTTTCTACATTTCCGGTTTTCCCATATTCCACTACCCTACCCATTTCCTTACCATTTTGTAAAATAATAAATGTGGGAACCATCGTGATATTCCAGGTAGTATGCCAGTTGTGCGGAGCGGTTTTTTGCCTGTCAACCCCTACCAGCGTTATACGGTTATCCGGAAAACCACTTTTATCTATTAGCCGATAAAACACCGGAAGAATGTTTTGGGTATCATGGCACCAAGTACCTCCAAAAATAAGTACCGTAAAAAAGTCTTTTTGCTGGCTAAATATTTTTACTGCTCCTGCATCTGCCGAACCATATTTTCTGTTTTCCGTCATCCAGGTAAAGGCCTTTTCTTTTTCTAATATATTTCTGGTAAGCACGCCTTTCATAACCACGGTTTCGGTGTCGGCCATAACAGTGTACTTGGGTTGTTGGGGAATACTTTTTGAAGAACAGGAAAACATACTTGCGATTAAAGCGATAACAAGCATACTAAATAACAAGCGCTTCAGATTCATAAAATTGGTGTAGAGATGAGTGAATTCAAGTGTAAACTTACAACTGGCTTTGTAGTTCTAACAAAAACGATTTAAATCTACCAAGTGATTGAACCAATTGAAATTGTTTGTCAATATCTTTCTTATTTGCCTGCATATAATTCTTGG
>CAMBUH010000161.1 GCA_945870985.1 Chitinophaga pinensis
GGTGGTCCTGCCGGACAGGGTGTACCTGTTGGTGTTCCGCTGCGTAAAATTATTGGTAATCCTAACCCAATATATACTGCTACTTTGATTAATGAGTTCAATTACAAAAGATTCAGCTTACGCATTCAGATTGATGCAACCAAGGGTAATTCTGTATTCAATGCAGACTTCAGAACCAGACAAGGTGTAGGTAATGGTAAAATTGCCGAAATGGAGCAACGCGGTCAATTACCAAGAGGTTATATCAGTGGTTACAACGCATCCGCTGCCTTCCCTACTGGTATTTACAACATTGAAGAATGGCGTGTTGATGACGGAAGCAATGTTCGCATCCGCGAATTTTCCCTCAATTACAGTATAGGTAAGGTTGGAAAAATTGTAAAAGACCTGAATGTTAATTTCACCGGAAGAAACCTGGTGGTATGGACCAAATATATCGGTTATGATCCCGAAGTAAATGCAGGTGGTCAGAGTACGATACTGAGAGGTATTGACTTTGGTTCTGTGCCTATTCCTAGAACCGTTAGTGTAGGTTTACAGGCAAAATTTTAATTGATACTTAAAACTTACTTTATGAAACGAATACAATCCCTTACTCTTTTCTTAGGACTGGCAGCCACATTAATGACCGCCTCCTGTTCCAAGGAATACCTAAACCCCAATGCTGCGTCAGACGTATCTGTGTTGGGAAGTCCGAAAGGACTGATGGGTGTTGCAGTAGGCGTTCAGCGTACCTATGCACTTTCCATCCACCCCAGCATGATGAGTGCTGTTGGATTAACCACGGGTGAAACTTTTGTTTTAAACATTGGTAACATTTCTGAAGCCAACCTATTCAATGGGGGAGCATCAGTAGATGGTAACAATGGTTTGCTGGGCAGTATCTGGATCAGCAATTGCAAAGCCATTTATGATGCCAATACCGTTCTAGCCGGTGCTCAGAACCTGAATGATGCGGGTTATAGAAGTGGTTTGATAGGATATGCCTCTATTTTTAAGGCACTTGCCATAGGTAACCTAAGTATGTTATGGGAAAATATCCCTGATACAATTGGTGCTCCTGTTAGTGCTCCTACTAAGTTCATCACTCGTGCAGCAGGATATGCTCGTGCGGTTGCTACTATCGACAAAGCGCTTGCTGCCATCAGTGCAGCTCCCATAAGCACATTGTTCAACTCAGATCTTCCTGCAGGTGTTGATATCGTAAATACCCTACAGGCACTGCGAGCCCGCTACAACCTATATGCAGGAAATATTACTGGTGCACAAGCGGCTGCTAATGCGGTTGATTTAACTAAAACATCAGTGTTGAACTATGAGTCGTTGAACCCCAATCCGGTATTTATCAATGTTACCTCATCTAACAACGTATACGCCCCTATTGATTCCACTTTGGGTTTACCCGTTGGTATTCGTCCGGATCTAACTGATGCGCGTATTCCCTTTTATACTTCCATTGCTGCAACGGGTACGCCCCGCTTCCGCATGAATGGTTTCTGGAATAGTGCTACCCGTTCCATACCACTTTACCTGCCGGATGAAGTTAGATTAATGCGTGCTGAATGTTTGCTGCGCCAGACCACCCCGGATCCAGCAGCTGCTAAAACCATCATTGATGCAGTTTTACAACAGACGGCTGCTTCTGATCCGCTTGGTGTAGGTGCTAATCTTGCTGCCGGCTATACCGGTGCTACAGATGCTGCTAGCCTGCTTACCGAAGTGTATCGCAACAGATGTATTGAACTCTATATAAGTTCCAATAAACTGGAAGACATGCGTCGTTTCGGAAGAGCCAATGCTGAGATGAAGCGTAGAAATATGCCTTATCCTTTCCGTGAAAGAGATAACAACCCCAATACGCCTGCTGATCCAACATTCTAGTTGGTTGCTGATAAAAAAAGCCCCGCATTGTGCGGGGCTTTTTTTTATATACCTTGTAATTCTTTCACCCCATTTTACCATACATATGCTAAAGGGATTTGCTTTTTCTGATACCCAAATTCGCTTCGCACGGTTATCCGATCTATCGGCAATAGAACAACTGGTTAATAGTGCTTACCGAGGCGAAAGTTCTCGAAAAGGGTGGACTACAGAAGCCGATTTGTTAGATGGTATCAGAACCCATCAGCAACAATTAACAGAACAGATAACTGCGGATGATTCTGTAATGCTGGTTATTACAGATACCCATGATGCCATTATTGCCTGTGTTTATTTGCAAGACAAAGAACCGGTTCTTTACCTAGGTATGCTAACTGTTCAGCCCAATTTACAAGCTGCCGGTACCGGAAAAAAACTATTGGCAGCATCAGAATCCTATGCGCAATGGCTGGGCAGAACTGGTATTCAGATGACGGTAATCTCTGTTCGGCACGAATTAATTGCTTGGTATCAACGCAGAGGATATCGGCTAACCGGCGAAAAAATGCCCTTCCCCGAACACCTTGCATTGGGTATTCCCAAGCATTCCCTAGAATTTTTGGTGTTGGAAAAAAATCTGCTTACCCAATAAAAACCTAGATCAGTATAAGTACCTATTCAGAAACCTAAAGAAAATGAGTAACTTACTGCTTTAGCCAATCAGCATGTATCATTCTTTTGCAAACAGATCGGCACAGCTTGTATTCAGTATCCTGCTTTCAGCATTTATATTACTGCCAGCTTTGGCAACTGCTCAGGAGATTTCCGGCAACCCAACTAACGACACCAGCTTTTTTTTAGCGAATAAAAAGGGTTTATTAGGTACCCTTGGCAGAAGTGTTTCGGTGTACGAACCGGAAGTGTTGCTACCCAAAAGGGATCCTATTAAAAACGAAACCCCATTTACAAAGTACCAGGGTAAAATCATTCGCAACATCATCATTACTCAATTGGGCTTATCGGGTTCAGTAAACGACACCATAAATGCTTCAATTAACTGGATCAGTAATCTGGGAGATGCGCTGCATACACAAACGCGGAAAAAAGTGATTCAAAAAAATCTATTCTTTTCACGAGGAGATTCTCTTTACCCTTATCTACTGGCGGATAATGAACGGTTTCTCAGAAATATTTCTTACTTAACAGATGCCCGGATTTCGGTTGGGGCATTGAAAAATAATTCCGATTCGGTTGATATATTTATCATTACCAAAGATGTATTTCCCATTGGCGGATCATTGAATTCGGGTAATAGCCAGAGCGTTCATTTTGATGTAAGTGATGATAATTTGCTGGGAACGGGCGACAGACTGTTGGTTCGCAACTTTATTGATTTTACGCGTTCCCCCACTTATGGGTTCGGAGTGGAATATATCAAAAGAAATATAGCCGGAAGTTTTACCGACCTTATCATCGGGTACGATAACCAGCGGCAAGCATTTAATACAGGAAGCAGAAAAGAAAAAGGAATTTATCTACAAGCCGATTTACCCCTGGTTAGTCCCTACCACCCAATTACAGGCGGTATTTTACTGGGAAATTTTGCAACTCAACCGGTGTATGGGAATGATACCCTTTATGCTAAAAATTATCAATACCAATACGACTTACTGGATGGTTGGGTTGGAGTTAATTTGGGAGCCCGGAAAAAATTACAGGAAAACTTCAGTAGTAGGAGCAAAAAAATTGCATCGGTTCGTTTTATTCAACGAAATTATCATTTGAAACCGAATATCTACCAGCAGCAATATGATATCCGATATAGTGATCTTTTTTCTGTATTAACCAGTTACACCTTATTCAATCAGGATTTTTACCATACCAGTTACATTTATGGATTTGGAAGAAATGAAGATGTGCCTGAAGGATATTCACTCAGCTTTACAGGAGGCTGGAGCAACCGAAACTCAGTTTCGCGGCCCTATCTGGGCTTTGAATATCAGCGCAATTATTATACCAATCAGAATAGTTACCTCAATTATCAGTTAAAAATCGGCTCGTCTTTGTACCAGGGAAACGTGCAGGATCTAAGTTTTTTAACCAGTATCGAGCATTTCACCCCACTGAGAAAAATGAATAATGGGAAATGGTTTGTTCGACATTTTTTAAATGCCAGTTTTACCCAATTGCTGAATACCAGTTTAAACGAAACCCTGCAGTTGAGTAGTGATTTTGGTATTCCGAATATCAATAACACTTTACTACCAAATACCACCCGCGCTACCTTAAATGGGGAAACCGTTTTTTATTCAACCTGGAAACTGGCTGGATTTCGGTTTGCCCCGTTTAGTTTTTTATACCTCACTTATCTAAAGCAACTGGGGTTACCCCTGATTGAAGGGGAATATTATTCGGCCGTTGGAACCGGTATTCGAAGCCGAAACGAGAATCTGGTATTCGGTACCATGGAACTGAAAATCCATTATTACCCCCGTTTTCCGGGAAATATGAACCCCTGGTATGTGAGTTTTAGCACCAATGTGAGATTTCGATACAATACCCAGCTCATTCGAAAACCCGATTTCATAACGGTAAACTAAAGCTTACCACTTATCCAATAAAATGAATAAATCAACCAATTAGTCACTATTTTTGAAAAAAAAAGGAGTTATAGAACACTATTCCTCTTTTTTTGTTACCGTTTAAACAAACAACCATCATGAAAAAATTTATTAAGTTAGCCCTTGTAAGCACCCTGCTGATTTCAGCCACGGCATTTGCACAAGACGACAAATCAAAGCGTCCGAGCCCACCTGTTAAAGTAGCTGAAACCATTAAAAGTGGTGCAGCTATTTCAATTGATTACAGCTCTCCTTCCTTAAAGGGAAGAGTAATTGGTAAAGACATTGAACCTAAAACTGGTGTAATCTGGAGAGCAGGTGCCAATGAAGCCACCGTTTTTGAAACTTCTAAAAGCGTTCAGGTAGAAGGAAAGCCCCTAGCCGCTGGAAAATATGCCTTTTTCGTACTTTGTAAAGAAAATGGAGATTGCGAATTAATCTTTAATAAAAACACCAAGCAATGGGGTGCATATGATTACAAACAAGCTGAGGATGCCCTGCGGGTTACCGTTAAATCTGGCAAATCTGCCAACTCAATTGAAAAATTAACTTATACCATCGGAAAAGATGGTCATGTTGCTCTTAACTGGGGAACTATGGAAATCGGCTTCAAAGTTCAATAATATATACTTTTTGTAAACCATTGAGGCTGGCATATCCTGCTAACCTCAATGGTTTTTTTATTTCTTATCAGATACATGCAATATGGTGCAGGTTTATAATTTTTTGGCAAGTTGGCAACTTTTTCCCGAAAAATGTACATTCGAAAACGGTATTACTCCTAAAAGCGGGCAATACCGTATCGACAGCATTCAACAAGGTCATGCACTCTCCATCAGCTCGAATTGGGTAAGCATGGATCAGGAAGCATTTTTTAGTCAATACGAACTGATTCCCGATAACCAACCCCGCCCCTTTCCCGATCAACAACTAGCCGACACCGTAATTGGCAATGTGCTAAATGCAGCCACGCTGCAGGTGATTTTACAAAAAAACGAGGAAACCATACTTGAAGTTTTACATGAGATAATGCCTA
>CAMBUH010000162.1 GCA_945870985.1 Chitinophaga pinensis
GCTGGGAAATGTGTTGGAATGGACCCTCGATCATTATGATGAAAATGCCTATTCAGATTTGGGTACAATTAACCCAGTTGCCCCTCCTACTCTAACCAAATATCCCAAAGCCTTGCGGGGTGGCAGTTTTGAGGATGTGCCCGCCGATTTACGCAGTGCCCGCCGTTTTTATTCCGACCCGGAATGGAACCAGCGCGACCCGCAAATACCCCGCAGTAAATGGTGGCTAACGGAAGCTAAATATGCAGGATTTAGAATTGTTTGTCCCCTTCAACAACCTGACTCAAATACCGTAGCTTTATTTTTTAAACAATACATCGGAAAATAACCCCTCCATTATGAAAAAACAACCAACCCCACCCTCTAGAAGAACTTTCATTCAACAGGGAACCTTATTGGCAGGATCAGTGCTTGCTGCCCCTTTGCTTGGCCGCAGCAACTTTTTTTCAGCCGCAAGTGATACTATCAAAGTTGCCCTTGTTGGATGTGGTGGTCGTGGAACCGGAGCTGCGGTGCAAGCCTTACAAAGCAAACAACAGGTAAAACTGGTTGCTATGGCAGATGCTTTTAGAGATAACCTCGACAATTGCTATAATTCTATCACTGAAGAATTGGCGAGTATCACCAAGGGCGATAAAACCAAACAGGCAGCCATGCTGGATGTTTCGGAGGAAAGAAAATTCACCGGATTCGACGGCTATAAAAAAGCGATTGCCCTAGCAGATGTGGTTATACTGGCCACTCCGCCCGGTTTCCGACCCATTCATTTTGAAGAAGCCATCCGAATGGGCAAACATGTATTTATGGAAAAGCCCGTAGCTACTGATCCTGCCGGTGTTCAAAAGGTATTAGCGACAGCTGCCCTGGCGAAAGAAAAGAAACTGAATGTGGTGGTGGGTTTACAACGCCATTATCAAGATTCGTATCGTGAACTTTTTAAGAGAAAAGAATTAATCGGAGACATCACTTCGGCACAAGCCTGGTGGAACAATGATGGCGTATGGGTTCGACCGCGCAAACCCAACCAAACCGAAATGGAATACCAAATGCGCAACTGGTATTACTTTAACTGGCTCTGTGGCGACCATATCACCGAGCAGCATATCCACAACATAGATGTGATCAACTGGTTCAAGGGAGCCTATCCAGTAAAAGCGCAGGGCATGGGTGGCCGACAGGTTAGAAAAGGCAAGGAACATGGAGAAATTTTCGACCACCATTTTGTGGAGTTTCATTATGCCGATGGTTCTATCTTAAACAGCCAGTGCCGCCATATTCCGGGAACTATGAGTAAAGTGGATGAGTTGATGATTGGCACCAAGGGAAAAATTTTTACAGGGAAAGCCAGCATAGTAGATCATGCGGGAAATAGTCTGTACCAATTTGATAATAAGAAGAAAGAGCGTAATCCATATCAGACAGAACATGACGAATTATTTGCTGCTATAGCCAAAGGAGAATATCAATTTGCCGATGCAGAAAATGGCGCAAAAAGTACCATGACTTCCATCTTGGGCAGAATGGCTACCTATTCCGGACAAATAATTGAATGGGATAAAGCGATTAATTCTGGGTTGGATATTAATCCAAAAGTGTATGACTGGAATGCCCCACCCCCTGTAATACCCGATGCGGATGGATTTTATCCCATTGCAGTTCCCGGGGTTACCAAATACTAAACGCTTGTTTAGATTGTTTAAAAACCTACTAATCCATAGTAGGTTTTTTGTTAAATAGAGCTTCTCATTCAACCGATAAATCTGTACCTTAGTAACCTTAACAATAAATGTACCCCATGTTCATCCGAATGCGTATTTTACCCTTCCTATTTGCACCGGCAATGCTTTTTGCACAAAAGCCTTCAGCGCCCAACCAACCCACTACCGAAGCTCCCACCCTATCCAGTTATTATAAATCTATGTTGTGGAGAAATGTAGGTCCTGCCCGGGGTGGCAGATCCGTTACGGCAACCGGGGTTCCCGGCAACACCCAAGTATATTATATGGGTACCACGGGTGGAGGTGTTTGGAAAACGGAGGATGCCGGAATTAGTTGGAAAAATGTATCGGATGGATATTTTAAAACAGGATCTGTTGGAGCGGTAGCCGTTGCTCCTTCCGATGCCAATGTAGTGTATGTGGGTATGGGAGAGCACGCTCCCAGAGGAGTGATGTCGTCTTATGGAGATGGAATCTATCGGTCAACCGATGCCGGTAAAACCTGGAAACACCTCGGCCTCGAACTCACCCGTCAAGTAGCCGCCATCCGTATTCATCCAAATAATCCCGATGTAGCGTATGTGGCTGCACAGGGTCCTATACATGGCGCATCGCCAGATAGAGGGGTTTTTAAAACAGAAGATGGCGGAAAAACCTGGAAGCGACAATTGTATGTAGATGAAAATACCGGTTGCGCAGACCTGACTATGGATCCCAGCAATCCCCGTATTTTATATGCCGCCATGTGGGAGCATAAACGCCTACCCTGGCAGGTAATTAGCGGAGGAAAGGGTTCGGGATTATACAAAAGCAAGGATGGGGGCGAAACCTGGGAAAAAATTCATACCGGTCTACCCAAAGAATTGGGGAAAATGAGTATCACCGTGGCCGGAGGACAACCCGAAAAACTCTACCTTATTTTGGAAAGTGATACTGAAAAAGAGCAGGGAGGACTATTTGTATCTAACGATGCAGGTGCCCATTGGAAAATAGTTAGTAAAGATCACCGGCTGGTGCAAAGGGCCTGGTATTATATTGAAGCCGCTACCGATCCGCAGGACCCGAATACCCTCTATGTGTTAAACTCACCCGCTATTAAGTCGATTGATGGCGGAAGAACCTGGGAATCGTTTCGGGCTCCCCATGGAGATTATCATCAACTATGGATTAATCCCAACAATACCAAAAACATGATTGTTGCCAACGATGGCGGGGCTTCTATTTCTTTTAATGGAGGACAAACCTGGTCGTCGCAGGATAATCAACCTACGGCACAGTTTTATCGAGTAAATGCCGACAACCTGTTTCCGTTTAACTTATATGCCGGACAACAGGATAATACTTCCGTAAAAATTGCCAGTATGGGAAGTTCATGGGGGGGCAGGATTACAGAAAGAGACTGGAGTTATTCAGCCGGAGGTGAGTCGGCCTTTCTGGCCTTCGATCCCGACCAACCCGAACTGGTGATGGGAGGCAGTTATCAAGGCACGATTAGTCTGCTCAACACCAAAATTCAAGAGGATATGGCTATAATGGAATATCCCGTACAATTTCAGGCACTGGAAGCCAAAAACATGACGTATCGCTTCAACTGGAATGCACCGATTATTCATTCAAAACACGAAAAAGGGGTATTTTATCATGCCGGAAATCGGGTGTTTAGAACGGATAATCTGGGGAAAAGTTGGCAGGTGATTTCTCCTGATTTAACAACCCACGATACTACCAAAATGGGCAAAGGAGGCGCTCCGTATACCAATGAAGGCGCTGGAGGTGAAAATTATTGTACTATCGCCTACCTGGCAGAATCTCCCCACGAAAAGGGGGTTATCTATTCTGGTAGTGATGATGGCATGGTATATATCACCCGAAATGGAGGAACTGAGTGGACTAATATCAGTCCGGAAGGAATTAAAGGATTCCTAGTGAATGCCATTGAAGTATCACCGCACGATAAAGCCACTGCCTATATTGCGGTGAACAAGTATAAGCTGAATGATTTTACACCTTTTATATACAAAACTACCGACTACGGAAAAACCTGGACACGCATCAACACCGGTATTCCCTATGGAGCATTTATTCGAGTAGTAAGGGAAGATAATGAAGTAAAAGATTTGTTGTATGCTGGCACAGAAACAGGTTTTTATATCTCTTATACCGGTGGAAAAAATTGGCAATCCCTACAACTCAATTTACCGGTAACTCCAGTTACTGATTTAAAATTGCACCAAAATCATTTACTGGCCAGTACACAAGGAAGGGCTTTTTGGGTGTTGGATGATTTAACGCCGTTTAGAAAAAATGCTGCCAATCTTAAAGAAGCAGCCGAATTACTGCCCGTGAAAGACGTTTATCGCATTTCGGCGGGAAGTCCACTGAATCAGGTATTTCCTGATGACAAAGACCCCATCACCATCAATACCACCCTGACCAATCCGGTAACGGGTGCGCATATTTTTTATCATATCCAGCAAAAAGATTCGGTAAAAAAAGTTACGCTCGAAATCTTGGATGCTGCGGGAAATGTAATAAGAACTTATTACCAAGAAACACCCAAAAACAAAACAGGGAATAATCAAGCAGAGGCTGATCCTACCATCGATTTGCGAAATGGCCTGAATCGATTTGTGTGGGATTTACGCCATAAAAATCTACCCACCATAGAGAATTTAGAAATAGAGGGTAGCTATCGGGGCAGATCGGTAGTTCCGGGTAGTTATTCGGTAAAACTTACTGTAAATGATAAGCCCTTACCATTACAAAGCTTCCGCGTATTTACTGATCCACGACAAGTAAAGGAGATTCCATCTCTGGTAACTCCGGCAGCTTATCAAGAGCAGGATGCCTTTTTACAAAAAGTATCGAAGGATGTAGAAGACATCCATGTGTCGGTTACCCAGATGCGTAAAATTCAGCAGCAGTTGAAAGATTTTATCAGCAGAACCGACGACAACGCCACATTCAGCGGTTTATCGAAAGAGGCAACTGGCTTATTAGGTAAAATAAAAACCTGGGAAGAACAATTGATTCAACCTAAGTCGAAAACCAACGATGATGTAATCAACTTTGTAAATAAACTCAGTGCCAACTTTATTTTTCTGAAAGGAGAAGCAGAAAGTAATGTTCCATATATAACGGAGGGACATAAAAAGCGTTTCGATGATCTACATGCCGAATGGACAAAGTATCAACAACAACAAAACGATTTATTAAATAATGATATCCGCCAGTTTAATGAGCAATGCAGAAAACTGAACTGGAATTTTATCAGCTTTGAAAATTAATTAACCCCCTAATTGAATGAAAATGCAATTGCTAAAACTGATGGTGTGTAGCTTACTGATGGTAATGTTTGCAAATACTTCCAATGCACAACGATGGATTCGACCAAATGATGTTTATCGACTTACCAATATTTCCGCACCAAAAATTTCTCCGGAAGGTAGCTGGATATTGTATGCGCATAGCACCGTTGATTCAGCTAAAGATAAGTACCAGAGTAAGTTGTATATGGTTAGCAGCGATGGAAAGGAAACGATTTCACTTACCGAGCAAACTAAAAGTTTTTCCGGAGCCAACTGGAGCCCTGATGGTAAATACATTTCTTTTATGGCAGCCGGTAAAGAGGAGAAAGAAGGAAGTCAACTTTACCTGCTAGACAGGCGCGGTGGAGAAGCCAAACAGCAAACACATATAAAGGGTGAAGTACGGGGCTATCAATGGTTTCCGGATGGCAAGAAAATT
>CAMBUH010000163.1 GCA_945870985.1 Chitinophaga pinensis
GTGGGAAAAATCTTCATTGAAGTCAGAAAATTTCATCGCGTAGTAATTGCGCAAATGACTTTTCGCCGTAACCAAATCGAGGTCTGCCAGTTCCAAGATTTGCGGGGTTAACTTGAAATTGGTTTTCAATTGTTTTAGTTCAAAACCACTTCGGTCTTTAACCGACAATTGAATGCCTGCCGAAAGGGTATCTTTTACAAATTGCAGGTTTGCGATTTCTCCGTTCAGTTGCGACATGTCAATATGTGTCTCATCAAAGCCCTTATGTGGTTTATTCAAGTCATTATCAATCCACACACTCCCATTAACGATTTTAAAGGTATTCACTTGCAAAAACAGGTTACCGGAATTAAAATACATTCCCGTACCTTTTACTACAGGTAAAGATTTGGGACGGGGTGGTCGGAGACCTTCCAAATTTTGTAATTGAAAAAAAGGTTGATCCAGATAAACCGAATTAACTACAAATTGATTGTTAAGTAAATCGGTTTTATCAATATCAACTAATAGCGCCCGGGTTTTACAAACCATTCTTTGTCCCACCCAACGGTCGTCGTTAATAAGTTGCAGCCTTTTAATATCAATTTTACGAACTTGTAAATTGATCGACTTTTTATTTTTTGGGGTTGTATCTGCAGGGGAAAAGTAATCAGCCAAAAATTGGTAATTCCAGTTGCTGTCTTTTCTGTTTAAAAAAATTCGGGCATCTTCCAGTCCCAGATAAGTGATTTCAACTTTATCTTTCAAAAAAAACCAGTCCGTAATTCTGCATTTTAGTTGACCTGCATATAATAGGGTATCCTGTTGTAGGTCTTTAATTAAAATGCCATCTAGGTTCACTTTGTTGAAAAGTGATAAACTGATGTGTTGGATGCTGATTTCTGTTTTCAGTTCTTTAGATAAATAGTGAGTAACCCAGCCTATCAACTTGTTTTGAACATAGTTTGTTTGGATGGCAATCAATAATACCACCAATAGGGCAACCAGCGCCAGTAGGGTTCTTCGTAATATCTTTAGGAATTTCTTCAGATTTGTTCAATTCAGAGGTAAAAATAGGCTTTCATCAGGTTGCAAATACAATACCAAATGCCGTATTCCGAGCTTTTTTTACATATTATTTGTTATAGTTGAAGGAATGGGTACTCCCTATTCGTCTCGATGGCTGATTGCTTTCACATATCCCCGCCATTTCTCTATTACTTGTTGCATATCCGGTGGTAGGGGGGCTTCAAAAAAAAGGGAGGCACCGCTAACCGGATGAATAAAGCCAAGGGTTTGCGCATGCAGGGCACAGCGGGAACAAATTTCGAAACAATTTTGCACAAACTGCTTATATTTTTGATAAATCGTACCCTTTAAAATGGCATCCCCGCCATATTCCCAATCATTGAAGAGGGTATGGCCGATATGTTTCATGTGAACGCGTATCTGATGCGTTCTACCTGTTTCTAGGATACATTCTACCAGGGTTACATAGTGAAATCTTTCCAATACCCGGTAATGGGTGATAGCATGTTTTCCGGTATCACCATCCGGATATACATCAAACATTTTCCGGTGTTGCCGGTGACGGGCAATATGTCCGGTAATGGTTCCTTCATTTTCGGGAACATCTCCCCAAACTAGGGCTACATATTTTCTTTGAACGGTATGGTTAAAAAATTGACGAGCCAAATGGGCAGCGGCTTCCCCTGTTTTGGCTAAAACAATCAATCCGGTTGTATTTTTATCTATTCGATGCACCAGTCCATATCTCGGGAGGGTATCCTCATCTATGCCTGGATATTGCTGATCTATATAATAAGCCACCCCATTCAGCAGGGTTCCGCTGTAATTGCCTACCCCCGGATGCACTACCATATTGGCGGGCTTATTCAGTACCATCAGGGCATCATCTTCGTACACAATATTTAGGGGAATGTTCTCTTTTTTAAGCACCGTATGTTCCGGGTTAATCAAGCTCATCAAAATGAGTTCATCACCTGGTTTTATCTTGTAATTGCTTTTTACCATTTTTCCATTTACGGTTAAAAAGCCTGCTTCAATTCCCTTTTGCACCTTATTGCGCGTGGCGCCCTCTATGTGCATTTGCACCCATTTATCTATTCGAACCGGCTCCTGACCATTGTTTACGGTAAAGGTTCTTCGTTCATACAGGGTTTCCAACGGTTCGTCGGGTAATAAATCTACATCTTCTGCCATATCGCAAAAGTAGTCCTTTCCCCTTGTAACCATCCGGGCAGCCCTTAATCCGTCGGTAACTTTGCCATATTTAGCTGTAATTTTGCAGGATGCTTGCAGAAGTATTTTTCGAAGATTTGGGGTATCAGACCTACCGGGAGGTATGGGATTATCAGGAATTACTGCTTCAACAAAATACCCAATTAAAGTCG
The DNA here is from genome assembly GCA_945870985.1 of Chitinophaga pinensis. GTDB lineage: Bacteria > Bacteroidota > Bacteroidia > Chitinophagales > Chitinophagaceae > Sediminibacterium > Sediminibacterium pinensis_C. Next base: position 2,394 of record CAMBUH010000163.1, read on the forward strand.
CAGGGTAACGGGATATCTACGCGGCATCATTTGCTGCTGGTAGAGCATCCACCGGTGTATACATTAGGGAAAAGCGGAAAACTCAGTAACCTGCTGTTTTCTGAAGCAGAAAGAAAAGAGAAAAACATCGAATTCTTCCACATCAACCGAGGAGGCGATATAACTTTTCATGGACCCGGCCAAGTAGTAGGATATCCGGTTCTAGATTTAGAAAAAATGCAGCCCGATTTGGGATGGTATCTTCGCAGCCTAGAAGAAGTGATTATTTTAACGCTTGCCGATTATGGCATAACCGGGGGTAGAAGTAAGGGTGAAACTGGTGTTTGGCTGGATGCTGATATACCCGGCAGGGAAAGAAAAATTTGTGCCCTGGGTATCAAATGTAGTCGCTGGATAACCATGCATGGTTTTGCATTTAATGTAAATACCGATATCAGCTACTTTGAGGGTATTGTTCCCTGTGGTATTGAAAATAAACAGGTAACTTCTTTGCAAAAAGAACTGGCCACAGTAGTTTCATTGGCAGAGGTAAAAGAGCTGATAAAAAAACATTTTGAACAAGTGTTTGGCTGTAAGTTGATAACCGAAGTAAGGGTTAACAGTATTTGCAGTTAAGCTATTTCGGTAAAAATATCCTGCCTTTCTCTTTCAAATCATCATTCTGCCAAACCTCATATTCGAACCAGCCAGACCGAACAAAATTCGATTTCTCCAGTACCAACTTATCTTCTTTGGGAGATTGTATGGAGAATAATAGTTGGTTGGGTTGTTCAAAAAATCGCACCTGGTATTTAAAATAAATGGCTTGCGGTAAGTGCAGGTTTACATACCCCTTTTTATCGATAAATACCATCAGAGGATTATTTTTATTTACCTGGGTTTGTGGGGAGGATGTATTTCGGTAGGGATGAATAACCACTTTTCCGTCGCGGGCAGTAAAAAGGGTGTCTTTGGTTTGCAGCGCAATGGAATCGCGGAACTGGCGAAAAGCTTTTTCCGATAAAGTGAATAGCAGTTGGTTGTTTTTGTATATCGTATATTTTCCTTTATCAGTGCGGGTTTGAAGAAAATAGCTGCTACTAAAAACGGTAGTTGTTTTTTCGTTTTTACCTCTCATCGGCTCACCGTTACCGGTAAACGGCAAAAGGGGAAGCACTCCCGCTGCAATAAGCATGAACTTTTTCCGGAACAACTGCATACTGCAAAGATAAGCGGGTACCTTTAATTAAAAGGGTAAACTACCCAGCGGTAAGGAACGATTTCCCTGTAATCCACCACTGTGTATCAGTAAAAGGCGGTTGTTTTTTGTAAAGTATGCTTCTTGTATTAATGCTCGGGTGGCGGAAAATAGCTTGCCCGTATACACAAAATCGAGGGGTAATTGTTCTTGTTCCCAACAATCTCTTATGGTAGCTAAAACGGTTGGGTGAACTTTGGCATACCCGCCATAAGCATAGTGAAGCAAGGTTGGTGGGGTAACCGTAGGCCAGTTTTTTAACCATGCGCTTATTTCAGTAAGGGGAGAAGGGGCATTGTTTAGCACCGAAATGCCCAGTACCTGTTGGTGGGGGAGTGCACGTAAGGCTAGTCCCGTAATCATGGTTCCGGTACCACAGGCTCCCAAAATATGGGTATAAGAAGAAAAGTCTATGTCCGTGAGGATATCCGAAGCCCCTTGAATACCTAATCGGCCAACCCCACCTTCTGGAATGTATAGAGCAGAAGCAGTTTCAGATTCTGGTAACTGAAAATTGGCGAATTGATTTTTTTCGATAAACCGCAGCGTCATTCCACAGGATTGGGCATCCTGCAGGGTGGGGGAAAGCATCGGAGGTGCAAGCCCTCGGATAATGCCTATACTATCTAAACCCAGCTCTTGGGCAGCCCAAGCGGTGGCAATGATATGATTGGAATAGGCCCCTCCTCGGGTAATTATTCTAGTAACCCCCCTTTCAATCGCTTCCTGCAGATAATATTTTAATTTATACCACTTATTTCCGCTTACCACCGGGTGAACTTCTTGTAGTTTCAACACATCCACAGCAGGGCCACCGGCAAATAAAGTACGGAGAGGTTGTATGGTTGGTACAGAAATAATCATTTGTTATATGCCTGGTGTTGGCAAAATAGGCGATTATCTTTAGTTTCGTGCACGAATCTTGTAAAGATAAAGTAGCACATGAAACCATCACTTGTAATTCTTGCAGCCGGAATGGCCAGCCGTTATGGAAGCAGAAAGCAAACCCAATCTTTTGGCCCTTCCGGAGAAACCATACTGGAGTATGCGATTTATGATGCCATACAAGCTGGTTTTGGTAAAGTAATTTTTATTATTCGCCAGGATTTTTCTGCTGATTTCAAACAAATGATTGAGCCTAAGATTCAAGGGAAAATAGCAATTGATTATGTGTATCAAGAGTTGACTTTCTTTACGGAAGGTTTCTCCATACCCGAAGAGCGAACCAAACCCTGGGGAACTGCCCATGCCTTGCTTTGTTGTAAAGGGCATATCCACGAGCCTTTTGCCATAATTAATGCGGATGATTTTTATGGAAAAGATGCATTTGTAAAGGCATATACCTTCTTAACCCAAACCTGTAACGAACAAACCTATTGTATCATTGGGTATTCACTTCCCAATACCCTAAGTGATAACGGAACGGTAAGCAGGGGTGTGTGTGCAGTAGATGAGGCGGGGTATTTAACTGATATCAATGAGCGCACTAGTATTGAACGAAATGATACTGGCGTGATTGTATATCAGGATGCAGCCGGGGAACATCCCTTGCCAGAAAATTGCATGGTAAGCATGAATTTTTTATGTTATGCCCCCGGATTTGTTGATTTCTGCGAAATCGGTTTTCAGCAATTTTTGCAGGAGCAGGGACAAGCATTGAAATCTGAGTTTTATCTTCCTACCGCTACCAAAAATTTCATACAACAAAAAAGGGGGGTAGTTCAAGTAATACCTACGGATGCCCGCTGGTTTGGAGTAACTTATCAGGAGGATGCGCCCGGTGTTCAAAATAGTATCCATGAGTTGGTAGCGGCAGGGAAGTATCCCAACAACCT
>CAMBUH010000164.1 GCA_945870985.1 Chitinophaga pinensis
GAATTCCGTTTGCGGCTAACTGGGCTTCTATGGCCAATGTAGTGCCAAAAGCCGGAATCATCACAATATCGTCGGGTGTAAGGGTATCGAAATCTATTAATTGATTTCCCCGGGTATCTTGCAGAAATTGAACTCCGAGGGAAGTTAAATCGGCATTCACCTGAGGATTATGAATCATTTCACTGAGTAAATAAAGGCGCTTGTCGGGATGTTTACGGATGGTTTCAAAGGCAATTTCAATGGCATTTTCTACCCCATAGCAAAATCCAAAATGCCGGGCGAGCAAAATCTGAAGGGGCCCCAAATCCAGCCTCGTAGGAGTAAAATCCTTCTTTAATTTATCCACTTCCTTTCTCCGTTGTTTAATGGCAGAAATGAGCGGACTGCGATAAGTAGGGGGAACTTTGAATTGTTTCATGGTGTATTAAGCCACAAAATTACAAAATTGACCCGAAATGGCGGCGTTTAGAAAGGATGGTCTGCTAGCGTGAAAATCGGTTACTTACGCAAAAAATTGTATTTTCATAGTTCAATTACCCAATATCATGCGTTTTGTTTACTTATCGCTTTCTTTATTTTGTACGATTGCTTTAATCTGGGCGCTGAATACCCGTTGGACATCCGGCACTTCTAAAACCCCCCGCCTAGGTTATTTTCTATCCCCTCAGCAGGGTTTTTGGCAAAATGCCGAGTCGGCTACTGCTAATTTTAATGGTCAGATCAAATCACCTGAATTAAAGGGAAAAGTAGATGTATATGTGGATGGTCGCCTGGTTCCCCATGTGTTTGCGGAAAATGATTTTGATGCCTATTTTGTGCAGGGCTTTTTGCACGCAAAGTTTCGACTTTGGCAAATGGAATTTCAAACCCATGTGGCAGCTGGAAGACTCAGTGAAGTAATAGGTAAAGAAGGATTGAACACCGATCGTTTTTTCCGTAGATTGGGAATGGTATACGGTGCCGAGCAAGCGATGGCCGCTACTGATATGGATTCGGCGATGAAGAATTCCGTGAATGCCTATGCTGCTGGTGTGAATGCCTACATAAAAAGTTTACAACCCGAAAATATTCCCTTCGAATACAAGTTGCTGGACTATGAGCCTGAAAACTGGACGCCCCTGAAAACCTATTTGTTTTTAATGTTTATGTCGTTCGATTTAAGTGGAAGAGATGTAAATACCGACTTGCAAATGACCAATGCCAAGAATTATTTTGGCTGGGATAACTTCAAACAACTTTATCCTACTGTTCAAGATTCCCTAGACCCGATTATTCCTAAAGGAACTGGATTTGCAAAAGCTGGATTCAAACCACAAACCCCTGCCGATGCAGCCCAGAGATATTTTGGCAGAAATGATACAAGTGTTCAAAAAGCATCTGCCTATCAACCCTTTGCTGTTCCAACTCCTGATGCAGGTAACGGAAGCAATAACTGGGCAGTTTCGGGTAGTAAAACCAAAAGCAAATCTCCTATTCTTTGTAACGACCCCCATCTGGGTCTCAACCTGCCCAGCTTATGGTTTGAAATGCAAATTGCTACCCCTTCTCATAATACGTACGGAGCTAGTTTTCCCGGCGCACCGGCCGTTGTGATCGGCTTTAACGACAGCATCGCCTGGGGAGTAACCAATGCCGGAAGAGATGTGATGGACTTGTACAATGTTCGGTTTAAAGATGAACTGAAAAAAGAATACCTGATGAATGGCAACTGGATTCTTTCTGAACAAAGGCAGGAAGTTATTCAGGTAAGGGATGGTGCAAACCTCAGTGAAGTGGTGTCGATTACCCAATACGGACCGGTACTCTACGATAATGAATTCAACAACCCAGATGCACGGGGGCTTACCTTGGCAGTTAAGTGGACGGCCAATACTGCAAATTCCGGTATCAAGGCATTTTATTTATTGAATCGTGCCAAAAATTATGATGATTACTCAGCTGCGATTCGAAACTGGACTTGCCCCGGTCAGAATTTTGTTTTTGCATCCAAATCAGGCGATATCGCAATAAAACAGCAGGGGTCGTTTGTTGCCAAATGGAAAAATCAGGGCGACTTTATCATGCCTGGAACCGATTCGGTTTATCAGTGGCAGGGAATGATACCAATGGAAGAAAATCCAATGATTAAAAACCCAGCAAGAGGGTTTGTAAGTAGTGCAAACCAAAAGCCTACGGATTCTACCTATCCGTATTATTTGGGTTCTGCACATCATTTTCCTTTATATCGCGGCATCGTTATCAATAGGAAGTTGACAGCCATGAGCGATGTTACGCCAGACGATATGAAGAAGATGCAAACCAATAATTACAATGTATTTGCTGAAATGGCCCGACCGGTTTTATTAAGATATATTGATAAAAATGGATTAACACCCAATGAAAAAAAGTATCTAGCCCTACTAGAAACTTGGAATCTGAAAGGTGATCCCCAGGAAAAAGGAGCTACTATTTTTAGATGCCTGTGGGATAGTTTAGAATCAGCAGTTTGGCGGGATGAAATGGCCGGGAGTAAACTGCAATTACCCGAGCCTGATTCCTATTCACTTTTGGAGCGAATGCTGAAAGGAACTGCCGACCTGCTGGCAGATGATATTACAACCAACGGAAAAACAGAAACTATTCAGGATGATGTGATGATGGCACTGCGGAAAGCCTGCAAAGCACTGGAATTACTAGAGCAATCGGGTAAACTAGAATGGGCGAAAAACAAGGATACTTATGTACAACATCTGTTGAAAATACCAGCTTTAAATAGAGTTCATCTGCCCATTGGCGGCGGGGAAGATATGATCAATGCCACCAAATCAAATCATGGACCCGGCTGGAGAATGATAGTACACCTGACCGCAGAAACAGAAGCTTATTGTATTTATCCGGGTGGCCAAAGCGGCAATCCCGGTAGTATATATTACGATACTTTTGTAAATAGCTGGGCAGAAGGCACCTATTATAAAGCCTTGTTTTTGAAAAAAGAATCCGCCGCCTCAAACGATCAGGTTAAGTGGCACATAACATTTGCTAACAATTAATTTAAGATATGAAATTTCTGGTTTCAGTATTATTAACGGCCTATTTGGGATATGTGATGGGCGTTTATACGCATTTACCGTGGTGGTCTTTTGCTATCACTTCCATGCTGGTAGCTTTGTCGGTAAGGCAGTCTCCTTTTTCTTCCTTTATCGCCGGCTTTTTAGGTATGTTTTTACTTTGGTTTATACTCGCATGGATAAAAGATACTGCCAATCAACATATTCTCTCGCAAAGGGTTGCCACTTTGTTCCCATTGCGCGGCTCCTCTATGTTGCTGATTTTTGTTACCGGTTTGGTGGGCGGACTCGTAAGTGGTTTTGCCGCCATCTTTGGATATCAGCTGAGTAAATCTGCCAAAGCAATCCTGAGCATAAATCTGGAGTAACCGGTTGGGAATATTAACACCATTTTATCCTATTCTTTTATCCGTTAAAACAATCGCACAGGTATTTTTGCTTATATGTATACCTCTCGACTGTTGCTATCCGGATTTCTTCTGTTTTTAACCAGTTTACAGCTAAGTGCCCAAATGGTAAGTGGATATGTAAAAGATTCCTCTGGAAATGTATTGCCCTTTTCTTCTGTGCTGGTAAAGGGATCCACCAAAGGCGTTTCCGCCAATGCCCGGGGGTTTTATCAAATTAATTTAGATCCCGGAGAATACACACTTGTAGGCCAGTACATTGGATATACTTCAGTGGAAAAGAAAATAACCCTTTCCAAGGATAACAAAGTGATTGATTTTGTTTTAAGTCCACGCCAATACCAGTTAGCACAGGTAGAAGTATCTAGCAAAGGCGAAGATCCCGCCTATGCCATCATCCGAAAAGCAATAGCCGCCAGAAAACAACATCTAAAGGAATTGAATTCTTATCAATGCGAAGTGTATGTGAAAGGTCAATTGCAACTTCGGAAATATCCCAAAAGGTTATTTGGTCAAAAAGTAGATTTTGAAGATGGGGACTCATCCCAGCGAAAAATGATTTATTTGTCTGAATCGGTTACCCGATTGTCGGTAGATAGTAATGGGAAATCGAAAGTAGAAGTTATTTCAACAAAAGTAAGTGGAAGCAGCAGCGGCTTTGGATTTAATACACCTCAACAAATCAGTTTTTACAACAATAATATTCAAATAGGAGAGGGACTAAATCCCCGTGGATTCATTTCTCCTTTATCTGGAAGCGCACTTTCTTACTATAGGTATCGGTTTGAAGGAACATTTTTCGAAAATGGAATTGAAATCAATCGCATCAAGGTAACGCCCAAAAGAGCTTACGAGCCTTTATTTACCGGCTATATAAACATTACAGAAGGCGACTGGTATATTCACAGTGCCGATTTGTTTTTATTAAAAAAGCAGCAGATGCAATTACTGGATACCCTGCGCATAACACAACAGTTTGTGCCGGCTCGATCTACTTGGGTAATCAAGAATCAGGTGCTTTATCCCTCGGGTAAATTATTAGGCTTTGATTTCTTTGGAAACTTTTTAGAAGTGTATGATCAGTTTAATCTTACACCCCGATTCGAAAAAAAGTTTTTTAATAATACCGTAATTAAGTTTTACGACAGCTCAAATAAAAAGTCGGCAGCCTATTGGGATAGTATTCGCCCAGTTCCATTAATGGTGGAAGAGGTGAAAGACTATTCTAAAAAGGATAGTCTGGAACAGGTAAGAAAACAGCCGGCATACCTAGACTCAATCGACAAAAAACGCAATCGGTTTACGCTTGGAAACCTATTACTTTCTGGAAAAACTTTTAGTCGTCAAAAAACCAAAGAGTCGTTGAGTATCGATCCGTTGATTAAATCAGTAGATTATAATACGGTAGAGGGGGTGGTTTTTAAATATTCACCTTCCTATTCTAAAGCCTGGGAAAACAAGAATCGCTTATTCATTACCCCCAATATTCGGTATGGATTCGATAATCAACGCGCCAATCTGGGGGTTTCAGCTACCTATAGCTGGGGAGGAAAAGAACGAAGAAATATAAGTTTTTCGGGTGGTAGAGGGGTTTATCAATTTAACCCGCAAAATCCCATTGAAGAGAGAGTCAATAGTTTTGCAACACTTTTAAGAAATGCCAACTATATGAAAATATATGAGGCGGGCTACTTTACGGTTAGTTCTGGAATTCGATTGAAAGAAGGGCTCAATCTTTCTGGTTCCTTTCGTTTTCAGGATAGAACCCCTTTACAAAATCTTGCCAACCCTGTAAGTTGGCGCAATCCTAAAAACTCGGAGTTCACACCCAACGACCCCGATGCTTTAACCGGAGCCACCATGCCCGCTCATCAGGCTGCCACATTGCGTGCTACACTTGTTTGGCGGCCGGGGGGTCAGTACATAGAATTGCCCGATGCCCGATTTATGATTGACTCAAAAGCACCTACTTTCACTGCAACTGTAACGCAGGGTATACAGGGATTA
>CAMBUH010000165.1 GCA_945870985.1 Chitinophaga pinensis
CCAGGGCGTGATCGGTTCCTGCGCTGCCCACTGGATACTTTTTTTCAGCATGATGGAATCGCGCTTCCCCGATACATTGAATAAAGCCGCTCCGGCGAGCTCCATATCATCCGTCCAGTTTTCTTCAGTATAGATATAAGGTGAGCGAACAGAAACGGTTTGTGTAAATCCGAGGTTGGCTAATCCGTATTGCCAAGCACTCTGTGCTTTTTTAAAAAGCAAATTCGAAAAAGCAAGATCCGTTTTTTCAAACAGTTCAGATCCCAGCGCAAATGCACTGGCAAATTTTCCGGCGGTAGAAGCCGCCCCCGTTGTTTGATTCATAAACTTCCCTCTTTGCTGAGGCTTCCCATTTACAAAATAAACCGGCCGCTCAAATCCTTTTCCATAATAAGGATCTTCCTTCGGTATCCGCATATTCACATGATCACGGTCATCTCCCAACTGATTAAATAACCAATCAGGTCGTGGATGCATTTTTAGCAGCCAATCAATTCCCCAGCGGGCTTCATCCAACACATCCGTCATTCCATTGGAACCGGGTAATCCATTCCACTGATGCCGATCACCAAATACGCCCGGAAAATCTCTATAGGCAGCTAGTAATTGCCAGGTAGCATTGGCAGTGGTAGCGGAGTATTGCAAATAATCACTGGCATCGTGCCAACCACCCGTAACATCAATATGTGTGCTGTCGGGCAGGGGTCCGTATAAAGTATAGCCGTCGTAGGTATGACAACTATCTTTTAAATAAGGATTAAATCCACTTCTTTGTTGCCGCATATACTGAAGACAAAAATCTGCCGCCCCATTGTAAACTGTATCGCTGATTGAAAATACAGGGGAACGGCAATTGCCGGATTGGATATAATATTTCCCGGGAATTTGTACAGCAGAAAAATCAAATCGGGCCGTTAGTTTGAAAGGGCCGTAGGCTCCAAAAGAAGTATCTGCTTTTCCCTGATACACTTTTCTGCCTGTAAGCTGATGAATAATTTCAAAACGCGCGGGGGCTACCTTTTCTTTGCTGCACCAGACTGCCTGTTTCTTTCCATGAATAGTATAGCCTAACTGATTTATGCGAATCCAGCTGCTATCTGATGCCAGGGCAACAAGGGATAAGCTACATAGCGAGCCAATAAAAGCGATTCGTATTTTCATAAACATTTACTGCCTGCGCCTGGCAGGTTTTGCTTACAACCTTATAAATCTCCTAACTGCGGACGCATAATGATATCTTCTACCACTGCGGCCGGAGAAAGTTGCGCGGCTGCAACAATCATTTTGGCAACATCATCTGCCTGCATAATTCTTTCCGGTTGCACGCCCGAGCCCTCCCAACTATCACTCATGGTTGCACCCGGAAACACACCGGTTACTTTGATGCCAAAGGGTTTCAGTTCTTCGCGCAAATTCGCACTAAAGCCGGCCAGCGCATATTTGGTGATTCCATAACTACTCCCATGCGGATATGCCCTCAACGAAGCGATTGAACACATGTTAAAAATATGTCCTCGACCCTGCGCTTTCATGGCAGGTAACAAAGCCCGGGTAAGATGGTACGCTGAATAGAGATTGATTTCCATCAATTTTTGTAGATTATCGGCGGGCTCATCGGATATAGTGCCCTGAATAAATAGTCCGGCATTATTCACCACCACATCCGGTACACCCTGCGTTAAAACCCATTGGGCAAAAGCTTCTACGGCTTCTTTTTTTTGTAAATCCGCCACCTGAGCCGCAATATTTCTTTCGGGATATAGAGTTTGTAGCTCCCCCAGGGTTTGATAAAGGGAATATTCTCCACGGCTGCAGATCCATACATCATGCCCGGCTGCTGCAAAACCATTGGCAATTGCCTTTCCAATTCCCTTAGAAGCACCTGTAATAACCACTTTCATCTGCTATAGCATTATTGAAAAACAAAGTTGCAGGTTTTTTATGGATTCCGAATAACTATCGGCGGCAGCAATGTATTTTGCAGTATGAAATACCGTCACCTGTTTTTCGACCTCGACCATACCCTTTGGGATTTTGAAACCAATGCAAAAGAATCATTGCTGGATGTTTTTACCACGCTTTCCCTAAAAGAAAGAGGTGTGCCGGATTTTGATAGCTTTTTTACTCGTTATTCGTACCACAATCACCGGTTATGGGATAAATATACCCGCGGAGAAATTAAGCAAGACGAATTGCGCTGGAAAAGAATGTGGCTGGCACTGGTAGATAGCAAAATTGCCGACGAGCCACTGGCGCGAAAAATGGCAGTAGATTTTCTGGAAGTGTTGCCAACTAAAAACAATTTATTCCCTTACACAGTTGAAATTCTTAGGTACCTGCAAGAAAAAAAATATGCCCTACACCTCATTACTAATGGATTTGAACAAGTACAACACAACAAGCTGAAACATGCCAACATTTCCGATTTTTTTCGGGTAGTAACCACTTCCGAAGCCAGTAATAGTCTTAAACCGCACAAAGATATTTTTGACCATGCCCTACGCGAAGCAGGAGCTCTTTCCAGTGAAAGCATTATGATAGGAGACAACCTGGAAGCAGATATTCAGGGAGGGATGAATGCGGGACTAGATACCGTTTTTGTGAATCATATTGAGGCTGTTCCGCATATAACCCCAACCTACACCATTACCCATTTACAACAATTGGAAGACATTTTTTAGCGGGCAAAAAAAATCCCCTCCCGAAAACGGAAGAGGATCTATTATCCATTTAATTATGGATTAAGCTTTTTTGGTTGTTTTTGTAGCCGGAGTGGTTGTTTTCTTTTCACTACCTTTTTTGCAACACTCTTTTTTACCACAATCTTTCTTATCGCATTTTTTACCGTCGCAGGCATTGGCAACACCCGTACCCACTAGTAAAAAAGCTGCAGTAGCTAAAACCAGTACTTTTTTCATAATATATCTGTTTTAATGTAATATAAAGTTACGGAATTTTTTAATGCCGCCCGTAAATCAGATTGTTAAATCGTAGGCTACCAAACTGCCAATTCAGTAACTCCGCCCTTAACTACTTGATTGATAGTTACTTGTACCTGCGTACCCAACGGCAACAAGATATCTACCCGGCTACCAAACTTAATAAATCCGAATTCTTCCCCCTGAACAACCTGCTGACCTACCGGTGTGTAATTGCATATTCTGCGAGCAAGGGCCCCTGCTATTTGCTTATATAAAATTTCTCCTTTGGGGTGCCGGGTTACTACCGACCAGCGCTCATTATCAGTTGATGACTTGGGATGCCAGGCTACCAAATATTTACCGGGATGGTATTGGTTATAAATTACCTCCCCAGAAACCGGATTGCGGTTTACATGCACATTGGCAGGGCTCATAAATATGCTTACCTGTATGCGCTTGTCTTTAAAATATTCTTCATCGGTTACTTCTTCAATCACCACTACTTTACCGTCGGCCGGACAAATAATTTTTCCGTCGTTAATGGTTAAAGTGCGGGCGGGTATGCGGAAAAAAGATACCAAAAACAGAAAAAGTGCCAATGTTAGAAAGAATATCAGCAAAGCCACATTGGGAAAAGAATCGCTCAGCAACGAAAAATTGGCCAGGTTCAGCACGCCAAAAATAAGGGCTGCAATGGCAATTGACATATATCCTTCCCGATGTATTTTCATGATAACCAATTAAGCAGTAAAGATAATTCGGATTGGGCAAATGGCGCACGTTGGTGCAATAACAATTACATCCCATACCAGCAATAGAAGCACAACCCCACCAGGGTAGCTGCAATTAACAACGAATCGAATCGGTCTAAGAACCCACCATGGCCCGGCATAATTTGTCCACTATCCTTTACGCCAGCCATGCGTTTCAGCTTGCTTTCCAGCAAATCTCCCACTGTTCCGGCAAGGGTAGTAAGGGTAGTGAGTGCGATAACTGGTCCGGCGGGCAGCTGCAGTCGGGTAACTCCGAAGAAGGTAATTGCCGCAACCGACAAAACAATGCCCCCCAGGGTACCTTCTACGGTTTTTTTAGGAGAAATAGCCGATAAGGGTGTTTTACCAATTAAAGAACCCACCAGATAAGCCATGGTATCATTTATCCAAATAGCTGCAATAACCAGCAGGGGCATGGTAAGTGGATGCTGTTGCGGAAAAACATGGTTCTGCATATTTCCATAGAGCAACATCATACAAAAACAGGCTACAGAAATATACAAAAATCCGCCGAGGGCATATAAAGGGTAGCGATAGTTGAGGGTTTTATTTCTCAGCCATTCGTTTACCGCAAACAATAATAAAGCGGCAAGGGTGATGGAGCCTCCTAGTTGCGATACGATTATTTCTCCTATCCGATATTCATCACTCACTCCCCAAAGCATACATCCCCATCCGGCAAGCTGTATGCTGTTATGATGGATGGAATTCATCTTCGTATAAGAGGGATCGATTTTCAACAGCAACTGACGGTACTCGTACCAACAACCAAAGTGAATCACTGAAAACAACAGTATATACGTTCCTTGATTCCAAAGCAAGCCCGTTAGCATAACGGCCACAAAAAAAACAGCCGTTATTGCGCGTGTTTTTAATACCGAGAACTGTAAAGCCATAATTTACCTACGGTTTAGTTTAGATGATTCCCGGCCAGAATCATTTCTGCTGCCGGCAAGCAGGTTTCGGGTACATAAATCTCAGCATAGCCCATCAGATACGAACTGTCTTGCTTGTTCAATACCTGAACCGGCAAACCATTTTGTTCCAGTAACCCCTGTAATATGGAGGCTTCTGCGAGATTACGGGTTTCAAATACCCTGATCCATTGCTGTGCCATCTTTTGGTTGATTTAGAGTAAAAAGTGCGGGGGGATTTTTCCAATAGGGGGCACTTGCCCGGATGAATTGTCTGAAAAGTCCTACCAAAACAAATATCGCCATTAGGCCCCACCAAAATGGCATTTTCTCATCCATTACTTTTTCAATCGATTTACCCGATAGGCCCGCAGCGTATAACTGGATTACAATTAATGCATTGTTTAAAAAATGAAAGAAGATATTGAGCCAGAGATTCTTTCCATAATAATATACCAACCCCAATAAGGCCCCCAGTGCTATTCGGGGTATGAATCCATAATAAGAAAAATGTATCGCACTAAACAGAATGGCGGTAATCAATATGCCCCAGAATGGACTACGAGTTAATCCGATAAAGATGGGTTGAAATCCTGCACGGAAAAGTAGTTCCTCGAACAGTGCCGGTGCCGCCGCAACAGTAAGTAGGGTAAAAATAAAATGAAGAAAAGTAGGCATATAGGCCATCGCCATCACGGCTTTCATATATTCATTTTCCATGGCCCTTGCTTGTATAGCCCAGCTTTTGGGTAAGGGTATTTGTTCATTGAGTTC
>CAMBUH010000166.1 GCA_945870985.1 Chitinophaga pinensis
AACCTAAGAAACTGACCAGCCATTACTTTTTCTAAAGCCAATATTTGGTGTGGCAAAGGAATAATGTTGCTCTCAATAGGAGCTAACATAGATTGTTTAAATACCTCACTCTTAATTTTTGCTGCAATGGCTTTAAAAGCTATATCTGCATCGGTAGGCAATTTGGTTTCATCAGACAATTCAGAAAAAGGAACAGATTTTACTTCACCTGTAGACAGTATTTTAACCTCGGCTATTTGTTTGCCAAATACCGATTTCTTGGATAGTATCTCTATTTCTTTTCCTTGATAGTTCATTTAATCTTTAATTTAGAATCTGGAATCTTTAATAGTTGAGTTTGGTTTTTAAAGTTTTTATTGATGAGCCTAGTATGCGTTGAATTTCTTCAGCATCAGCTATCAATGGGTCAGCTAAATCATCTGTAATAATATTGCTGTCCTTGAGTAATCTCAACCAATAGTGACTCTCTCTTGCTTCTTTGTAGGCAATATTTAACTTCATGAAAAAATCCTTTTCTGTTTGCCCACCAATAGATTCTTCCACATTCGCACCAATGGATGTTGCTGCTCTCAGGAATTGTTTTGAAAGCACAAATTCTCGTTTCTCAGCAGTCAAGTGCTGATACAATTTGATTGCCTTTAAAGCAAAAGCATACGATTTTGTTGCAATAATATTCTCTTTCATTCTTGATTCTATTTTTCTGATTCCTAATTCCTGATTCTCCAATTCCTGATTAAACTCGGTCTTTTGCTATATCGTAATACATTAACAATTGCTCATCTTCCAACAAAATATTTTGTGGTATCATATCGCCAAGTGTTACGATAGTTTTAAAATCTTTTTGTTCCCAACTGTTTTTGAAGCCTGCACGCAGGGCTTCAACTCTTACTTCTTTGAGTTTTTTAGCCTTTGGCTGGCTTATGGTTGTAACATATCCTGTAAACTCTTTCAATAATACTTTAGAACGCAATGCTTCTCTGTCTTTTGCTTCATTAGGGTCTGGTGTACGCCACTTGCCATCAGCTTCTTGAATAAAGCTTTCATTGAGTATGTCCTGTAATTCTGGCAAAGTATCTCCTTTACGAAGTGATTGTGTGGCAATACGGAAATTAGGCATAATGTCTTGGTATTTTTGTGCCTGTTTACGCAACCTGTCTTTCAGCCATTCAATGGCATCACTCTCATTGGTAACAATTAAAGACAACTGAACAAAATTTGGCGATTTGGCTTTTTTCTCATCGTACTCAGCCGCTTGTTCTGAGGTGAAATACATACCATCTCTTTCGATAAATCTTTGCTTTAAGCCTTCTTGAAAATCTCTTGCATCAATAGGTACAGGCAAACCTCTCATTAAGTAAAAAGTAATTAACCTGTCAAATAATATTTTTGGACTTCTTTCTATAATTGCAGTTGTCCCGTTATCCTTTTTTATATGTGGAGGTAGATGATGTAAATGCTCCGCTAAAAAATCCCAAACAGCAACATCACCATGTTGGGATTTGAAATTACTTTCAAATGCAGATGAAGGCTTATAGCAACTAATGACCAAATCTTGCTTAACTGCTGTAACAGTGTTTACAGCTTTAAAACTGCCTTGCTGTTTATCTAATGCTGAAATATTTGCAATAATAAAACCTGCCTTTTGCAAAGCTGTTTGAATGCCGTTCCAAACTGCTGCACTCGTATTGCTAAATTCAACAGTCATCCATTTGCCGGGTTTAAGCAATCTGTAATATTCCAAAAAGCACTCTGCCATCAAGCCCTGATAATCTAACAATGATTTTCCTAACACTTTGTTTTCTATTGCTTCTTTATGAATGTTAGTTTTTACTTTTAACCAAACCTCCCATAAATAATTTAATTCAGAATACATAATATTAGCTCCAAATGGAGGGTCAGTAAATATGTAATCAATAGAAGAATCATCTAAGCATTTTATGTTAGATGCGGAGTTGGTATAAACAAGATTTTGCGATACAAGGATATTGTAAGCCTTCTTAAAATCATCAGACTTACCATTAAAAACCTTTAAAACATTTGACTCAGCAATTAAAGAAGGCATATACAGAGTTCCGCTTAATGTACCATTACCTCGATTGCCTAAATTGTAACGTACAAGCTTGGAACATAATGTCTGTGATATTGAATTTAATACAAGCAAATGACGTAGAGAATTACCGATTCTATTACGCAATGCTGACAAAATCCAAAGGTTTCGTTTAGTGTAAAAATGGTGTGCATGTGTGAATCCGCCATCATCATTTCTCCTTGATTCACCACCCTCTGGCATCCTATCGCTAGGAAACCAGTATGGTATTGAAGACTCTTCAATTTTGCTTATTGCATCATAATCTTTTTTATCTGGCCGCTTAAAATACTTTTTCGTTCCAACATTATAACTTATTATCACAGGAACTGTTTTGATTTGCCTGATAGTTTCATTAATTGACTTATCATAAATTGTTACGTAAGTTTTCTCAACCGAACTCTTTGTTTGTTTGGACTTACAGTTGTTGCAAATAAATTCATCCTTTACAGATGATGTTTTTTCATCAATTGCTACATCATAGAAAATAATTTCAGAGTTGCAATTTGGGCAGGTGAATACTTCACTCCAAACCGTATAATTTATTTTGCCAACTTTACCATCTGAGTGGTTAGTTTGATACATCCATCCACATTCATCCTCCACTGCCGAAATGATATTATCTATTTCTTGTTGAAAGTCTTCTATTACAATAGGAGTATTATAATTGTAATCAATAAAACTCGCTACAGGACTTAAATCACCACATATTGCTTTTCGGGTACCCCAAACAGGTGTTTTTAGCCCTAATGATTTAAACTCATTTTCAATAACATATTTTGATTCTGATGTGGGATGCCCACACATTTGCGATGCAACACCAGTCATTCCAGTACCAGCAAACCCATCCAAAACAATATCACCTGGTTCGGTAAAATGTAATAAGTATCTCATAATTGCAGGATGAGGCACCTTTGTATGATAAGTGTGAGCATTATATATTGGGTTGTTTTTCCCTTCAGTAATATCACTAGCATAGGGTTCATCAACATGGAAATCTTTTTTTCTTCCCTTAATATTTTCTTTCTCTTTTTCCCATTCTCCAATAAAATCATTTAACCAAGGGTTAGGGCAAGCAGTATAAAATGGTGGGTCACTTAGATTTATAATATCCTCATCTTCCCCAATAGGGAAGCCTTCTATTTTCTTTAACTCTGGAAGTTTAGTACGCAGTTCATTGCGGAAGTATGCTCTGCGTTCTTCATCAGAGTTAAATGCTTTACCGAGGCATTTTATTTTTTCTTGTTTGCTCATACTGCTTTACTTAATGATGATACGAACCTTGTTTCTTTCTTTGCCTGCACACAAACCATCAATATAGCTTGTAAGTGTGTCAATGGCTTCTTGGGGTGTTAATGGCTTACTCAATTGCTTGCGTATGTCTTCCATAGTTATTTCCACCTTATCAATACCCTGTGCAAATTGTGCAATTAAATTCCTAAGCCTTGAAGCATTATCAGAAGTTAGCTCCACTTTCGCTGTTCTGAAATCTTCTACCAATTGCTTGTCGTTGGCACTTAGAATATCCATGTTTTCCTGCACCGATGGGTCTTTAAATACTGAACGCATGGCAGTGGTCCACTTTTCTAAAATGTTATCCAATTGCTCTTCTAACTGATGGATGTTGAAAGTTGGTTTACCATAATACTCCCGTGGATTAAAATCGTGGTAAGGTTCTGCCAATACTTTTGCCTTAGTTAAAGAGGCATCGGCTTCACGAAGTGAAGTGATGCTGTTTACCCAATTTTGGTATTCGGTAGCTGTGATAAATTCAGAATCCTTGATGATGTCGCAAATGCGTTTTTTGTCACTTCCTAAAATCCTCGCTTTTGCTAAATCATCTTGCTTCGATAATCGGCATTTGGTGTATTGGTTTAGGTAGTAATCGGCATAGCGGTCAATTAATGAATTAAGCAATGCTTCATATTTTTTGATGTCTGCTTCTTTGTTGCTTGCCAATACTTCCGGCAATTGGTCTATGGCAGTTTTCATTTCATCAAACAATGGCTTTTCTTGCTCCACCACATAAGATTGTGCAGTGTAGAGATAGCCTATCATTTTCTCAAACTTCTCGGCTTTGGCTTGCAGTTTATCTACTAAATCACAATGTGGCCATGCCTTAAAAGTTGTAGTCAATTCCTGTTCGGTAAACTTGAACGCCTTTAACTTACCATAAGAATTATAAGACTGTATGCCATCAAGCATATTGCCTAATGATTCCAATTCTGTTTTCATTGAAGCACTATCAGCATCACTTAGTAATGATACATTGCGGCATTTTAAACCCTGTGCCACTGTAGCTTTTGTTTTTACTACTCGTTCTGCTTTTGTTTTGGCTTCTGTAATAATCCTGCTAATAGTTTCAGGCTTTTCCAGTTCAGAAGTATAATCGGGCAAGCCCAAACAAGTAAACAATGCCTTTAGGTTTTTTATTGGAATACCTTGTGGCTGCTTGATGTGTTGGAAGGTGAAGTAATCTTCTTCGGTTAGAGAAAGCACTGTTTCAATATTGGTTGCAGCAAGGTTTTTGCTTCCTGACCAATTGATTTCAATATCGCCTTTGTATGCCAATGCTGCCAATACAATAAACTCCAATTGGTAGTCAATATTAAAATCAACCGAATACCAAAGGTTTGCAGGTGCATAATGTGCCCAAATAATATCGGACCTGTTCAGTACAGCTGAAGCACCAGCTTCTTTCATCTTTTGTTTAATGCTTTCAGCATATTTGCTATTGTCGCTTACAATGTTTTGCCCACTCCACAAACCAAGTCCACTTAAAATGGCTTCACCATTCCTATTCGGACTGGATGGGTTTGTAATTTTCTTTAAAGCTGCGTTTATAGTGCCACTGTAATTATCTTTTGATAATGGAAGTTGCAAATCGGTAAATGCAGGGTAGTGAGGGAATTTATCATTAAAGGCTTTATTCAACACCTTGGCAGCAACAGTTCGGAAAATCATTTCTTTGGTAGAGCCTTCACCGGGAAGCGGAAAAGACTTTAGTGTTTTACTATCGCCTTTGTAAATCACTTTTGTTTTATCGGCATATTCTTTATCGAATAAGGCAATAGCTTTACGCTGATATTCTTCAATTTGACTGCTAAATAAGGCTTTTTGATTGGTAGGTGCAGAACCATGTTTTGCTTTTGCAGCACCATATAAACAAATAACATCTTTAAATTCATCCGATAAACCTGCTACATCAAAATACACTTCGTCTGATTCATCATTTCTGTTGAT
>CAMBUH010000167.1 GCA_945870985.1 Chitinophaga pinensis
ATTTGTCGCAAATACCCTGCACAGATCCGTCAACATCAAATTTCAGTTGCATGAACCCGGTTTTCTTGTCCAGGGATACCCGCACATTCGCTTCACAATTACTAAAATCCTGCGCTCCAAATGAAACAAAGAACTTATCATCCACCTTAAACTCGTAGTGGTGCAACCCCGGTTTTAAACCCACATATGCTATCTCAAATTCCCGGCGCTGACTCATAACGGCCTTTTAAGGGTTGGCAAAGGTACGACAAAAGCTACTATTCACCAATAATATCTGATTGAATTGAATTACAATCTGTTATGCCAGATCCCCGAATAGTTGGATATTTGGGTATGGAATGGAGTAAAACCGAATTATGGAAGCATCGCTGGCTAGGGGCAGGGTTAGCCCTTGTTTTTACATTCTCTCAGTTTCCTGAGGCGGTGGAACAATATTATTCTACCGGCTTTTACCCTTATTGGGGTAAATTTCTTCGGCTGCTCCTCGGCTGGTGCCCTTTTTCAATAGGGGATGCCATCTATGTTTTTGCTATTGGATATGGGATTGTAATTATTTTTAAATTTTTATATATTGGATTTCGAAATAAAAAATGGCCTGCTTTTGGTAAAGTTCTACTCAAATTAGCCGTTTACCTAGCCTGGGTATATATCGTATTTAAAATATCCTGGGGATTCAACTACGACCGCCCCGAAATTGGCCAATCGCTTAAGATTTCCCCCAGTACCTATACATTGCCTGAGTTGAAAAGTTTGAATAATCAACTCATTCAACGTTTAAACGATGCCCGTGCTCAGATTCCCGGCGACTCTTTACCTGAAATTTCCTGGAAGGAGCAAAAAGAACTTGCCTATGAGGGCTATCAACAATTAGCAGCCAAAAATCCCGCATTTACTTATTCATTTCCCTCCCTAAAAAAATGTAGCTGGAATTTTTTGGGCGAGTGGATAGGTTTTACCGGCTATTTTAATCCATTTTCGGGCGAAGCGCAGATAAAAGCCGACCTGCCTTCTATTTTGCTGCCCTATACCACCTGCCACGAAATTGGTCACCAGATTGGCTTTGCCCGGGAAAGCGAAGCCAGTTTCGCGGGATTATTAGCTGCAAGTGCTTCAAAGGATAAAAGAGTGAAGTATTCATTGTATCTAGACCTATACTCACTTATGCAGCAAGAATTATGGCGGCAATATGCTGCTAAAGGCGATAGTACCGGATTACGCCAGCAGTTCGATAGCAATCGGCAACGATTAGATACCTTGGTAAAACTCGACCGAAAAGCGATTCGCCGATATTTTCAGCAAAGAACGCATCAGATTACCCCGGCATTTACGCAGGTGTATACTCAGTATTTGAAAGCGAACGGTCAAGCCTCCGGCATGCTCAGTTATAGTGAAGTGCTCGGGTGGTTACTTGCGTATCAAAAAAAATATGGAGAAAACAGTTGGTAAAGCCTCTAAAAAGCGTTCTTCCACATCATACTTTCAATCGGCTTATCGGGTTGACCGCTGTATTTAGCATTCGCTTTTTGATTGTAACGAACTTCAATTTCCCCATCCACAGGAAAATAGATTAATTGTCCAATGGGCATGCCTTTATAGATGCGAACCGGTTGTTTACAAGAGATTTCCAGCGTCCAGTTACCACAAAAGCCAACATCTCCTTTTCCGGCAGTGGCATGAATATCAATACCCAGCCTGCCCGTAGAAGATTTACCCTCTAAAAAAGGTACATGAGCATGGGTTTCGGTATATTCTTCGGTAACCCCCAGATAAAATCCACTGGGTTGGAGAACAAATCCTTCCTCCGGAATTTCGAAATAGCTGATGGTATTATGCTTTTTGGCATCTAGTTGGGCATCTACATAGGTAGCCAGCCATTTGCCCAGATGCACATCATAACTATTACTGCCTAAATCGCCCCTGTTATAGGGTTGAATAATGATGGTGCCTTTTTCCATCTCTTCTAAAATACGTCGGTCGGTTAAAATCATTGCCCTGTTTTTACAATTGGAATGCAAATAAGTCTTAATTCTGCATACTAATTGCTAATTTCCTATTGTGCCCCTGTTTTATCAACAAGATATCAACGAATTTACCCGGCTCGGAGTTTGGCATATTACCGAGGAGGTAGATTTTTTTCTACAAAAAGCTGTTTTTCGGTATCCAATCGAGCATCCCAATAAACAACGGCAGCACTTGGCGGCCGGGTATTTATTATCGGAATTGTTTCCGGATTTTCCTTATCAATCCATTCAGTCAACTACCTATCAAAAACCCTTCCTCACCGGAAATACATATTATTTTTCGGTTTCACACACCAATGAATATGCTGCTGCTATTGTAAGCCTGTCAGTGCCAACCGGAATAGATATCGAAATGATTTCACCCCGGGTTCAGCGGATTCGGCATAAGTTTTTAAGTAGGGAAGAAAATGGGTGGGTAAGCGAATTTACCCCTGGTGAACAGGATGGGTTACTCACTTTGTTGTGGACGATTAAAGAAACGATATATAAATGGCTGGAGCAACGGGGCTTGGGATTTAGTGAGCATATTGAGATTATTCCATTTGAACTAGGTGCTGTAAACCAAGTAATTGTTAATATTCACCATCCTTTACACCGCCAAACCGTAGCAGTGGCTTTTGAAAAAAAGGGAAAGTTCTATGTAAGCTATATAGCCAGGCAGCCCTTAATCGTCGAACCTTGATTTACTTTTTGGCAGTAGTTGTAAACTTTTTCGCAGGCGTTGTTTCATCTGCCATTTTAATAATTGCCCCATCGTTTGAATTTTTCTTTCGGGGATGGCTAGCTGATAATGTTGCGCCAGTTCGTTGCGCAGCTGATTAAATTTTTCCGGCGGCGCGAGCAAATCCTTGGCCATAATATCCAGCATAGCTTTCATACGATACCGCGAAGATGCCAATCGGAAAGTCATCAGGGTTTGTTCTTCTGCCTGATATTGGGCGATGGATTCACTGTCTAAATGCTGAATGGCCAATTGCACTAAGGCATAGTTTTCTTTGTAATACTGAGGGAGGTAGCCGTTTTTCCTGCCTTCATAGGTTTGCTGATCAAAATCGATTGCCCGAATACGATATTGAAAGTCTTCAATATCCGGAATCATATTCACCACAAAATTATAGGCACGCATATCACCTAATAATTGCACAAAGCAACGCTCATTAAATTTTACAAATTCTTTTGCGAGCCGTATTACATTGGTGCTGGAATGATGCAAATAATCCCTGATAAAAACATCTCCCGGTATACCCGGCACATGTTCTTCTATCAGCGTTTGCTGATGGGTTAGGTAGGTCATCCGGTTGGGAGATAATAAGTGTTCTATCTCCAATCCATAAATCCGGTTGGCATCCGCCTGTTTGATGTAGAAGTGATCGTAATTATCGTTGTATTTATTTACAATTCGAATCCGAAAGGGCTGGCTATTGCCGAAGTAGCAAAAATCTATCCGCGCCACATCCAGGTGGTTGGCAAAACTCATGTCGCCCTCGGTTTTTAGAATGGCATACATCCGAATCAAAGCTCCCCGCAATTGGTTCCATTCCTGCAGGTCGTACGAAACAGTATCCCAGTAACTGTCTTTTCCCGACTTATCTTTCAAGGGAGTGGTATAGGTAAAACGTTTCAAATCGTGGTAGGAGAGGGGCAGGGGAATTTCTCGTCCGTAATCAATCAGGTATTGCCGCAGGGCGGGCTGCGGTGTATAAATGGGCTTTTTCCGGGAGGGTTGTAAATCCTGCCCTATTCCGTTTTCTCCATTAACTGAATCGATTAACATAATTGTATTGCGTTAACTGGTGTAGAAAGCTACCGATTTTTATTGAAAAAGTCGAATCCCTAAAAACAGAGTGAGTGTGAGAGTGAGTGTGATTTTTTTCTTCGCATCGTCTTTCGACGTAGGAGAAGACGTTGCGGTTAGATGCTCCCCGTGTAGTCACCGAACGCAGAGAGAGACTGCACGGTTTGGAATGAGAATGCCGTTTAAAAAAAAAGGCCAGAGCAAAGCCGTGCGTTCTCAAACTCACGCTCACTCTGGCCTCTGTGCGGAAGAGGAGATTCGAACTCCCACGGCTGTTACCCCGCTACCACCTCAAAGTAGTGCGTCTACCAATTTCGCCACCTCCGCAGGGAGTGCAAACTTACTATAATTTGGCGAATTTTAGTGTTCCCCGCAACGTCTTTCGACGATGGAGAAGACGTTGCGGTTTCGGAGGTAACATTTTCAATTTGGAAAAAATTCTTCCAAAGGCGCAGGGTCTCCGCAAGGGAAAAACCATTTTAAAAATAGGGCTCAGTATTGGCGGAAGACCCTTCGGAGAATAAAATTTTAATGTTCCCCGCAGCCTTACATTCTCTCCGGAACCGCAATGCCCAGCAAATGCATGCTGGCTTTAATTACATGGGCCGTTAATTCGGCCAGCTGCAAACGCCTGATTTTTAATTCTGTTGTTGCAGCACCCGCAATGGAATGCGCTGCGTATAAACTATTGAAGGTTTTGGCTACCTGATAAGTATAAATAGCTAATTGCGAAGGATCGTGTTGTAAAGCGGCTTCTTCTAATACTGTGGGGAAGGTTTCTAAAGTGGTTGCCAATTCCCTTTCTTCTGGAAGCCAAGGTTCGATGGGTGCATTGGCTTCGGATGCTTGTTCTGCAGCCGTGCCCGTTTTGCGTAAAATACTTTTGATGCGGGCATGGGTATACTGAATGAACGGACCCGTAAAACCATGGAAGTCGATACTCTCTTCGGGATTGAATAACATTTTCTTTTTTGGATCTACCCTCAGTAAGAAAAATTTCAAAGCCCCTATACCAATCATTTCATTCAGCGCCTGTAATTCTGTAGCTGTAAAATCATTTACTTTCCCCAATTCCGCCGTTTTTTCGGCTGCAATGCGAATC
Organism: Chitinophaga pinensis; assembly: GCA_945870985.1. Classification (GTDB taxonomy): domain Bacteria; phylum Bacteroidota; class Bacteroidia; order Chitinophagales; family Chitinophagaceae; genus Sediminibacterium; species Sediminibacterium pinensis_C. Next base: position 4,919 of record CAMBUH010000167.1, read on the forward strand.
ATATTATCTACCAAATCATCGGCATCCACCACCGTTCCTTCTCTACTCTTCATTTTTCCCGTTGGCAATTCCACCATTCCATAGCTGAGGTGATAAATGCCTTCTGCAGAGGGTAATTGCAGGTGCTCGCAAATCAGCTTCAGCACTTTAAAATGGTAGTTTTGTTCATCCCCCACCACATAGATACTTTGATTGGTATTGAATTCTGACTGCTTCTGCTCGGCCAAGCCAATATCCTGAGTTATATAAACAGAAGTGCCATCACTTCGCTGAACCAGTTTTTCATCTAGGCCATCTGCGGTTAAATCAATCCAAACACTGCCATCCGGTTTTTGATAGAATACTTTTTTCTCCAGTCCCTGTTGAACCAAATTTTTCCCCA
>CAMBUH010000168.1 GCA_945870985.1 Chitinophaga pinensis
ATTGTTGAGCCATTTCTCCTCTTAATCCGGGGGCATGACCATCTACCGGTTTCCCCCATTTACGGGCAGCCGCTATTTTTTTCATCACTTCACTATCCCCCTCCAAAACGCCCGGATAGTTCATCATTTCGCTCAAATAAAAAATATCCTTCCGGCTTAATAATTCATCCACCTCCTCGCTATTAATGGCCCCCCCTGCTGTTTCAAAAATCGTAGCAGGCACACAACTGGGGGCTCCAAAATGAAATTTAAAGGGAACTTGTTTGCCGTTCTCTATCATAAAATCTACCCCAGCCACCCCGCAAACATTGGCAATTTCATGCGGATCACTAATGGTAGCAACAGTTCCGTGCACAACAGCCAGCCGGGCAAATTCGGCAGGCACCAACATGCTGCTTTCTATATGCACATGGCTATCTATAAACCCGGGTAAAATAAACGGGGCACCTGCAAGCGGACCCTCCTGCAAAAGGGTAATTGTTCGAATGATACCGTTTTCAATGATGATTTCCGAATAGTCTATACGCGATTCTAAAATAGCTACCCGGTTGCCCTTAATTGTCATAAATTGATTTTTCCTATAATGGGTTCAAAAGCATGAACATTTACCCCCATTGCTTGTTACACGTAAACTTGATTATCTTCGAATGATAATATTAAAGTATTTACTGTAACTAATAACACTAATTCCATGAAACTTTATTCCGTACTAATTACCCTTTTGCTTTCCTTTACTGTACTTTTTGCCCATGCACAAACCGCTGATGACATAATTGCCAAATATGAAGCCGCTGCGGGTGGTAGAGAAAAATTAGAGGGAATCCGTTATCTGGAAGTGAATAGCAGTTTGGGTATGTCAATGATGGGCAGGACCATTGATTTGCCACTTACCTTGGTAAGAGAAAAAGGAAAATTATTCCGCAGACAAATCGGAGGAATCATGGGAATGGGAGATAGCTTTACCATGATTACAGACACAGTAGGATATGTTTTTATTCCCGCCATGCGCGGCTTTGGAGATATGCAAGGTACTGAAGCTGTAACAGCTCGCATACCAGATGCCGAGGTAGCCTCCCAGCAATATGAACTAGACTGTGCTGGCGCTTTTGGTGATTTGGTAAATTATGCCGCTAAAGGCCATAAAGCCGAATTAGCCGGAACCGAGAAAATCAGCAAAGTGGTTTGTAATAAAATCAAATTAACCCTCAAAACCGGTCAGGTAGTAATGTACTATATCGATAGCCAAACCAATTTGGTTAAACAAATGGAAGTTACCGGTGATATGGCAGCTAATATTTCAGGCTTTGGTAGTATGATGAAAGCTTTTGGCAGAGGAATGAAAAAAGATGATAAAGCCACCCTTTATGTGAAAGAATATAAGGAGGTAAATGGCATTAAATTCCCCGGGAAATATACACTGAGCTTTGGCCCAATAGAGAGCGAAATTGAAAATATCTCTATTAAAATCAACGAGGGCCTAGATGAAAAATGGTATCACGTAAAATAAATTCCATTCGGCCGAATTCTTTTTTTTCTATGTAATTTCAGCGGTATCTTAGTTACCCAATTGAAATAACATGAAAAAAATATTCCTCTGTATACTCCTCATTGCTGGAGTCTCCCTTTTTGCAACTGCACAGCAGAAAAAACAAGCTAAGCCAGTAGTTGCGGTTACGCCTCCAGCATCCGAGGAGGCAGATGTGCTATTCAGCAAATTAAAGTATCGGCAAGTAGGTCCGTTTCGCGGAGGCAGAAGTGCCGCAGTTACAGGGAGCCGTGTAAACAAGAATACATTTTATTTTGGTGCTACCGGAGGCGGTGTTTGGAAAACTATGGACGGTGGTAGCAATTGGAAAAATATTTCCGATAAATATTTTGGAAGCACCATTGGCTCCGTTGCACTGGCTCCCTCTGATGAGAGTATTGTATATGTTGGGGAAGGCGAAAATACCATGCGGGGTAATGTTTCCGAAGGATTAGGTGGCATGTGGCGCAGCGACGATGCCGGAAAAAGCTGGAAAAATCTGGGATTAAAAGAGGGCAGACATATTGTGCGTATCCTGGTACATCCCAAAGACCCTCAAACGGTGTGGGTAGCTGTAATCGGACATCTATTCGGGCCATCGTCTGAACGTGGAGTATTTAAAACAACTGATGGAGGAAAAACCTGGACGAAAACCTTGTTTGTAAATGAGCAAACCGGATGCTCAGATTTGGTTATGGAACCCGGAAATCCCAGTGTTTTATATGCAGGTATGTGGGAAGTTATACGCCGTCCACATAGTATGGAAAGCGGTGGCGCTGGAAGCGGATTATATAAAAGTACAGACGGCGGGGAAACCTGGTTACCTCTTTCTGGGAAAAAAGGCTTGCCCAAAGGTGTATGGGGAATTGTAGGGGTTGCCGTAGCTCCTTCCAATACAGATAAAGTTTATGCTATTATAGAAAATGCCGCTGGGGGTTTATTTGTTAGCACAGATGCTGGAGAAAGCTGGACGCTCACTAGCAGCGATAATAATATTCGGCAACGGGCCTGGTATTACACAAAAGTATTTGTTGACCCAGTTAATGAAAACCTGGTGTATTGCCCCAATGTTGAATTCATGCGCAGCCGCGATGGGGGAAAAACCTTTCAATCCGTTAATACGCCTCACAGCGATCACCACGATCTGTGGATAGATCCGCAGGATGGAAATCGAATGATTGTTGCTGATGATGGTGGCGCGCAGGTTTCGTTTGATGGAGGAAATAACTGGAGTTCACCCGACAATCAGCCTACCGCTCAATTCTACCGCGTTTCAACCGATAATGCCTATCCCTATAGAATTTTGGGTGCGCAACAGGATAACTCTACCGTTCGTATCCGCAGTAAAACCAGCGGTGCCGGAATTACCCAACGCGACTGGGATGTAACAGCCGGATCAGAAAGCGGCTATGTGCAAGCAGATCCCCTGAATCCGGAAATCGTATATGGCGGAAATTATGGCGGCTACCTCTCCCGCCTAGATCATAGAACCGGTGAAAATCGTGCCATCAATGTGTGGCCAGATAATCCTATGGGCGCTGGAGCGGATGTACTTAAATACCGCTTCCAATGGAACTTCCCCTTCTTTTTTTCGCCCCATAATCCCAAAAAACTCTATGCCGGCGGTAACCATCTATTTGTAACCGAAAATGAAGGGCAGAGTTGGGAAATGATTAGTCCAGACTTAACAACCAATGATAAATCTAAACAAGCATCCAGTGGTGGACCCATTACCAAGGATAATACTTCCGTAGAATATTACTGTACCATTTTCACAGCTGCCGAGTCGCCACTGGAGAAAGATTTGTTGTGGACAGGTAGTGATGATGGTCTTATCCATATAAGCAGAGATGGCGGGAAGAACTGGGAAAATGTTACGCCACCCGAAGCCGGCAAGTGGATGATGTGGAATAGTATTGAAGTGAACCCCTTTGTGAAGGGTGCTGCTTATATTGTAGGCACCCGATATAAGCTGGATGATTTTGCTCCTTATATTTTTGCCACCTACGACTATGGCAAAACCTGGAAGAAAATTGTAAATGGCATAAACAACATGCATTTTAGCAGAGCCATGAGGGCCGATAAAGTGCGGAAAGGACTGCTGTATGCAGGAACGGAATATGGCATGTATATCAGTTATGATGATGGGGCTAACTGGAAAAAATTTCAATTGAATTTACCGATAGTACCTATTACAGATTTAATCATCAAGGAGAATGATCTGATTGTTGCTACCCAGGGAAGGGCATTCTGGACGTTGGATGATTTAAGTATTGTTCAGCAAAAAGATACCGCAATCGCCTCCAAAAACTGGCATGTTTTTGCCGTAAATGATGCCTTTCGCTCCGAAGGGGGCGGCAGAAGAGGAAACCGAGGCGGAGGCGCACCCCTAGCTAACATGGGTGAAAATCCGCCATCAGGTGTTGTGTTCAATTACTTCCTACGGGAAGGGATAGATACAGCTAATTTGAAAATAACTATCTACGATAAAAAGAATCAACCCATAAAATCCTTCAGTAAATCTGCCAAAGAGGCAAATGATAAAATCGATTATGCCGCAGGTATGAATCAGTTTATATGGGATATGAATTATCCCCCCGGTGAAAGAGCAGAAGGTATGATTCTCTGGAATGGCGGTATAGGTTCAGCAAAAGCGGCCCCAGGAAAATATCAGGCTAAGTTTACAATAGGAAAAGATTCGGTTTGGGTGCCATTTGTTATTAAGGCAAATCCAAACTACACCATCACCGAAGCAGATTATGATGCTCAACTGGGATTTTTATTACAGGTTAGGGATAAATTTAATCAGGTACAAATTTCTATCAAGGATATAAGAACTGTGCGTGGCCAAATTACCGATTTCACTTCTAGATTAGAGGGAGAAAATACCAAAGAGATTAAGAAGATGGCCGATAGCATACAAAAGCAGCTTACTTCCATTGAAGAAGCTTTATATCAAACCAAATCGAAAAGCGGACAAGACGTGCTGAATTTCCCAATCCGTATTAATGATAAATTGGCGGGATTATACGGAGTAGCAGCGAGCGGACAAAATGCACCCAGTAAACAAGCCCAGGAAGCATTTGCAGACTTGGCCGGACAGGCAGATGTGCAGATAGATAAACTAAAGAAAGTTATAACAGCCGATGTTGCTTCGCTGAATAAAATGATTAATGAAAAACAGTTACCTGTAATTGGTATAAAAAAGTAGTAACTGATTAATTGATCCAGTAACTTAACTTGAATACCAAGGCTCTATTTTTATTGGTCACCACCGGGGTTACAAAATAGTTGTCGGTATACACCACATATAAATCGCTCATGGGCCTGAAGCGATATTGCAGCCGCGAATTGATATTAAAATTGTTCCGTTGTGTATTGTATTGGATAAAAGTGGTCCAAAATAAACGGGTGTTGAAGTTCCACTCGATACGAGGGGCAATCAGTACAAGCTTTGTACTTCCATAAGCACCGGGCAATTGTATGCGATTGTATTCTGCTTGTAGTGCAACATTGATATGGGGTTGATGGCGGATACCGAGCACAGTTCGAACACTTTGGTAGTTTCCATTATAAAATTCACCTCCGGCTAATTTTACTAATACATTTACTGGTTTGCGGAAATCAGTTTGATAACTTAGTTCCAATTGTTGAAAATCATATTTACCCACCGGTAGTGGCGTACCTTCTGTGAAAGAAGTAGGATACAGCATATCCACCCGATTATGCGTTCCAGTTATCTCAAT
>CAMBUH010000169.1 GCA_945870985.1 Chitinophaga pinensis
AGGGAATACAGCGAATGGTTGCCTTACTCAATTCCTTTATTTTATCTTCCGTTTCGGATGTACCATCCCAATGGGCCATTACAAATCCGCCTTTATGATCGAGCAATTGCATAAACTCATCCCAAGTATTCGCGTGGGTGGTGTGTTCGGTTCTGTATTGAAGTGCCCGGTTATAGAGGTTCTGCTGAATGTCTGCTAACAATTGTTGAATATGTTCCGCAATGCCTGCTAAGGGTACGGTAGCTTTTTCACGGGTATCTCTTCGGGCTACTTCTACCACATTATTTTCTAAATCTCTGGCGCCAATAGCCAGCCGAACCGGAACGCCTTTTAATTCGTACTCAGCAAATTTCCATCCCGGACGTGCATAATCCGTATCATCATATTTAACAGAAATATTGAGTGATTGTAATGATTGAATAATGGGATGAATCGCCTCATCTAACTGCGCTTTTTGTTCGGGGCCCTTAAAAATGGGAACAATTACCACTTGAATTGGCGCAATGCGAGGAGGCATTACCAGTCCCTCATCATCACTGTGTGCCATTACCAGAGCGCCTATTAATCGGGTACTTACCCCCCAACTCGTTGCCCACACATACTCCAGTTTATTATCGCGGTCGCTGAATTTTACATCAAAAGCTTTGGCAAAGTTTTGACCTAAAAAATGCGAAGTACCGGCCTGTAATGCTTTCCCATCTTGCATCAACGCCTCAATGCAATACGTATCTTCTGCACCAGCAAATCTTTCATTCGGCGTTTTCACTCCCTTAATAACTGGCAGTGCCATCCAGTTCTCTACAAAATCGGCATATACATCCAGCATTTTGGTAGTTTCCGTTATCGCTTCTGCTTTGGTTGCATGGGCGGTATGCCCTTCTTGCCATAAAAATTCGGCAGTGCGCAAAAATAAACGAGTACGCATTTCCCATCTCACCACATTTGCCCACTGATTTACTAAAATGGGCAAATCACGATAAGATTGTATCCAGCCCTTATAGGTGTTCCAGATAATTGCTTCACTGGTTGGCCTTACCACCAGCTCTTCTTCTAGTTTCGCATCGGGGTCTACCATCAGTTTGCCGGGGGCAGATGGATCGGATTTCAACCGATAATGGGTAACCACCGCACATTCTTTGGCAAATCCTTCGGCATTCTTTTCTTCTGCTTCAAATAAACTTTTTGGCACAAACAATGGAAAATAAGCGTTTTGGTGTCCGGTATCCTTGAATTTTTTGTCCAGCACATCCCGCATATTCTCCCAAAGTGCGAAGCCGTATGGCTTAATCACCATATACCCCCGAACAGCACTATAATCTGCCAAACTTCCCTTGATAACCAGGTCGTTATACCACTGAGAATAATCCTGTTGGCGGGATGTAATTTCCTTACTCATATATGTTAATATTTACATTTGAAGGTAGACTAACAATTGTTGGCATGACTTTTGTATTTGTTAAAATAGCCGCAAAGTTGGGCAAATGTAACTAACTTTATATCATCTCTAAAACCGCCTTTATGAAACACTTAAAATTACTTGTAATCGGTTTAGTTGTTTTGTTATCATCTTGCACTGCATATAGAGCAGGGCAAACGCCGGATGATGTGTATTATTCACCTAGTGCAGCTAGAGGCGGTGAAGAAACGGTTCGTAAACAAAGAGGTCGGGAAGAGCAAGAATACCAGGAGTACATCAGTTCTCAAGACGATGCCTACTTGCGCAGGAAAGTAACCAATCGAAATCGCTGGTCTACCATTGACGATTTCAGTTACTGGAATGATTGCAGATATAGTTTTTTCCCTACCACCTTCAATTATTTCAACCCATATTTTAGTTGCCTGAGTTGTAATACTTTTAATCCTTACTTCAACTGGGGCCATTCTTTTATGGGTGGCGGAATGAATGGCAGCATCTTTGGTGGTTTCGGTTTTGGCAACTCCTTTGGTTGGAATAATCCTTATTATACGCTTGTGCATTATGGCACACCTAACTTTAAAGGAGGGGGAGGAACGGTATCGATTAATAATCTATCCGCCGCTCGTAATAAATCTTATAACAACTCCAATTATTACAACCTCCCTAAAGGCTCAAGTAGCACTAATTCGCGCGGACAAAGTTTTGGCAACTTGATGAAAACGGTATTTACTCCTGCTGCTAATGGTTATCAAGCTGGAAGTTACGACCGTGCATCTCGTTCATTCTCGGGCAGTTCTTCCGGTGGAAGTATGCCAGCAACCTCTTCATCAGCCGGCGGAAATAGTGGTGGGTTTGGAAGTGTTGGTTCATCAGCCGGAGGTGGTAGAGGTGGCAGAAACTAATAATCAAATTCCCTCAGTTTTTTTAAATAATGGGCTTCCATCAACCAGAAGCTGCTAAACTATTGCCCAACAGAAATAAGTTTACCATGAAACTGAAATATATACTCACTCTATTCTTATCAGCTTGCAGCAGTTTGTTGTTTGCGCAAAATCCGGAAGATGCCCTTCGCACGGCTTGGTTCACCCAAAATGGAACGGCGCGGGTAATGGCGATTGGAGGAGCCATGGGATCGCTAGGTGGCGATATCACTGCTAATCACGTAAATCCGGCGGGGTTAGGATTATATAAAACCCGTGAATTTATACTTACACCGGGCCTTGCACTCAACAACAACCGCTTTAATTTTAGAGGCACTGATACTTCCGGAAATAAAAATGCTTTCCAATATGGTACCATCGGAGCTGTTTGGGGTAATAGCCAAAAACCAGGCTACTCCAAATACACGAGTAGCGCTTTTGCTATTTCAGTTAATCAACTAGCAAACTATCAAAACCGGGAAAGCTTTCGTGGTGTAAATAACATGAGCTCATTTTCTGAGCAGTACCTAGAAGAGCTTGTGCGCGACCGTGCGGATACAAATGCCGCACTGAGTAATTATATTTTTGGCTCTTCCCTTGCCTTCCGCACTTTTCTAATAGACACCACCAGCGGGCCGGGCAATATTGTTACCGGATACCAAAGTATGGTACCTATTTCTACGGGGGTAAATCAACTTTACGATGCCATTACCCGCGGAGGTTATCACGAAATTGCCTTCGGAACTGCTGGCAATGTGCAGGATAAACTGTATGTAGGTTTTAGTGTAAACCTGCCCATCATATTTTATAATCGCGAATTGTTTTATAAAGAAACCGATCTCACATCTAACCCTAATAATAGTTTCAGCTTTTTCGAGTACAAAGAAAATTTCACTTCCAATGGATTCGGGATTGGAGGTAAACTGGGATTAATTTACAAGCCCGTAGAAATGTGGCGCATAGGTTTTGCTTTTCATACTCCTCAGTGGATTGGATTTAAAGACCGCATCGGAAGTTCCATAACTGCCAATACAGAATCCTATGCAGGAACAAGATCCGAAACCAGCGATAACCTTAACAGTGGTAATGCCGGAATAAGGGAATACAATCTAACTACCCCCTGGAGAGCCATATTTAGTGTTAGCCATGTGTTTAGAGAAATCAGCGACACCCGCCAACAGAGAGCCTTTATTACTGGGGATCTGGAATATGTAAACTATCGCGCCGCCCGGTTTCATAGTGCAGATGACATTTCCGAACAATTGGATAATTATTACCAATTTGTAAACGAAACCATCAAAGACATTTACAAAGGAAATATCAATGCACGCCTGGGTGCAGAAGTGAAATTTAATACCTTCATGTTCCGATTGGGTGGAGCGTATTACGGAAGTCCTTACAACAACGAAAATTTACAAGCCAACAGATGGTTGGCCAGCGGAGGATTAGGATATAGAAATAAAGGTGTATTTATAGACCTTACCTACTCCCATACCTTTAATCAGGATGTTCGCTTCCCTTATTTATTAAGCGACAAGCCGAATACTTTTGCCGAACAAACTGGCAGTATAGGGCGCGTAGTAATGACACTCGGCTTTAAATTTTAACGGTTTATTTAAGGAAAAATGGATAGGTTGGGCTACATTTGATAAGCAACAGGTATTGCAGCGATGCAATTATCGATTGCTTTCGAATCCTATCCATACTATCCTTTATGAAAAACCTACTCTCCCTGCTATTTGCATGGGTCGTGCTGATCAATCTGGCATTTGCACAAAACAATCAATCGCTCCGCGAAAAAATAGATCGGCTAATTCCTGAAAAAAACTATGCAATTGGCATTGCCATTGGTGGGCCCGACGAACGGGACACGCTTACCTATGGAGGAAATGCTTCCTTCCCTATTGAATCGGCTCTGCCCTTTCAGGTATCCCTTGCCATTATGGACAGGATTGATAAAGGAATGATGAAGTCGGGCGATAAAATACCCATGGTAGGATTTATAGATGGCACATCGAGTAAAAACACCGACGCACCCACCCTAAAAGAACTGATAACTTCTTTACTGCAAACCGGTGATCAACGAATTACCGAAATACTAATCCGCCACCTTGGAGGCACCAAAGAACTCAGCCGATTTTTAAAAAGTGCTGGCGTTCGAGATGTAATGATAGTAACCGCAGAAAAAGATCGCCGGCAAGATAGTTTGCGGATATATACGCATACCCCTCTTTCCGCTATACAACTACTCAGAAAATTTCACGATAAAAATTTACTCTCCGAAAAAAGCCAACAATTTTTATTACGCTTGCTCAATAGCAACCCCTCAGAAAAATCCATCGCATCCTCTTTACCCGCTGGAAGTAAAACCATAGAAATTGCTAATGGAAATAGTCAGGTTATGGGTCTAATATCCCTTCCAGATGGCAGAACCTGTACCATGGCAATTTTTATTGCAGATAGCATTATGACTGACGGGTTAAAAGAAAAAATGGTTTCCAGTGTTACCAAAGCTACCTGGGAATTTTATGCCCAAAAAGCCATGGAAAATTTTAGGCTACAATACGATTACACGGCTGCTATCGACTCGCTGTTAAAAGTGCAGGAAAAGAAAAAGCACCCATTCAATGGTAGCATACTGATTTCGCAGGGAGGGCGCAGGATGTATATGCAAATGGCTGGCTATTCCGACCTGAAACAAAAAACCAATTGGCTCCCTACCGATCAATTTGCCATTGCTCAATTGAGTGACCAGATATTGGCAACCTTGGTATTACTGGAAGTCGAAAAAGGAAAACTGGATATCCAACTACCGATTGGAAACTATCTAACAGATTTGCAGCAAGATTGGGCACAGAAAGTTACCATTCGCCACTTACTTACCCATACCGATGGACTGGTATCCACTCAATCA
>CAMBUH010000170.1 GCA_945870985.1 Chitinophaga pinensis
AACACCTATCTCTCTTCCTTGTTCAGTGGATTATCTGCATTTCATGTTCCGATAGAAGGATTGCATACAGAAACCGGTCCGGGTGTATACGAAGCGGCCATTCGCTATTCAGATGTGTTAACTGCCGCTGATTGCGCTGTGCTATTTAAAACTTCGGTAAAAGAAATTGCTCGGTTACATGGAGTGATGGCTACGTTTATGGCCAAAATCAGTGAGCACCTGCCGGGTTGTAGTGGGCACGTACATCAATCGCTTTGGGATGCATCCGGAAAGCAGAATTTATTTTACGACCCAAAAGATAAGAGCAACATGAGTGCCCTGATGAAAAGTTATATTGCCGGGCAACTCTATTGTTTACCCCATATCTTGCCGTTGGTGGCGCCTACTATTAATTCGTATAAGCGTTTGGTAGAAGGGGCCTGGGCACCTACCACCGTAACCTGGGGCATCGATAATAGAACCGTAGCCTTGCGTGCCCTACCTGGCAGCAGCAGTTCTTGTCGCCTTGAAACAAGGGTTGTGGGTAGTGATACCAATCCATATCTTGCCATGGCTGCTTGTTTGGCTGCTGGTTTATATGGTATACAGCATCGCATGAAACTGAACCAACCTGCCTCTGTTGGCAATGGGTATCAGGATATCTCTAATGGCCGTTTCCCCAATTCCCTGGCTGCCGCTACTGCTATTATGAAAGAATCTTCTGTTGCCAAAGAATTGCTGGGCAAAACCTTTGTGCAACATTTTACAGAAACCCGTGAATGGGAAGTGAAGCAATTTGCAAAATCAGTTACCGATTGGGAAACCCGCCGCTATTTCGAAATCATTTAATGTAATTCAATCAAGTTATGTCTGTAGTTCAATTTAATTTTCCTACCATCATCCGATTTGGTGCAGGCGCGGTTGATGAAATGCCTGCTTTCTTGTTCGCACAAGGATGCCGCCGTCCTTTATTAGTTACCGATGCAACTATTGCAGCACTACCTTTTTTTAAAAAAATAGTGGTGGACTTAGCAGCGGTTGGATTGACCGTTACCGTTTTTCATAACATCCATAAAAATCCGGTAAAGTCCGACGTGTATGCCGGTACCGATCAGTATGATGCCTTTGGGTGTGATGCGGTTATTGGTTTAGGAGGGGGTGCCGCCATTGATGTTGCCCGAGCCATTGTGTTACGGGTGCATCATCGGGACGATCTATTTAAGTACGACGATTTGATTGGTGGTGATGTATTTGTTACGGGTCCCGTACCTGTATTTGTTACCGTACCAACCACGGCCGGTACCGGAAGTGAAGTGGGTCGCTCGGCAATTATTGCAGATGATGAAACGCATCAGAAAAAAATATTGTTCAGTCCTAAACTGTTGGCTATTCGTGTATTTGCCGATCCTCAAGTAACCTTCGATTTACCTCCCGCCATTACAGCAGCAACCGGTATGGATGCGCTTACCCATAATATGGAGGCATTGCTGGCGAAAAACTATCATCCTATTTGTGAGGGCATTGCACTGGAAGGCATTCGATTAATTGCCGGGTCATTGGCAACCGCTGTAAATGCACCCACGCTGCAATCCCGCGCGGATATGTTATTGGCTTCTATGATGGGCGCGATAGCTTTTCAGAAAGGACTGGGCGTTGTTCACTCACTGGCTCATCCGATGTCGGCACTGTTGGATACACACCATGGGTTGGCCAATGCGGTTAATTTGCCGTATGGACTCGCATTTAATGCAGCTTGTGCGGCAGAAAAATTTGAACGGATGGCGCAGGTATTGCCTATAGCACAAAAAGATGCTGCAGGGGTTATTGAATGGGTTCGCGAACTCAATCAGCAAATCGGTATCCCTGCCAAATTGCGGGAAGTGGGCGTTCGGGAAGAACATTTAGAAACACTGGCACAACTGGCGCTGGAAGATTTTGCACATCCTAATAATCCGCAACCGGTTAGTTTGGATGATTTTCGTAAACTGTATGCAGCCGCATTCTAATGTATGAAGGATACTATTGTTATAGGCATTACTTTTTCTACTACCCGATTCGAATTTTACCCCCGCTGGGTAATCGGAAATGATCGGCAGGTTCGCATTGTATTATTGGCAGCTCATTTATTGAATGCTGCATTGTTGGATGCATGTGATGCAGTGGTGCTAACGGGGGGAACGGATATACATCCCTCCCTGTATAATAGTGAGCGAGTCGAGTATCCGCATGCACTAAAAGATGGCTGGGATAATGCACGTGACTATTTTGAGCAAGCGATTTTCAAGCAGGCTTTGATAAAAAAAATGCCCGTGCTTGCCATCTGCAGGGGATTGCAATTGGTGAATGCTAGCCTGGGTGGAACGTTATTGGCTGATTTAGAAGAAAGCGGAAAAAACAATCACCGCCGAATGGCCGATGCCGATGGCGAACATCTGGTGCAGCTTTCTATGGGCTCTCAACTGGCGGAAATTGCGCAAACACACCAGGCAATGATTAACAGTGCACATCACCAGGCAGTTGATAGGGTAGCAGATGAATTGATGATTAGTGGTATTTCACCTGATAATGTTATTGAAGCGCTGGAGTGGAAGCTACCTGCTAACCATGCTCCGTTGCTTGCTGTTCAATGGCATCCGGAGCGGGTTGAGCAAGCAGATGCCGGTACGCTCTCAATCCCTATTCGAAATTGGTTGTTACATCAGGCACAGGCATTTCATAAAAATAAGTAAGCAGTTAAATAAGTAAAGTATGGAAACAAAAGAACTGGCAGTAGTAAATCCGCATAACCAACAAATCATAGGCCACATTACCCTAGATAATTATGCAACCATTTCTGCTAAATGGACGCTTGCCAAACAGGCACAGCCTCATTGGTATCAGCTTCCTCTTGCCGAGCGCGTGCGCATATTGCAAAAGTTTCGAGAATTACTGTTAGCTAATATCGAAAGGCTGGCAGCCATACTAACCGATGAAGTAGGCAAACCAATCAGCCAGTCGCGCAATGAAATCAATGGTGCCTGTTATAGAATTGAATGGTTAACATCACATGCCGAGCAGTACCTGTGCAACGAGTGGATGGTTGCCGAGGGAGATACGCGTGAAAAAATTGTGTATGAACCTTTGGGGGTGGTAGCCAATATATCTGCGTGGAATTATCCCTATCTGGTAGGCATCAATGTGCTGGTGCCTGCATTGCTGGCAGGGAATGCAGTTATATATAAGCCTTCGGAACTGGCTTCCCTTACCGGAATGGAAATACAAAAACTATTAGTGGAAGCGGGCGTACCCCCGTCTATTATACCCATTGCGTTGGGTGCGGGTGATGTAGGCGGCTTGTTGTTAGAGTTACCACTGGAGGGATATTTCTTTACCGGCTCGTTTGCAACCGGAAACCTCATTCATCAAAAAATAGCGCATCGCCGGGTTGCCTGTGGATTAGAAATGGGCGGCAAGGATCCCTTGTATGTAACGAATGAGGTTGCGGATATTGTTTCGATAGCAAAAGCTACTGCGGATGGGGCTTTTTATAATAATGGACAAAGTTGTTGTTCAGTCGAGAGAATTTATGTGCATACCGATGTGTACGACAAGTATGTGCAGGCATTTGTGGAGGAAGTAAAACAATACAAAACAGGTAATCCCAAAGAGGAGAGTGTTTATATTGGTCCGCTTACCCGCACCGGCCAAGCTTCTTTTTTAGAAGATCAAGTGCAGGATGCTGTTGCTAAAGGGGCTGTGTTGCATTGTGGTGGTGCAAGGGTTGCTAATAATCCCGGTAATTATTTTCAGCCAGCTGTTTTAACAGATGTTAATCATCAGATGCGATTAATGCGGGAAGAGTCTTTTGGACCGGTTATTGGCATTATGCGGGTGCATAGTGATGAGGAAGCCATACAGTTGATGAATGACAGTGACTATGGCTTAACCGCATCTGTGTATACGAATCGGGCTGAAAGAGCCGAAAAAATTCAGCAGCAATTAGATGCCGGAACAGTCTATTGGAACTGCTGCGACCGGGTAAGCCCTGCCCTTCCGTGGAGTGGCAGAAAGCATAGCGGGCTAGGTAGTACGCTGTCTCATGCCGGTTTGCGGGTATTTTCTCAACCCAAAGCCTATCATTTAAGGGGGTAAGCCGACGAGCATCAAATATGTAATATTTTACTATACATGGGTTACCTTCTGCAAGTTTGTGTATAAAGTGTAAATAGTACACAATGATTCAAAAAACCTTGTATAAGACGAAAGAGTATTCGAAAGTGAAATTTTTGGTAGATTTTGTAGAGGCCGAGCAGGTAGAAGTAGTGGGATTAAACGGTGATTGGGAGAAAGGAATTATGCTGAATAAAAAGAAAGATGGCAGTTTTGCGGCAGAAGTAAATCTGCCTAAAAATTCACGACACGAATTTAAATATCGCTTGAATAATAGCGAGTGGGTGAATGAGCCACAGGGAGATGGGGAAGTGCTGAATGTTTTTGGCACTACCAATAGCTTAATCGAGCTCTAAGTACAGTATTTTTATAGCCAGCGTTTTCTGCCGAAATACACCAGAAATCCTGCCATAATTATTACCATGGAAATAACGGTATAGTAAAAACCATTCGGATGGTGGGAGAAGGGAATTACGTCGAAATTCATTCCAAAAATTCCGCCAATTACGGTAGCAGGTGTGAGCACACAGGTAACGATGGCCATTACTTTCATTACCTCGTTCATTTTAAGGTTAACCTGGCTGATATATAAATCCTGCAGGTTCATCATCAGATCGCGCAGATTTTCTGCCAGTTCATTTGCCTGTACGATGTGGTCGTGTACATCCTTAAAATATTTGGTGGTTTTTTCTTCCAGCAAATCACTTTCCGAACGGATAAATCCATTGATGAGTTCTCTAACCGGACTCACATTGCCTTTTAGCACAAACAGTTCTTTACGTAGGTTGTTAATTTCTGCCAACGATCTTTTGTCGCTCCGTCGGATAATTCTTTCTTCTATTTGTTCGATGCGGGTGCTGAGTTTTTCCATCACTACAAAATAGTGGTCTACAATCATATCCAGCAGGGTATAGCACAGGTAGTCCGCTCCGCTGATTCTTAATTTACTATTGGCCAGCTTCAACTTTTCCCGCACCGGTCCAAACACATCCTTGTCTGGTATTTCCTGAAAAGTAATTACATAATCTTTTCCAAGTATAATTGTTATTTGTTCTGTTTCAACAGAGGAGGTTGTTTCATTGAAGTA
>CAMBUH010000171.1 GCA_945870985.1 Chitinophaga pinensis
AGATGAATTGAGAAAACGCATTGCGCGGTTTTATGGATAAAGTTACCGAAAATTATACGTGTCTTTTATATAGCGAATTGAGGAAGAACTAATAAAAAGGGCAGTTGATTTTCTTCAACTGCCCTTTTTGGGTACGATTACGATTGCTACAATAGGTTATCCAAACAGTCCGCCCTTCTTCAAGGTTTTGATGCCCTTGCCAATTCTAAATCCGTTGTGATAAATTTCGATGGTATAGTTACCTTCCATGTATTTATCTGTTTTTTTAAGATCGAAGTTTACGGGTACAATCTTACCTTGCTCATAATTCACGCCAAGTTTATTGGTAAAGGTTTTCACACCTTCTTCACGTGTAGTAAAAGTATTGTTCCCTTCTGAAATTACTTTTCCGTCGGGGCCAGTAACAATTACATATAATTCCTTATTTCCTGAAGGAGTAACCCGGTTTTCATCTAGTACAAATTGTACGCGAATCAGATCTGCTTTCTTGGCGGTGGTGGTTTCTTTTTCCTTTCCATTCTTAGAAATTGCGAAAGCACCGATGCCTATCTGTGAAGCATGTAGGGTACTTGCCACATCCACCTTATCTTCTAACTGCTTTTTCTCAGTTTTGGTAACAGTTAAATTTTGTTCAAGGTTTTGTTTCTCAGAAGTCAACTGCGTTTTTTCTGTGCTGAGTTGCTGATTGGCAGCCGTTAACTCTTTGTTTTCACCTTTCAGTTTTTCAATCTCTGCAAATAAACCATCTACTTTGCCATTTAACTCGCCAATCAATTTTTTGGCAGTTGTTAATTCAGATTCAGTGGCATTTTTCTTTTTCAGAATGCTGCTGATATTACCCTTTAGTTGCACGATATCTGCGTTTTTAGCTGCCAGATCTCCGGTTAACTGAACAGTAGTTTGGGTAAGTGAATCGGCTTTAGCAGACACATCCATAAAATCTTGCTGAATGGCAGCACGCGCACTGTCTATACTAGAAATACGGGTTTCTAGGGTAGTAACGGCCTGGCGGTGTTGACTTTTATCGTAAAAAATATAGCCCCAAGTACCTACCAAGGCAGCCAGCAAAAATCCGTAGATCAGTTTGCGGTTGTCTTTTTGTTCGGGAACTTCATACGGGGTGTTTTTTTCGGGGGATTCCATGTGTTGTTTTTTTTGTAAAATGTATAAAATAGTAAATATGAAACTAACTGATTTATTAATTATTGATATTGAAACTGTTCCCGCAAAGTCTAATTATTCGGATTTAGACGATGCGTGGAAGCTATTATTCAACGATAAAGCTACCAAAACCGTGCCATTTCAGGGAAATATCGAAGAAATTTATAAAAAAAGGGCCGGTATTTGGGCCGAATTCGGGAAAGTGGTTTGTATAGGCGCCGGCTTTTTTCTACCCTTACCCTCGGAGCAATGGGAATTGCAGTTGTTTAGCTTCTCGGGCCATACCGAAGTACAAATACTAAGAGATTTTACCCTTTTTTGTGAAACCTGGCAATCCCGCAATCGGGAATTTCGGTTTGCGGGCCATAATATCCGTGAATTTGATATCCCCTTCCTTGGCAGAAGAATGTTAATAAATGGGCTTCCATTACCCGAATCCCTTCGGCTACAGGATAAAAAGCCTTGGGAAGTAACCCATTTTGATACCCTCGGTTATTGGAAGTTTGGGGATTATAAAAATTATATTTCCCTGCATTTACTTGCCAACGTGCTGCAGATTCCCTCTCCCAAACAAGGCATTTCAGGGGCTGATGTGCAGGATCTGTATTATCAGCATAACCAGCTGCAGAGTATTGTTGACTATTGTAAACAGGATGTTTTGGCCACGGCCCGCATCATTCAGCGATTGATGAACCTGTCTCCGGTAGAGGGTAGTCAGGTGAAAAGTTGGCAGAATCCTAATTGGGGTACAATGTTTACAACTTTATCCTAAGGATTTTCATTATTATCATCCACTGTTCCATCTTTGTACCCATGGCAGTGGAAAAAATTATTCAAGAGTGGAAGGCAAAAAAGTTTCGACCAATTTATTGGTTGGAAGGGGAGGAGCCATATTATATTGACCATTTAATGCAATACGCGGAAAATAATTTATTATCCCCGGCAGAGGCTGAATTTAACCTTACGGTATTTTATGGGAAGGATGCGGAAATATCCAACATCATCAATGCCTGCCGCAGGTATCCCATGTTTGCAGAACGACAGGTAATAATCTTACGCGAAGCGCAAATGATGCGAGATGTTGAGGGATTAATGCCCTATATAGAAAAACCCCAACCATCTACGGTATTTGTAGTAGGGTATAAAGATAAAAAACTGGATGGCCGCAAACAGATGGCTAAAGTGATTACCAAAACCGGGGAACTTTTTTCTACTAAAAAATTATACGACAATCAATTGCCAGCTTGGGTAGAGCAAATGGTAAAGGAACAGGGGTTCACTATTAATCCTCGCGCCCAGCAGCTATTGGTAGATCATATCGGAAACGACCTAAGCCGACTTTACAACGAAACCGTTAAACTGGCTGTGAATTTGGGGAAACGCAAAAATATCACAGAAGATGATATTGAAGAATTTATAGGAGTAAGCAAGGAATTTAATGTGTTTGAATTGCAAAATGCTTTTGGACAAAAAAATCTAACCAAAACCGTTCAGATAATCCAATACTTCGAATCCAATCCCAAAGCGGGTCCTATTCAGATGATTCTTCCTGCGCTGTTTAATTTTTTTAGTAAAGTGTATATGCTGTATGCTATGCGGGGGGCTGATCAACAAATGATAGCTGATCAGTTGGGTGTAAAGCCCTATTTTTTAAAAGAATACCTCGCTAGTTCCCAAAAATATTCTTATCAACAAATAGAGCGAGCACTGCTGTTATTACATCAGTATAACTTAAAAAGTGTGGGAGTTGATAGTGCCCGAAGTTCCGACGCCGATTTAATGAAGGAACTGGCAGTAAAAATTATGTTATAAAGTTGGTTGCTGTTGCAGCCAACTATTCGCCTGTTGCCGGTCTGCCGATAGCTGATTTTTTAGTTCCTCTAACCCATTAAATTTTACCTCTTCTCGTAAAAAGTGCAGCAACTTTATCTGAATGGTTTGCTGATAGATGGTTTCATCGAAATCAAAAATATGCACTTCAATTACCCGGCTTTTGCCATTTACGGTTGGGCGAATGCCAATATTCATCATGCCCCCTTTTTGTAGGGTAATTTGTTGGCTGGGCGATTTTAATGCAACGGACACAACATACACACCATCGGAAGGAATCAGCTTATCCTCTTCGGTAATTTGTAAATTTGCTGTGGGAAATCCAATGGTACGGCCTAACTGATTACCCTCCATCACCACGCCTTCAAAAAAATAGGGATATCCCAAAAGTGCCGTTGCTTCTGCAACCTGATGCGTTAAGATAGCTTGTCGGATGCGGGTAGAACTGATTACAGATGCCTGTAACATTTGTCCGTCAATTTCCATCACCCGAAAGCCCAGGGAAGCCCCCATTTTTTCTAATAGATGGTAATCTCCTAATCGGCTTTTTCCAAAGCGATGATCGTATCCGATAATGAGCGTATGCGGGTAAAAATGTGCGTATAAAAATTCCTGTACAAAATCTTCGGCAGACAATTGCGCAAATTGGTGATGAAAAGGTACTACCACCAGATGATCAATTCCAGCTTCCGATAACAAAGCAGTTTTTTCCGAAAGCGTGGTGAGTAACTTAACTTCTCCCGGAATTGAAGAAATTACTTTGCGGGGATGGGGGTAGAAAGTGATGATTACGGTTTCTCCACCAATTGAACTGGCTACTTCCCGCATTTGGGCTAGTATTTGGCGGTGACCATTATGTACCCCATCAAAACTCCCAATGGTAACTACTGCCTGTTTAAAGGAGGGTAGGGGTTGATGGCCAATAGTATGTATCTGCATACGGCGTCAAAAATAAGCAGCTTTCCCGAATACCGGATGGTTTATTGGGTAAATGAGTGATTCATGATCCGCTATTGGCTAACAAGAGAGTATCCCTGATATTAATTACCTTTGCAATTATTTAGCTAACGCAACATGAGTATCTACGCCAGCAGAGGAGTTTCTGCACAAAAAGAAGAGGTTCATCAGGCCATCAAAAATCTTGATCAGGGATTATACCCTTTTGCGTTTTGTAAGATGTACCCAGATTTGATTGGGGGCGATGCGGATTTCATCAATATCATGCATGCCGACGGAGCAGGTACCAAAAGTATACTGGCATATTTGTATTGGAAGGAAACTGGCGATGTATCTGTTTGGAAAGGAATTGCAAGAGATGCTGTGGCTATGAATCTGGATGACTTGCTATGTGTAGGCGTAACCGATCAGTTGTTATTCTCCTCCACAATCGACCGCAATAAATTAGCAATCGGAGGCGATATACTTGAGGCTATTATTCAGGGAACACAGGAATATTTTAATCTGCTGAAAGAATACGGGGTGCATATTCATTACCTCGGTGGCGAAACCGCCGATGTAGGAGATGTGGTAAGAACCATAGCCGTAAATGGCACCATGATGGCGCGATGGCCCAAGCAGAAATTAATTACCAACGAGCAGATTGCTCCTGGGCAGGTTATTATTGGATTGTCTTCCTCCGGAGTTTGTAAATACGAAAAGGAATACAACAGCGGATTGGGCAGTAATGGCTTAACCAGTGCCCGACATGATGTGCTGAATAAATATTATGCCGAAAACTTTCCCGAAAGCTACGAGCCCAAACTAGATCAGGAAGTGGTGTATCTGGGTCATCATCGGTTAACGGATGAGTTTACAGCGGATGGCTTTACGCAAACCATTGGAAAATTGTTATTATCTCCTACCCGAACCTATGCCCCGGTAATTAAGCATTTATTGGAATCTATGCCGGAAGTAGTAAAAGGATTGATTCATTGCAGCGGTGGTGGTCAAACGAAATGCATGAAGTACTTGCCTGGAAACATGCATATTATAAAAGATAACTTATTTCCAGTACCTCCGGTTTTTGAACTGATTCAGCAAAATTCAGAAGCTGATAACCGCGAAATGTACCAAGTGTTTAATATGGGTCATCGGATGGAAATATTCACTACCGAAGCAGCATCTAATTCTGTTATGGAGATAGCAAACTCAATGGGAGTGGAAGCGCGCATCATTGGAAGGGTAGCAGCTAGTAATCAAAAGAAGCTCAC
>CAMBUH010000172.1 GCA_945870985.1 Chitinophaga pinensis
TGAGGTATTGCTGAACCGTAGTTGATTTACTATTTTTAGCAACTGTTAATGCGTTAAAATTGGTGATTTCACCTGTTAATGGATTAATTTGAATTGCACCACCTGTTAAAGTAATTCCATCACCAACAAACGTACCTCCCTTAACATCATTCTCTCTTTGTGCCCCAAAATTTCCAGTTACCGTGTAGGCATGACGGCCACCTGAAACTGTTCTTCGTCTAATCTGGTTCCACAATACTCCTCCAGCAATTCCATCGATTTGAACTGATAATCGGAAATTACCATAAGTAAACGAGTTGGTTAATCCCCAAGTAAATCTAGGATCTCCATTACCCATATATCTTCTTGCATTGGGCCCACCGGTTGCGTCACTGAATCTCATTAACAAACCATCGGTACCATGCACATATTGACCGTCTGGGGTTCTAACAAATCCTGGTACAAACACACCATCTAAGCGATCGCCATCCTTGATCCAAAGGGAAGGATTAGGATTATTAATCCAAACACGCTTAAATGAACCGAGCGTTCCAAGAACCTCCCAGTTAATAGTCTTATTCTTGATTGGCGAACCACTTAACACAACCTCAAATCCTGTATTCTTATACTTACCTTGATTTACGTTAAATGAAGTATAACCAGTAGCTGATGAAATTGACTTCCTTACCAATAACTCAGATACGCTATTATAATAAGTTACATCAATGCCCACTCTGTTCTTCAAAAACTTAACCTCAGCACCTATTTCTAATGTCTTCCTATTATCAGCGATAATAGAAGGGTCATTGAGAATATCCGTATAAGCTGCTCCTAAAGCATTGTTATATCCATTAGACAAACCATACGTTGCAGGGCCGAACTCATATGCCGTCATTCCATAAGGAGATTGATAATTATCCCCATACCCTAATGGATTGGATCTTCCAGGACCGTAAGGGCCAACTGTTGAAAAAGTACGAGGGTTTTTTCCGGTTGCATAAGAAGCTTTTGCCTTAGCGAAAGAAATCAATTCAGGTAATTGAACATAATCTGAAACTACAGAACTGGCTCCAATAGAATAATAGGCATAAGCATTGTTCGCTATTGGTAGGTTAGAGTGCTTATCAATACGACCGGTAGTTGAAATTGTTGCATATTTACCCACACCAATATCAAAGGAATAATAACCACTTAGAATTAATTGTTTGGCAGCCCAGTTTGAAGTAAGTGGACGATTTAAAGTGTTTGATAAATTGTATACACCAGGCACTGTTAAATAGTCAGTACTAGACCAGTTTCCATTATATCGAGAACTTGCAGCATTACCTCCCAACATTCCATCGAGTTGTATAAAGTTTTTCAACAACCGATTGCTGTATCGAACTTGAACCTCATTGTTACTTTCAAAAAACGAACGATTGTCTTCACGATAATCTCCTCTTCTGTCGTCACGATTATAAGAACCGGCACTATACGGCATTTTTTCTGTTCGAAGAAGACCATACGTGCTTATACCCGGACGGAACATCAAATTAAAATGAGGCGCGAATTTATAGTCCAAGGTGAGATAACCATAAATATCATTTTTATAATGCCCCCTCAGCCATTCATTTACCATAAAATAGGGGTTATTATACCGCTGGTATTCTGCATACTTTTGCTGTATTCCCACTTTTCCTGTTTGCCAATAATCTTTCATTTCACGAACATCCCAATCACTACCTGCCCATATAGACATATTATAAATCAAACTATTAGGTCCATAATTCACATCAGGAAAATTTGCTGAGTATTGGCGACTGTAATTGATGTTTGCACTCATCTTCACTTTCGAAGAAAACTGATAACCAGCTGCCATGTTAAAGTTGGTAATATTCAAATCCATATTGGGTATAATCGACTTCTGATAAGTGTGACCTACACCAAATCGAAGATCATACTTGTCGTTAGAGGAAGAAATGGCAATATGATTATTGGATAGCAAACCTGTCTGTAGAAAATTTTCTAAATTGTTGGGGCCGCGTGCTAACCAAGGAGTGGGTACAATATTTCCAGTATAATTAGATCCATCTGCAAATGAAGTAACATATGTTTTTGTTGGATCTACTGTTCCATCGTATTGGGGCAGTAATTGACCATTGAATTTAGGTCCCCAAATATCATAGTCATTATCATTCACCCCTCCCCCTAAACCATTACGGAATGCATATTTTCCATTAGAACCTGGTCCATATTGATGCTGTAATT
This sequence comes from Chitinophaga pinensis, assembly GCA_945870985.1. GTDB lineage: Bacteria > Bacteroidota > Bacteroidia > Chitinophagales > Chitinophagaceae > Sediminibacterium > Sediminibacterium pinensis_C. The sequence continues at coordinate 2,227 of CAMBUH010000172.1, forward strand.
TTGGCATAGCCAGAAATCCTGATTCAAACATAGTACTACTATTGAACTCAACAGAATATCCACGCTTGTCTTTAGTACCTTTTTTTGTATTAATTATGATAACGCCATCACGTCCATTTGAACCATATAAAGAGGCCGCAGTCTGACCCTTCAGAAAACTATAACTCTCAATATCATCAGCTGAAATATTCCACGTATCTGTTTTAATGGGAACACCATCTACCACAAATAATATATTACCTTCTCCACGAAAGTTAATAGAGGGTTGACGCAGCAGCTCACTATTTATATTCACCACTAAACCCGCAACTTTCCCTTTCAGGCTATTAATCGGGTTTGGTTCACGTGCCTTTAATAAATCAGTCGTTTTCAATTCCTGTATTGCATAACTGATTTTTTTTGTCTCTTTTTTAATACCTAAGGCAGTAACAACCACTTCATCCAAATCCTTACTCTTAGCAGTAAGCAAAATTGTAATTTGATTTCCAGAAATAATTTGTTCTGTTGTATTATATCCTAAACTTCTAACTTCCAATATTTCATTAGAATTAGCCTGAATAGTAAAAGTACCTTTACTGTCGGTGGTAACCGATTTCTTTGAATTTTTTACACTAACAATTGCTCCGGCAATAGGTGTTTTCCCCTCATCAGATAAAACACGTCCATTTACCGTACTCTGTGCTGCAACCTGAACTGTAACTGCTAGTAAGCTGCAAGCAAAAAGTGTAAACACAGGAAACAATTTCATTTTTCGCATCATAAAATTTATTTTTATCTACGCAAAATTTGTATTTGTGAGTGAACAAATTTTAACAGAATTGTTTCCAAAACGAAAACTAATTGTGTCTAAATTGTTAACGGCTTAAAAGGATAACATAAAAAATATTTTGACTAATTTATATTAGTGAAAATGCTTACAGTCAAGTTTACATTCCCAAACAAACGTTAGTTAATTTTGAAAATATTTGCATACACTTACTTTTAGAAACGAATTTGGCATTCTATTCAAATTATAGGCATGGAAATATATCCGATTGAATTATACTATATAACGGATATTATTTATGTGCTGCATATGCCTGCAATTAGAGGCAAACGAAGATGTTGTATGAGATTATTTCGAACTGATTTCGAGGCAAATTAAAATTGATAACCATAATCAGTGATATGTAAAATCTCACTAACTATCGATTCAACAACCAGACTTTGAACTGTGCAAAGTCTGGAGCCATAAAAATTGAATGGCTGGTTTTTCCTATTAAATCTTTCGCAGCTGCGGGCATTTCAAGCTGCTTTCCAATAGCGGTTTCAACCGTTTCCGGAAACTTTACCGGATGAGCCGTTGCCAAAAAGAATCCAGCTTCGGAGATATGATCAGCCAAATACTTTTCCAAGGCAAGCATGGCAACAGCACCATGCGGGTCGAGAACATACTGATACGCTCGATATACCCTTTCAATGGTAGCTTTTGTATCTGCATCTGAAATAGTATATCCCGAAACTAAGCTTCTTATCCTATCAGTATCCTGCTGAAACAATTCAAGTATGCGTATGAAATTACTTGGATTACCCACATCCATAGCATTTGAGATAGTAGGAATGGCCTTTTGTGGAGAAAAGGCGGCACCCTGCAAATAGGCTGCCACCGAATCGTTGGCATTACAAGCGGCAATAAAATGATGTACCGGCAACCCACTTTTCCACGCAACCAAACCGGCACAAAGATTTCCAAAGTTTCCGCTGGGTACCGACACTACGGGCAAAGGAAGTTGTTTGGGCCACTGCTGGCAGGCAAGTATATAATACAATTGCTGGGGTAACCATCGGGCTACGTTAATAGAATTGGCAGAAGTTAGTTGCCGATGTTTTTGTAAGTCAGCATCCATGAATGCTTCTTTTACCATAAACTGACAATCATCAAAACTTCCTTCAACTGCAAGGGCAGTAATATTTTGTCCACAGGTAGTAAGCTGTAACTCCTGTACCGGACTTACCTTTCCCTTTGGATACAGGATAACTACTTCAACACCTGCCACCCCTAAAAAACCACTGGCAACTGCTCCGCCAGTATCACCCGATGTTGCAACCAAAACAGTTACTTTTTTAGGATGCGATTGAAAAAAATATCCCAAACAACGACTCATGAATCGAGCACCCACATCTTTAAAAGCTAGTGTAGGGCCATGAAATAGTTCAAGCCCATACAAAGAGGAAGTAACAGGAACCAAGGGAAAAGGGAAAGAAAGAGTTTCAGCAATAATTTCTTGTAATGCGGAAGCCGGAATACTTTCCCCAACATAGGGCTGCATAATTCGAAAAGCCATCTGTTCAGCTGGCAGATGAAGAAGTTCTTCCCATTCTGCAGCTGAATAGGTTGGAATCAACTCCGGAAAAAATAATCCTTTATCAGGAGCCTGACCCAATATAGTTGCTTCGCGAAAATCAACTTTTAACTGCGGATTATGTAAACTATAGTATTGCATGGATGGTAAAATAAACTGATAGCTACGACTCAATAACACGAATGCCAGCAGGATTAATAGAAGTTACATAAGTATGATGGGCTAATTCGATTCGCGCAAAAATTGCTTTCATCTCTTGCTCTACCAATTCGGCAATATTTCTTTGGGTGCTGAGCATAAAAATAGAAGGCCCGGATCCTGAAATGCCTCCTCCCAAAGCACCCACCGCCCTAGCCCTTTCTTTAACTTCATGAAATCCCGGAATGAGAATACATCTTACCGGCTCTATCAACACATCTTCCAGTGATCGGCCAATTAATGCATAATCTGATTGTAATAAGCCGGCTACTAAACCTGCAATATTACCCCATTGTTTTATGGCATCTTTCAGCAGCACATTTTGCTTTAAAATACTTCGGGCATCGGATGTGCGAACTTCAATTTGAGGATGCACAATAGTTACATATAATTCAGGAGCGGGTATTGATACGATATCGAGTGGAAAA
>CAMBUH010000173.1 GCA_945870985.1 Chitinophaga pinensis
CATAAGCTGTAACACAGGCAAAGCAATGAAATTAGTAAGGCAATCATAACGAAGCTCAAAAAAGCGGAATACCACTTACATACTATGAACTTTAATAATGATAAAGGCTTTGCTAAGCTTATGATGGTAGCGGGAGCTTTGCAAATCAACACGTATTTTACCCGTCCCTATTCGAGCTAGGGCAAAGTAACAGTTGAAAACCGAATTGGGCAGATTAGAAGGTTTTTCCCAAAAAGACTGACCTTAGTGCTGCAACAGATCAACAGGTTAAACAACTTTTAAACGATAGACTAGTAAGAAAATTAAAATATTAAACACCTAACCAAGTGCTATAAGAAAAAATTGTACTTATTACGTGAACTTACAATACAATAAACGCTCTTCCAAAAAAATAAAAATGTATGCTACAACGAATACAATCTATCTGGTTATTACTGGCTTCTCTGTTATCTTTTGTAAGTTTACAAACCTCTTTTTACAGCGGAAACAAAGCCACTACCAATTTAACCACCAACCTTCCCGAACAACCCTATACACAATTAACTGGCATGAGTGATATCATCACGCTAATTTTTACAATTGGTATAGCATTACTGGCATTGATAACTATTTTTTTGTATAAAACGAGAAAACTTCAAATGCGGCTGGCGCTGGCAGGTTTATTAGCTTCTGTTCTATTGATTGTATTATACTATTTGAATAGCAAGAAATTTATTCCCGGGCAGGGCAGCTTAGACCTTACCGCACTGATTGTTATGGGAATACCCTTTTTCTTCTTTTTGGCAATCCGTGGAATATACCATGATGAAAATCTGGTAAAAAGCGCCGATAAGCTGCGATAAGATTATAGATACTTTCCAGTATAGCTTTTTTTCTCCTTGGCCATTCCGGCGGGTACCCCTGCATATACCAATTCGCCACCGCCTTCTCCTGCTTCGGGCCCTAAATCAATTACCCAGTCGGCACATTTAATTACATCCATATTGTGCTCAATTACCAATACCGAATGCCCTTGCTGAATCAATGCCCGAAAAGATTGCAGTAATTTATGGATATCATGAAAATGCAAGCCCGTAGTTGGCTCATCAAAAACAAAAAGAATATGACCGCTCCCCTTGCCCTTGCCCAAAAAACTGGCGAGCTTTACGCGCTGGGCTTCTCCTCCGCTGAGGGTGTCGCTGCTTTGTCCTAATTTAATATATCCCAATCCCACATCTTGCAGGGGTTGAATAGCATTTTTGATAGACTTTTCTTGCGCAAAAAATTCCAGCGCCTCATCTACACTCATTTCCAGCACATCGAAAATACTTTTTTGTAGAAAGGTAACTTCCAACACTTCCTCTTTAAATCGCTTGCCCTTGCAGGATTCGCACGTAAGGTGCACATCTGCCAGAAATTGCATTTCTACCAACTGCTCCCCTTCGCCCTTGCAGGTATCACATCTGCCTCCCTCTACATTAAAGGAAAAATGTTTGGGCAAAAATCCCCTTGTTTTCGAAAGGGGCTGTTCTGAAAATAATTCCCGTACATGATCCCAGGCTTTGATATAGGTGATGGGGTTACTGCGGGATGATTTACCAATTGGATTTTGATCGATCATTTCTACCTGACTAATCAAATCCAGATCGCCGGAAATTTCCTTGTGCAGGCCGGGGCGCTCGGTTGGCTCTCCTTTCAATTTCCGCAAAGCGGGTACCAAAATCTGCTTAACCAAGGTGGTTTTACCACTACCACTCACGCCACTCACCGCACATAAAATATTCAGGGGAAAGGTAACCGTTATGTTTTTCAAGTTGTTTTGTCTGGCCTGTTTTACTACGATGCTGTTGCTCCATTTTCGTGTAACAGCCGGCAGAGGAATGGTTCGCTTTCCAGAAAGGTACTCGCCGGTTAAGCTTTCAGGATTGGCAATTAGGTTATCATAATTGCCGGCAGCCACCACATTTCCCCCTAGGTGCGAAGCGAGCGGTCCCATATCAATGATATAATCTGCCTCCCGCATCATCATTTCATCATGCTCTACTACTACAACGGTATTCCCCAGATTTCGAAGAGACTTAAGTACCTCAATCAACCGGCCGGTGTCCCTAGCATGTAATCCAATGGAAGGTTCATCCAAAATATACAACGAATTGGTAAGGTTACTACCCAAGCTGCGGGTTAGTTGTATTCGCTGGCTTTCGCCTCCACTGAGCGAGTTGGCCAGTCGGTTTAAGGTAAGGTAGCCCAATCCAACATCCAACAACGTATTCAGCCGCTGATCCAGTTCCTGCATTATCCGGAAGGCAATTTCTTTATCGCCTGGTGCCCAGGTAAGATTTTTAATCCATTGAAAAAGATCCTTTACCGGCCACTCACAAATTTCTCCAATATGTTTTCCGCCTATCTGAACATACAATGCCTCCTTTCTCAGCCGAAACCCCGAACAGGCAGTACAGGTAGTTCGGCCCCTATATCTGCTTAATAAAACACGATACTGAACCTTATATAAATTTTGTTCTACCTCTTTAAAAAAATCATTGATCCCATATACTTTGCCCGCCCCCTTCCACAGTAGTTCTATTTGTGCGGGGGAACAGTCCATCAATGGCTTGTGTATCGGAAATCCTGTAACCGAGGCTCCGCGAATAAACTGATCTTTCCACCAGCTTAATTTTTCACCCTTCCAGGGTGCCACGGCACCTTCATAGATGCTGAGTCGTTTATCGGGAATTACCAGGTCTTCATCAATGCCCAATACCTGACTAAACCCCTCACAAACCGGACAAGCACCAAAGGGATTATTAAATGAGAAAAGATTGGGAACGGGTTCTTCGAATTGGATACCATCGGCTTCCATCTTGTTGCTGAATAGCAGTAGGTTCGTTTCATTTATTTCGAGCCAAACCTTTCCTTCGCCTTCATAAAAAGCGGTTCCGATAGAATCATTCATCCGGTGCAAATCTTCATCGTCCCAAACCCGGGTTACAAAGCGATCTACCATTACAAACACTTGCTGATTTTTTTGGACCAGCTTTTTTTGAAGGGCCGCATCGGATAATTCCAATAATTCTTCAATGCGCTCTAAAGAAGTAGTTTTAGCCGAGCGCAGATACAAGCGGGAAAATCCTTTCTGCATCAGGATATTCAATTCCTCCCGGGCTTCCCGATTAGGATGTTGGCGAAAGCCGATCAGCAGGTAGGCCTTCGAACCATCAGCGGCTGAAGAAAGTGCCGTGATCACATCTCCGATATCATTTTTCTTTACTTCAATACCACTTACCGGCGATATGGTTTTTCCTGCACGGGCATATAACAATCGGAGGAAATCGTAAATCTCCGTCATACTGCCTACAGTGCTTCTAGGCGTGCGGGTAATTACTTTTTGTTCTATGGCAATGGCCGGACATAATCCTTTGATATCATCCACATCTGGTTTTTCCATGCGCGCCATAAACTGACGGGCATAGGCACTTAAGCTTTCTGCATAGCGCCGCTGACCTTCGGCAAACAGGGTATCAATGGTTAAAGACGATTTACCGCTGCCCGAAACCCCGGTTACCACAACCAACTGCTGACGGGGAATACCCACAGAAACATTTTTCAAATTATGAACGCGGGCACCCCTGATTTCAATTAATCCATGGGGAGCATTGTGCTTTGGGGTACTGGTTGGAGCTGATTTTTTAGCCATAAGCAATACAAAGTAAACACATAATCAGCGCTTATGTTGATATATGGGATAAGTTTCCCCAATAAATACGGACTAGAAATAAAATGGGATGTGAATAACCTTTCTTACCAAAAATCATCTTTCCACAAACAATTTATCGTATCAAAAGATGTATAATTTGTTGCTGAAATAGAAAGAGTTAGCACCGGTTAATTCATTTTAGAATCCAATAGCTTTTTAAAAGCACCATACACAGCGATTATGAAAACAATGGATCACGTATCCGATAACGAACTGATAAGAGCCTTCCAAGACGGAGACGCTAATGCAGTGGAGGTACTGATAAATCGGTACAAGGACAAGGTGTTTTCGTCGCTATTATTTTATGTGAAGGACAATTATCTGGCGGAAGATTTATTTCAGGATGTATTTATCAAAATCATCGACACCCTTCAAAATAAGCGATACACAGAAGAAGGCAAATTTTTACCCTGGGCACTTAGGATTGCCCGAAATCTTTGTCTGGATTATTTCCGTAAAGTAAAACGGACTCCCACCATTAAAACCAGCGACCACAACGATATTTTTGAAGTACTCCACTTATCGGAAGATGCTCCGGATACTAAAATGATGCAGGGCCAGTCGCATGAGCGGGTAAGAAGGATGCTCGATTTACTGCCAGAAGAGCAACGAGAAATTATTGTGTTGCGCCACTATGCCAACCTGAGTTTTAAGGAAATAGCCCAGATTACCGATTGCAGCATTAACACTGCCCTGGGAAGAATGCGCTACGGATTAATCAACCTGAGAAAATTGATGGTTGAAAAGCAAATCGCCCTGTAAGAATCTCCTTATTTATTTCTCTTTGCAAATTCATTGCGAACCGCTTCAAGGTGCGCTATAAATTTATCCACGTCGGAATCATACCCATACCGAACAGAACTCAAGGGTTCTCCCTTGGTATCTAAAAACATATAGAGGGGTTGAGAATTGATGCCAAACTTTTTCTTTTCGTACGCCAAATTTCTGTCGCCAACAGTAACAATCATTTCACCATCTTCTCCCTTTACCTGCTCAGAAATTGGTAACTCAGTGGTTTCATCAACATATAAACTAATCAACACAAAATCGTTTTTCAAGCGCCGCAAAACTTCGGGCTGTTTCCAAACCTGTTCTTCCATTTTTCGGCAATTGGCGCAGGTGTGCCCGGTAAAATCAAGCATCACAGGCTTGTTAAGTGCACGGGCAGCTGCCAGTCCCTCTTCCAAATCAAAATAAGCAGTTAATCCAAATGGCACTTCTAATTTATCTATATACTTACTGGGTGGTTTGGCATTAGACGTAGGAGCAGCCGAAGGGGCATACTCATATTGCAGGTTGTTCAAATTAAAATCCTGCGTAGAAGCCGGCGGTATAAATCCACTCAGCATATTTAAAGGTGCACCCCATAATCCGGGAATCATATACAGGGTAAATGCCAGTGAAAACAAACTCAAGAAAAAGCGGGG
>CAMBUH010000174.1 GCA_945870985.1 Chitinophaga pinensis
TGTTGTTGAACCGTTACACCGGGGGCCAAACCTTGCAATGTTTGGCTGGTACTGGAAACCTGTCTGCGGTTCAATGCCTCGTTATTGAGGGTAACCAATGATCCGGTTAAGCTGGCTTTTTTCTGAGCGCCATAACCTACCACAACCACTTCACCCAAATCACCGGAAGTAGACTGGAGAGCTACATCTAGAATGTTGCTGGTAACTTTCACTTCTTTGGTTGTAAAACCAATTCCGGAAAATACCAGCTCCGAACCCTTTTCGGCAAGGATGATAAAATCACCATTTGTTCCGGTGGTGGTTCCGGATTTTTTGCCTTTAACTACAACTGTGATGCCTTCTGCTGGATTACCGGTTCCGGAACTAGTAACCCTACCCGACACCCTGTTTGTTTGCGCTATTGCCTGCTGAAATAGCAGCAATAATAGGCAAGCAAGGAAAGATAGTTTTTTCATAATTGTTTGTTTTGGTTTGAATATTTCGGTTGAAATTGTCCGTGAAGATTAACACCCAATAATTCGAAAGGATTTATTTTCGAATCCAACAGCTTGGCAAACTGCACGCGGGTGATGGGTTGATTGGGATTGAACAACCCAAACCCCCAATTTTTCCAAAGTGTTGTTAGTTGCTTTTTACTCAGGGGTAGGTTACTCGTTTTTGAAATGCCAGCTACTTGGTATTGCAGTAGAATAGAATTTACAATTGCTATGGCTTCATTCCCTGTAAGGAATTCGCCGGATTGTAGTGAAATGGTTTTTCCTGTAAAAGGCTGCAGGTCTATCAGTAGGCTATCCTTTCGAACCAGCGAATCTGGATAGAACCATGTTTGATTGGCCCAGGCATTGGGTTTGCCGGTTCCTCTTAGTATTCCGGAAGCCCCTATCCGTTGAACCGCTTCGAATTGAGGATGCCCAGCAGGCACATCATAATAGGGCATCAGATAGGCACCCTGTTGTAACAAACTGGCTTGCACAGATCGCACAGCTACATCAGCCGCATTTGCTTTCCCTTCTTGAACACTCAATGCTGCCAGTGTGCCCGCTGCTTGCCCGGTTAATAAAACACAGGGCTGTAACCGGGTGGTACCATTGGCCAGATTAGAAACGCTGATGGCCTTTTCTGCTACAATCAATCCCGCCATATTCTCGGGTAATAAAGCGCCTAAGGGAACAGTAAAGGAGGGTACAGGATAAAAATCTAAGTGTTGCGGAGCGAGTGGATTTTTTTTGTGATGATGATCTACCGGATAATCACCCACCGAAATTCCGGTTCGGTAAAGGGGTTCGCCATTGGTATAGGGATTGGCAATGTGTTGAATTTTGAATCTCACTATACCCTTTATTCTTCTCCCTTCGCGGTGATAGGGAATCAGTGCAAGTTTGTCGTCGGTAGGAAATTCATCATCCGCCAGTCCCAAATTTTTAAAACCCAATTCATGTTGAATAAAATATACAAAGCGCAGGGTGGTTTGCCGGGCTTTCTCTAGTTCAACCTGGCGAAGGGAGTCTGATAATTGAATTACGTTCAAATAAGTATCGTTGCCGAATATTGGCCAATTGAGCATGTATTTTTTATTGGGCAGCTTTCCATAGTCCAGCATCTTTTTCGCATCAACACCGGGTGCTTTTCGGGAAAGGTTTTTGTAGTAATTGGTGCAACTGCCATCAAATTCTGCGGGATCATAACCTACAGGCTTGGCAATTGTACAATCGGCAGCCGCCCCATACGTTTTTAAAATCGCTACATAAGTGAGGTCTTGAATAATATCGTTTGTTTCGGCTACCGGAATATTTTCTCCGGTTAGGCGGTTGGCTTCCATACCAATATCGTAGGGCAGTTTTGCCATTTCCAGTAGGTCGCCTAATTCGGTGGCATCAATTACCTGTTGTGCCAGAATGTATACGGTGCGGTTGTTCTGCAAATTGCGCACCACCGCCCCTTTCATATTTTTCCCTTCAACCATTGCCGCGATTGGATGATGGCGGAATAGTACTTTCAGGTTCGGCAGGCGAGCCGCCATGCTTTTAAAAATACTGTCGCCAATATGGGGTTCAAATAAGGTATTGCTTACCCATCCGGTTGATACTTTCTTTTCACCGCCATATTTTGTGTACAGCGCATTGCGAAATTCTGCCCATAAACCCGAGGGTAAACTATGGTTACCATCTACTGCACTTACGCCGGCAGCTGTAAGCATACCACCCAGCCAGGTAGTTGCCTCCGTAATAATTACCTGCCTACCTAATCGGGCTGCTTGAATGCCCGCAGCGGTTCCTCCCACACCGCCTCCTACTACCAGTATTTCAGTACGCAGGGTATCCTGTGCACTTACTACACCAGTAAGGGTGAGTGAGAGGAAGGGGATAATATGGAGCAATTTTTTTAGCAGAAAAGATGATTTATGATTCTAAGGAGGATAGGGTATTTGCAACCTGATATAAAGCACGGGGAATATGGAAACAACCCTTCCATTTGCCACCCTTCAGGGGCGTAAGTACTTGCCCTTGTCTGTTCAGGTAGCCGAACCATTCTCCCTGCTCTTTATCTTTAAAATGTTTCCAGGTATACTCATGTAATTTTTTAAACCAAGGCACGCATCTGGCATCTCCCGTAAATGCATAGGCTTTGGCCAGGGCAACCAGTGCTTCTACATGCACCCACCAAAGTTTTTGATCCCACTCCAGCTGCTGCATAGGGTATCCCTTCACATCCTGAAAGTAAAAGATACCACCATGTTCCTTATCCCAACCGAGTTCCAGCATATCAAACAGAATGGTTACTGCACGTTGAATCAACGCTTCATCTTTCATTCTCTTACCCAGATCCATAATAAACCACATGGCTTCAATGGCGTGCCCGGGATTTAACAGTCTTCCCTCAAAACTATTCGAAAAGGAACCATCGGGTTGAACATTTTCCAGTACTACTTTCCATTCCCGATTATAAAAAACGTCCATCACTTCATGGATAACTTCGGGCACAAAACTGTTTACTCTTTCAGTTCCCAACAGGTGTTCTAGTTCGAGTGACAGATTGCACAGAATCATAGGCAAGCTGAAATTCTTCAGGGGCCGGGTTCCGGGATAGGCTTTGTTATATTTCCCCTTGGTATTATTTTTTCTGGCAATGATATTTTCAAAAGTGCTCAGGGCGATATCTTTATATTCGTCGGAAGGTTGAATTCTATCTAACGCTGCAAAAGCCATGGTTGCAAAGCAATCGCTGAATATATTATAGGGCTGTACCAGGGGCTGGCCATTGGCAGTGAGTGAAAAATACCAGTTGCCTTCATCGTCTCGGCCATGTTGTTGCATAAACCGGGCACCATGTAAAGCCATGTTTAACCACTCCTGATTGGGGGCCACATGCTGATACATATAACTGAAACACCAAACCTGCCTTCCTTGCAGCCATATAAATTTATCGGTATCGTATACATTGCCGGCTCTGTCTAAACAAGTAAAAAATCCTCCATTTTGCTCATCCTTACTATTATGCAGCCAAAAGGGGAGAATATTATTAACCAATTCATCCTGATACATACCCGCATACGATTGTAAAGATTGCACGGGAGCTGTTTTCAAAGTTTCTAATTCCATGGAGGCACCTATAGTTAGTAATCAAATAAAAGAAAAGTACGGCAATATCTTAAAAATATTACAAATAATACAAAACTTATTAAAATAATTTATTTAGTTGAGGCTTTCTTTGCAGTTTTTATCGAAAAATCAAACTAAATTGTTCTCGCTTTCACCCGAATTACTCCCTGGTATGCCTCGAAACCGTATTTTTTCCGACGTTTTTAACGAAGAGACCTCTTCCGGGGTAGCCTTGAAAAACAAGGCGCTTAAAAAATTGATATTCAATTTATTAGATAAAGCAGACAGCAGTTCTATCACCGAGCTCAGCAAGGAATTGAACATCAGTGTACCCAAAACAACCAGTTTAATCAATGAATTGATTGAAGATCGACTAATCAGCGATTATGGAAAGATTGATTCTACTGGGGGGCGAAAAGCCAGTATGTATGGGTTGGTGGCGGAAGCCTGTTTCTTTTTAGGGGTGGATGTGAAGAAATATTACGTGAATATTGGCTTGATGGATTTTAAGAAGCACCTCGTTACCCAAAAAACCAAGATCCCCTTTCGCCTCGAAAATACCCAGGCTTCTCTTTCACAACTGATTCAATTAATTAACCAGTTTATTAAAGAGGCGCCGGTAAAGAAAGATAAGATATTGAGTATGGGCATCAATCTTTCGGGGCGTATCAATCATACCATTGGGTATAGCTATAGCTTCTTCCATTTTCAGGAAGAGCCTTTATCCGGCATCATCGAAAGCAAAACCGGCATAAAAACTTATCTCGAAAACGACTCACGGGCCATGGCCTATGGCGAATTTATGTGCGGGGAAGTGAGTACCGAAAAGAACGTACTTTTTGTGAACGTAGACTATGGAGTGGGCTTAGGCATTTTAATCGATGGAAAAATTTATTACGGTAAGTCGGGGTTCAGCGGCGAATTTGGACATGCCCCCCTTTTTGAGAATGAAATTATTTGTCATTGCGGAAAAAAAGGCTGTCTAGAAACAGAAGCTTCTGGTACTGCCCTTATCCGACGGTTTCGCGAACGGATTCAGGAGGGATCTTCCTCTTCTGTAGTAAAGAAAGTAAAAAACCTGAACGACCTTACGGTTACCGATTTAATACAGGCTGCCAATGCAGAGGATATGCTCTGCATCGAGCTACTGGCAGAAGTAGGTGAGAAACTGGGAAAGGGATTGGCGGCACTCATCAATGTGTTTAATCCTGAACTGATTATTTTAGGGGGAACCCTATCCGAAACCGGCGATTACCTTCGATTGCCCACCAAAAGTGCTATTAATAAGTTTTCATTGAGCTTGGTAAATACAGATACACAGCTAAAGCTCTCGCGGCTGGGGGAGAAAGCGGGGGTGTTGGGGGCTTGTTTGCTCGCCAGAAATAAAGTGCTGACTGTTTTTTAAGGAATAATCTTTTAAAAAGTGGGTAAAATTACAGGTATATAGCGCCTCCTTCTATTTTATATTCAAATGGCATGCATGAAATATTGTTTATCTATTTTATTGCTCTTGTTTGCAAGCAACGCAAAAGCACAATGCG
>CAMBUH010000175.1 GCA_945870985.1 Chitinophaga pinensis
TGTGCCTGCGTCATATGCAGTCGATTAATCCCCTGCGTCCAACCCTCGGGCTGATTAATAGCTTCTAGTATGGCACCATTGATAGGAAAATCAACTCCCCCTAACATATTGTGTTTAAATGGAACCTCCATTTGATTGCGGGTAAAATAGGCATTGCCGGAAACAGAATTGGTCCAAGCTTCCCCAAACATCGTAAGAGAAGGATACTCCTTCAATAGGGCCGTGTTGATTTTGTTTAAAAATGGTTCATCGCAATACTTGTAGGTATCTACCCGCCAACCATCTAAACCGAATTCTTCTGTTGCCCAGATAGCATATTGAATCAGGTAATTGGCAACATAAGGATTGCGTTGGTTTACATCGGGCAGATGGGGAACAAACCATCCGTCTAGCAATTGTTTTTTATCTTTTTCACTTGCATAGGGATCGAACAGCATTTCTTCTTTATGGTTGCTGCCAGTGTATCCGGGCCAGCGATTGATCCAATCCGAAGCCGGCGCATCCTTATACATCCAATGCTCAATACCTACATGGTTATAAACAGCATCCTGAATAATTTTCATCCCTTTCTGATGGGCGGTTTCTACTAATTTTTTATAGGCTTCATTTCCACCAAAACGTGGGTCTATCTGGTATTGATTGGTAAACCAGTATCCATGATACCCGCTGAGCATACCAGCCGATTCTTTCTCTAGGGGCATATCATTTTCATTTACCGGCGTCATCCAAACCGTGGTAACTCCCAAATCTTTCAGGTAATCTAATTGCCGCATTACTCCGGGAATATCGCCTCCATGCCGATTGAGGGGATTGCTTCGATTTACAGTAGCATCCTGCATGTTATTAAACGCATCATTTGCCGGATCTCCATTACTAAAGCGATCGGGCATTAGCAGATAAATTAGGTCGGCTGATCGAACACCTTGCGCATATTGAGTTCCCCGTCCAGAACGGGAAGGCTTGATTACATATTGAAGGGTAAGGGTATCATCGGCATTAAAAAATTGAATAGGAATAATGCCGGCATTTGTAGAAGCGCCAATGGTTAATTGTAAGGCCAGGTATCGTTTATTAGAAAAACTATCTACGCCCGTCAACTTAACACCCGGATAATTTACACTAACTTTTTTTCCGGAAAGTTGTTCGGTTTTACTTCTAACAATTACCTGTATTTTATTCCATTGCATTTTGGTAAACCAATGGCTGGGATACGCTTCGAGTTCCTGTGCAATTGTGGCTGTACAAAAGAGGTATAAAAGAACTGAGAGAAACCAGCATTTGTTCATATTTTATTATTTATCTTTTATGCGTAGGTTAAGCAATCCAGCTAGAATCATTGACAACCCTCCAAGAACAATCGTATATATTGCATTTCCAGCAAAAATATGTTTGGTGAAGAATCCTAATAATGTGGCTGCCAATATTTGTGGGATTACAATAAAGAAGTTGAAAATCCCCATAAAAACACCCATTTTTTTTGCAGGAAGAGATGTCGTGAGCATAGAATAAGGTAATGAAAGGATACTTGACCAAGCAAGTCCTATCAAGATCATACTTATAATGAGCATATATTTATCATGAAAAAAATAGAAACTAATAAGACCAATTCCACCTGCAATCAATGCAATTAGATGAGTCATTGGTCTAGAAGTTTTTCTTGCAATTACGGGTAATATAAATGCAAATACTGAGGAAGCGCCGCTGTATATTCCAAATAGAACTCCCACCCAATTTCCCATCTCATTATATCCTGGTGCAGAAGAATCAGAATTACCCAAAAGATGCTGTGCTAAGGCTGGAGTTGAATATATCCACATCGAAAAAAGCGCAAACCATGTGAAAAATTGAATTAATGCAAGTTTCTTCATTAGAGAAGGCATATGATATAGATCATCTACTACTTCTACAAGACCATTAATAGATCCTTTACTAGAAAAATATCCCGCTATTAATTGTATAATTCCAAACACACAAATTCCCCCAGTTAGCACGAAAAGTTCTTTTTCCAATGGCTCCTGAATATGTTGGCTATTATAGTACCAAATTGCAAAAGAAAGTATGAAACCTATAAAAGTCCAAAAAAAACCTTTGCGAATAAAAGCCTTAGGATAAGTCTGGATAACACCAGCTTCAACAAAAGACTCACCTTCAACTTCTGCAAAAAGTTCCAGTTCGCTAGGAGAATATTCCCGTGTTGTAAATACAGTATACATTACAGAGGCCATATATACAAAAGCACCAATTATAAATGAGATACGAACCGAGTCAGGAATTACGCCCGCTGGTGCATCATTTGAGATTCCCATCTGAGTGAGTAGCCAGGGAAGAATGGAAGAAACGACTGCACCTATACCTATGAAGAAACTCTGCATCGCGAACCCGAAAGTTCTTTGATCATCAGAAAGCATATCTCCTACAAACGCCCGGAAAGGCTCCATAGACACATTAATAGAAGCATCAAGAATCCAAAGCATAATGGCTGCCATCCATAAAGCTGATACATTAGGGAAAATAAATAGCGCTAATGAGGCAATGATTGCACCAAAAAAGAAATATGGTCTCCGGCGGCCCCATTTACCCATCCAAGTTTTGTCACTCATGTGCCCGATAACAGGCTGAACTATTAGACCAGTCAAAGGAGCAGCAATCCAAAGAATAGGAATATCTTCAATTTCTGCCCCTAAAGTCTGGAAAATGCGTGAAACATTTGCATTCTGCAATCCAAATCCAAATTGGATTCCTAAGAAGCCAATACTCATATTCCATATTTGCCAAAAATTAAGATGGGGCTTGCGGGCTGCCAATTTTTGTGAATTGAATGCTGAATCCGAAGTCATAAAAAAAATTATAATTTAGAATGTAAACTTATACCCCCTTCTAAATAGAAAGGTTACGAATTGCAGTAATCTAAAAATTAAATTACAAATCCATCCGGCAAAACCGCCATTTTTTTCACTACGATAATGCCATCCTTTATCGCGTACAAACTATGATCAGTATTGGCTAGGTGTTTGCCTCCATTGATGCGTACATCATTACCAATCCGGCAATTTTTATCGATAATCGCATCTTTGATATAACAACGCTCTCCTATCCCTATCATGGGTAATCCCTTTTTCTTATTTACTTCCATTTCCTCAATGGTTTCGTAAAAATCATTACCCATAATGTAAGAATTTACCACGGTGGTACCATGACCAATTCTTGAACGGATACCAACTACACTTTGTTCTAAGCGACTAGCATTTATGATGGAGCCTTCTGCAATTATTGTTTTTTCCAGCGTGGTGCCACTGATTTTTGCGGGGGGCAACATGCGGGCGCGACTATAAACAGTTTTGGTATTATCAAATAGGTTAAAAGGAGGAATATCATCCGTAAGGGAAAGATTGGCTTCGAAGAAGGAATGGATATTTCCGATATCGGTCCAGTAGCCTTCATATTGATAGCTGGCCACCTTAAAGGAGACGATGGAATTGGGAATTATTTCCTTACCAAAATCGGTAGCGGTAGGATGAACTTCATTCAGCAACTGATACAGCACCTGTTTACTAAAAATATAGATACCCATGGAAGCGAGATAATGCTTTCCATTTTGCTGCATTTCGGTTCCGGTATCGCTTACCCAGTCGGGCAATATTTCTTTCTTGGGTTTTTCAATAAACGAAGTAATCATCCCAGCTTCATTGCTTTTTAGGATACCAAATTCAGGGGCATCGCGCTCATCTACGGGTATGGTAGCGATAGAAATATCCGCCTCATTTTTGATGTGGTTATTGAGCATATCGCTGAAATCCATCTGATACAACTGATCGCCGCTTAAAATGAGGATATATTCAAATTCCAGATTGGAAATATGCCGAAGTGATTGACGAACTGCATCTGCGGTTCCCTGAAACCAGCCCGGATTATCGGGCGTTTGTTCTGCCGCCAAAATATCTACAAAACCCGTGCTGAAAGCGCTAAAGTGATAGGTGTTTTTTATATGCTTGTTGAGTGATGCAGAATTAAACTGAGTTAAAACAAACATCCGGTTGATATGGCTATTGATACAATTGCTGATAGGGATATCAACCAAACGATACTTTCCTGCTATGGGAACTGCGGGTTTAGAACGGCTGGCGGTTAATGGATACAGGCGGCTGCCGGCTCCCCCACCCAAAATAACGGCTACTACAGATTTAGATATACTTGTCATATGGGCAATTTACTAAATTTTAACCATTAGATTGTTTATTGTTATTCACCGATTAATTAGGACTGATATACCCGAGTGAATTGCTCCACAGTTTTTTCCCAGCTATGGTTTATCTCCATCATCCAATTACGCATACGGGTAAGGTGGTCTTTGGACTGATATACCTGTATAGCTCTTCCGATTGAGTAGATCATATCTGAAACGGAGGCCTGATCGAAGCGGATTCCAAACCCTTCTGGATCTCCCATATCGGTTACCGTATCGTGTAACCCACCGGTAGAACGCACGATAGGCACAGTTCCATAGCGCATGGCGTATAATTGATTTAATCCACAGGGCTCAACCCGGCTGGGCATTAGCAGAAAATCAGCCCCTGCATACATCAAATGACTCAACCCTTCATCATACCCAATTACGGCATTAAAATGTCCGGAAAACGGCATCAGCATATCCGTTAGCCTACCCTCCACATCATGCTCGCCACTGCCTAATACGAGAAAAGATGCTGCATGTCCCATTTCATGTATAGCCCCGGCAATGGCATCGGGCAGCAGGTCGGCGGCTTTCTCCCCTACCAGTCTTCCAATAAATACAATCAGGGGCTTTTGGGGGTCTAATCCAAAACGGCTGCAAAGCAGGGCTTTATTTTTTTCTTTTCCCTCATTAACCGTTTTTACAGCGTAATGAAATGAAAGGTAACTATCGGTTGCTGGATTCCACACTTCATTATCTATGCCATTCAAAATGCCCACACATTTACCCTTTTCATATTCAAAAAGGGCTTCTAATCCGTTTGAATATGAGGTAAGTTCCTGCAAATAACTATGGCTAACGGTGGTAACCCGATAAGCACATTTTACAGCGGAAGCCAGCGGATTAATGGCATGTGCCCATTCGAGCATTCCTCTTTTCCATAAATCCCACCGGGGTATATAGCG
>CAMBUH010000176.1 GCA_945870985.1 Chitinophaga pinensis
CAATCCGCCCACATTCAACAAGTGGCCAATAAATATAAAGATGCAACGGATTTTCTTTTCCTAGGCAGAGGCTATAACTTCCCAATAGCACTGGAGGGTGCATTGAAATTAAAAGAGATCTCTTACATACATGCCGAGGGCTATCCAGCTGCCGAAATGAAGCATGGACCCATTGCACTGGTAGATGAAAACCTACCTGTACTATTTGTAGCAACGCGAGATCTGTATTATGATAAAGTAGTTTCCAACGTACAGGAAATAAAAGCGCGTAAGGGAAAGGTAATTGCCATCATTACCAAGGGTGATACCATTTTACCCGAAATGGCCAACGACGTAATCATTATCCCCGAAGCACACGAAGCCATTGCCCCTATTTTGAGTGTGATACCGCTGCAATTGCTGAGTTATTATACAGGACTGGCCAAAGGGTATGATGTTGATAAACCTAGGAATTTAGCGAAGAGTGTAACGGTGGAATAAAATATTTTCATACAAAGACCGAATAGTAACTATCATTGGTAATTGATGTTACGCTTTTGTATTAGTATAAAATTGAAAGTTGATAAAAATTAAATCCTACCGCCCCTTCATCCTACTATCGCTAATCTGCAAATACGCATCCGCCGGAAACCAGGATTCCTGCATCGGATACACCTGATATTTTTTGGCCTGCTGCTCGAACAGTCGAACCATTTTTTTTAATTGCCGGGGATATTTTTCGGCCAGGTTGTTTTGCTCATTGAAGTCGGTTCTGGTATCAAATAATTCCCAGCGGTCGGTACTAAAGGGTGTTCCATAAGCATGATACACAGTTGCCCGCCATCCATCCGCATAAATAGCCCGATGCCCGCCCGTTTCAAAATACTGAGGGGGATGTACAAAATTTTCATTCCCTAGCCGAAAAGTAGTGGCGAAGGAATATCCCTCCAATGGTTTTTGCCGATATCCGTTTATCTTTTGGGGTACCCCTAAATTGGTTACCGACAAAATCGTTGGCCAGATATCTACTAGATGCGTGAATTGTGTTCTTATAGATCCGGGATCTTGTATATATCCGGGCGCTACTACAATCATTGGATTGCGGGTTCCCCCTTCGGAATTAGCATCGCCCTTAAATAAACGAAACGGGGTATTCATAGCCTGCGTCCATCCCAAGGGAATATCTCCCTTAAAATTCTTCACCCCTATCTCATCGATATGCGCATAGGCTGCCTGAGATCGTTCCGCTCCCTTTAAATGCTCTTGACTAGCAGGCAACCCCGGTAAAGATGCCGTGTATTTAGTTGCCCCATTATCGCCTATTATCAAAAAGAAAAGGGTGTTTTGCATCTGTCCGGTACTGTCTAAATACCGAATCAGTCGGCCAATTTCATAATCCGTTTCACTCAAAAAACCAGCATGGGCCTCCATGGCACGCGCCATTACTTTTTGTTCGAGGGGATCTAAGGTATTCCAGGCAGGTATCTGAGAAGGGCGTGGCGGAAGCGTTACACCTGCCGGTACAATACCCATCCGTTGCTGACGAGCCAGTGTTTTTTCACGATACACATCATATCCCTCATCAAATTCACCCCGATATGCATCAATCCAACTTTTATCAACCTGCATGGGGGAATGAACCGCTCCCGGAGAAAATAAAAGAAAATAGGGCTTCTCCGGTTTTGCTTTTTTTACCTGAGAAATATACTCAATGGCCCGATTCGTTATCAGCGTATTAAAATGTACCCCGGCTGCCGTATCTATTTTTACTGGCGTATGCCCCTCCCACAATACTGGATAATATTGATCGGTAGCCGATTCGAGAAATCCATAAAATTCGTCAAAGCCCCTTCCCGTTGGCCATCTGTTAAACGGACCCGCAGCCGTTCTTTCTGCAACAGGCGTTAAATGCCATTTGCCCACAGCAAAAGAACTATATCCATTCTCCCGCAACACTTCCGCCATGGTTGCTTTTTCAAAAGGCATATACCCATCATACCCCGGCGCATCAAAAGCAGTTTCCGTAAAATGCCCCATATGCACCGAATGATGATTACGACCCGTTAGCAAAGCAGCCCGCGAGGGAGCACACAATGCCGTTGTATGAAAATTCGTGTACCGCAAACCTCGAGCAGCCAAACTATCAAAATTGGGGGTGCGTGCCAATCCCCCAAAAGTAGAAGACGTTCCAAAACCCACATCATCTAATAAAATAAGTACAATATTGGGCGAACCCGCAGGAACCTGCGGCTGATAGGCGGTTAATAATTTCGATCGAGTAGTATCAAACTTGATAAAAGATGCGGGATACTTTTTTTCAGGACTATACTGTGCATACATTTCCGCATTAAGCAGCAACAAAACGACAAAAAACCGCAGAAAAAAGTAAGTAGTTCTAGGTATACACAACATATACTAACAAAAAAATAATGGTACAAACAGCTAAGGGCACAATGACTGTATCTTTACACATTAAATATAAGGAATGTTGAAGAATATTATTTATCAAACACCACATGACGCCCTTGGCTACGATTTTATCAAGGCACCCTATTTACCCAAAGGCAAAAATGAATATTACCTGCGCAACCTGCAAAACCGAAATGGCATTGAATATAGAAGACTAACGGCCCAGGAAATTGAAAGACTGGTAGTCAACAGAAACACTAGTGATAATTGGAATAACTTTTTAGTGTCGGATGCTTTTAATCCAGATTTGGTTAAAAACTGCGCCTTTTTTGGACTCGTACGAATTGGAAAACTAGAACCTGTGTGTTTGGGATTCAGCGATTTGAAAATGCCAGTAGGCCTTTACCACTCTACTATCATCAGTTGCGATTTTGGAGATAATGTAGTAGTTAACAATGTTAACTATTTGTCGCACTATATCATTGGTTCGGAAGTGATGCTGATTAATATTCACGAATTGGTAGCCACCAACCATGCCAAGTTTGGAAATGGCATTATCAAAGAAGGAGAAGAGGAATCGGTTCGCATTTGGATGGAAATCTGCAACGAAAATACCGGCCGAAAAGTAATGCCATTTAATGGGATGTTACCCGGGGATGCATTTCTGTGGAGCCGATTTCGAGACGATGATCAATTGCAACATCAATTTAAAAAAATAACAGAAGAAAGCTTCAATAACAAGCGAGGCTACTATGGAAAAATTGGAGATCGAACCCTTATCAAAAACTGCAGCATCATTAAAGATGTGTGGATTGGTTCGGATGCCTATATCAAGGGAGCCAACAAATTGAAAAATTTAACCATCAACTCTGGTCCGGAAGGTCTTACCCAAATTGGCGAAGGCTGCGAACTGGTGAATGGTATTGTAGGCTATGGGTGCCGCATCTTTTATGGCGTAAAGGCGGTTCGATTTATTATGGCCTCCCATTCGCAACTGAAATACGGAGCCCGCCTGATCAACTCCTACCTCGGCAACAACGCTACCATTTCGTGCTGCGAAGTGCTCAACTCCCTGATATTTCCTTCGCATGAACAACACCATAACAATTCTTTTCTTTGTGCTGCGCTGGTAATGGGACAAAGCAATATTGCCGCCGGTGCCACCATCGGCTCTAACCACAACAGTCGGGGAGCTGATGGTGAAATCATTATGGGGCGGGGTTTCTGGCCCGGCTTATGTGTTAGTCTAAAACACAATTCCCGCTTTGCCAGCTTCTGTATTGTAACCAAAGGCGATTATCCCGCCGAACTGGATATACCCATACCTTTCTCATTGGTTCATAACGATGTAGTAAATGATCGCATTACCATTTTACCGGGTTATTGGTTTTTATACAACATGTATGCGCTTGCCAGAAATGCAGCCAAATACCAAGATCGAGATCAACGAACCGAAAAAATACAACTCCTCGAATTCGATTACCTCGCACCCGATACCGCACCAGAATTAGTACACGCCCTGCAACTAATTGAAACCGCCACGGGCAAAGCATTACTAGCGGCAGACCCCTCCCTACCCACAACCATTGAACCCCGTACATTTGGTAAACAGGCACTTCTTTCTAATAACGAAAAGATTCAATCCCTCACCATCCACCTCGAAGGTGTAGAAAACAGCAAAAGAAAAGTAGTGCTGTTAAAAGTGCTTCCGGCCTATCAAATATTTTGCGAGATGCTACTTTGGTATGGCATCAGAGCCCTAATTGGATTAATAAAAGAAAAAGATTGTAAAAATATTGGTCAGCTTAAAAAAGCAATCCCCACCAAACTAACCATCGAAACCTATACAAATGTTGGCGGACAATTAATTAAACAACAAGCACTGGACTCGCTACTCTTAAAACTGAGAACAGGAAAAATAAAATCCTGGAATGCCATCCATGATTTTTACGAACAACAGGGCAATGTATATGCACATCAAAAACAAATAAATGCCCTAGCAGTGCTCGAAACCCTTACTGGCATTCGCCTTGCCAACATTACCGGAAAAGAACTCAACCAGCTACTCACCCAGGCCGAACAAATTCAGGGGTCGATTAATAACCGTATTCGGCAATCGAGAATGAAGGACTATGAAAATGAATTTAGAAAAATGGTGTATGCAAATGAAGCAGAAATGAAAGCCGTACTAGGAGATCCTGAGCAAAATGCTTTTTTACTGCAACAACAAAAAGAAACGGTGCTACTGAAAAAAACGATTCAGCAAATACGCAAACAATTCGAACTGCAGCCACCCAAAAAATAAGGCAATTATAATTTGATACCCAGGCCTACCTGCAATTGCTGGCTGGTCCATTTATCGCGGTCATCAATATTGTTGATATTTTTCAGCCCTATATTATAGCGGCCATAAATACGCAACATTAGTAAATTTAATTGCACACCGGTAACCATGGATAAGTCGCCACCTGTAAATGCATCCTGACCGCTTTGAATCAGCGTTTTATCTTGTTGAAGAACGATACCAAACTGAGGCCCTACATTAAAGGTAAATAAGCCCCCAACGGTGGTGTAGCGCAGTAATATGGGAATAGACAAATAATTCAGCTTAAATACATTATCACTATTAAATAAACTGCTGATATTAACATTGGTA
>CAMBUH010000177.1 GCA_945870985.1 Chitinophaga pinensis
TAAAGCAGCCGAAAAATCCGAATATATTTCGCATCGTATTGGATATAGCCAGCGCTTGCGTACCATGATGTTCAATCAAGATGTAAAAATACTCCCAGCTGATAATACTGATAGCAAATTGTAAAATTAAAGGGGCAGATTGCTTTAATATCAGTCGAATATTGCCGGCATGGTAACCCCAGTTACTGAATATTTGCAATTTACGGGTAACGCCATTACTGTTGATTACCCAAAAAATCACCAATAACCCTGCTACTTCACTTATTACAGAAGCCACAGCAGCCCCATTGAATCCAAGGGCAGGCAATCCAAAATGTCCATAAATAAATCCATAATCTAGGGCAATGTTACAAATTGCTTCTGTTGCCGTTCCGATAATTAAATACTTACTTTGATTGGTACCTACCAAAAGCGCATTTCTCATTTGATAGAGGTATAAAAAGGGTAACCCCAAAATCCGAATTTGCAAAAAATGCACCGATATCTGAACACTCTGTTGATCGGTTAAAACCTTACTCAAAATAATGGGTGCTAGAAACCAGGTAACTAGCATCCCCGCTAGGGCTAATACCACCGAAATCCTTACCCCCTGGGCAAATAAGTTGCCAATAGCATCCATGCGGTTTTCCCCGGCTCTTCTAGAAATAAGCGCCTGTAAACCATTGTTCAAACCTTGACCGATTACTGCAAAAATCATATAATAAACTCCGGTTATACCCGCTAATGCCAATTCCCGCTGACCTAACTGCCCCAGAAAAATATTATTCACTATAAAATTAAGTTGGGGTACCAGGATGGAAAGCGCTATGGGCAGGGCAATGGCAAGAATCTGTTTGCTAGATACCGTAACTTGTAGAGAAGGTGTGGACATAAAGGAACGGTAAAACTACAATTTTGCTGATTATATCCCGAAAGGGGCTTCTTGATTTCTTTTTAATTAACATTGCAGTGTTATTTTCGTTGTATGGCATTAAAAAAGCTGAGTTTCTATTCCAAAACCTATCCGCCGGTATCCTATACCGGAAATGATGAACTGTTTTTACAGATTGGCTATCAGCAGGTAGAGGTATTGGTTAGAAATGGACTCAGCAATTTGCCCGAAGCATTGGAGCAATTTCAGCTAGATGAAAATGAGGAGTGGCAGGATGCTTTAAAAAGTATTTTACAGCAGTCTGAAATGTTAAGAAGAAATTTCAGTGAACGCCATATCGGGTTTACTTTTCCTGAGGTATTGGTGATACCGGAATCAAAGTTTAGCTCTTCTTCCACCAAAGATTTGTGTAACCTTATGTTTGGTGAACAACCCTTGGCATGGATTGGGTATAAAAAATTACCCCGCACTTATCAAATTTTGCTTGCCTATCGAATTCATGCTGGAATCTATCAATGGATTACGGATAGATTTCCCAGTTATGATACCACACATGCCTATGCAGCGGCTATTGAACATAGTTTACAAGATGCTCACCCACAACAAATAACGGTTACCTTGGATTTTTCTGAACAATTTTTTTCGGCGGTGGTGGTAAGTGGGGCTCAATTGCAGGTTATACAAACTTTTACCTACGCTACTTCCGATGATGTGCTGTATGAATTGTTGAATGGATTGCGTCAGTTAAAAATTGCTCCCCAACAATGCCAATTAAATATTTCCGGTACAGTAATTGCTGGCAGCGAATTAGTGGAACGGTTAACGGAAATTTTTCCCACAATACAATGGCAACGGATTGCACCTTCCGGGATATTCGAGCAGGCATATGAACAATTTCCTGCACATTATTTTTATACCCTGCAACGCTGGTTGTTATGAGAATTATATCCGGACAATGGGGCGGCAGACGAATTCAGCCCCCGGCAAATATGCCACATACCAGGCCTACAACTGATATTGCCAAAGAAGGACTCTTTAATATTTTGGGCAACCGAATGAATTTTGAGGGATGCACTACCCTTGATTTGTTTGGGGGTACTGGTGCTATCAGCTATGAATTAGCTTCCCGGGGTGCAGCCAAACAGGTAATTGTAGAAAAGGATCCGGTAATGTATCAGTTTATCCAAACGAATTTACAAAATCTGGGTGCCAACGGATATTCGGTATTGCGGATGGATGTATTTGCTTATCTGCAATCTGCCACCGATTCTTTTGATTTTATTTTTGCCGGACCTCCCTATGCATTGGGAAGCATCGATGAATTACCCAAACTGATTGTTTCCCGAAGTTTGATTGCACCCCGGGGATTTTTTGTGCTGGAACATACCCCCCGAAATAATTACGAACAAGCCGCAGGATTTGTATTCCAGCGAAATTATGGCTCAACTGTTTTTTCGTTTTTTCAGCGGCAATCCGATTCCGTTCCTAAACAAGAATAAACCCCATTATATGGGTATGACTAAATCTGAATTGCGCTCGTATTACAAACAACAACGCCTTTTGCTCGATATCCCTGAACAGGAAAGGAGGAATCAACTTTTATGCATTCATTTTAAACGTATTCCATTTAATCATCCCCGAAGGGTATTAGCTTTTTGTGCACATCAACAACAAGCAGAGCCTGATCCTTTGAGATTAACAGACTATCTGCAACAACAATTTCCTCAAATACAAATTGCTTATCCTGTTGTGCAATCCACCCCGGGTAGGATGGAAGCCGTACTGCCTGAGGGGGGTATCCCTTTTCAAGTAGGCAAATGGGGAATAGCCGAGCCTGCTTACGGAGAAGTTTGGCAGCCCGATACCATTGATCTGGTGTTGGTTCCCATGCTAATCGCCGACAAAAAAGGAAATAGGGTAGGATATGGGGGGGGCTACTACGATCGCTTTTTGCAAAGAACAAAGCCCGATTTGTTAAAAGTAGGTGTTTGCTTCTTCGAGCCTGTTGAATCTATAACAGATACCGCACAATTTGACGTACCTTTAAGTTGTTGTATCACTCCGCAGGGTTTATATGAATTTTAATACCATCTTCCTTAAGTCATTTCGGGTTTTATTGTTGCCCATTGCCTTGTTGTATGGTTGGGTGATTAAAATCCGAAATATATTTTATGATAAACATTGGTTCGCTTCGTCGCAGTTTCATTTTCCAGTAATTGCAATTGGTAATTTGGCGGTTGGCGGTACCGGAAAATCTCCGATGGTTGAATATTTAATGGGGGTTTTACATCCGGCATTCCGAATTGCCATACTAAGCAGGGGATATAAAAGAAAAACCAAAGGGTATGTATTGGCAGAATCAACTACCACGGCATTGGAAATTGGAGATGAGCCTATGCAGTTTCATCTGAAGTTTCCAGAAATACCTGTAGCTGTTTGTGAAGAACGATTGGTGGGTATTCCTTATTTATTACAAGATGTTCCGGATGTTCAAGCAATTGTTTTGGATGATGCCTTTCAGCACCGGGATGTAGTTCCGGGGTTAAATATTTTACTCACCGAATACGTAAATCTATACGCGCAAGACTTTTTTTTGCCAACCGGCGATTTACGTGATGAACGAAAATCAGCCAACCGTGCCCAGATAATTGTGGTTACCAAATGTCCAGAATCGCTGAGTGCAGAAGACAAGCATCGGATAATTCGGCAATTACATTTGTTACCGCATCAGCGGATTTTCTTTACTGCTATTGCCTATGGTACACCCTATCATATTTTCAATACTTCCGACGAGTGGCATCTCACCCAACGGGATGAAGTGTTGCTGGTTTGTGGAATTGCCAATCCAGCCCCGCTTAAAGCGTATCTCTTGGATAAAGTACATTCATATTCACAACTGGATTATGCCGACCACCATATTTTTTCAATCGATGATTTAAATGATATTCAGGATAAATTTGATGCGCTATCCGGACGGGATAAATTAATACTTACTACGGAAAAAGATGCAGTTCGATTACTTAAATTTCAACAACAACTAAACAAAGTACCCATATACGTATTACCTATTCAACATTATTTTTTATTTGGAGAGGGTATATTTTTCAATCAATTGGTTATTGATTTTGTAAAAGGGTTTCAAACCAAACAAATACATGAAGAAGCAAAAGAACATAAATAAACATACCACCAAAAATGCCGGAAATCTGCTTCAAAAAGGCCGATTAGAAATCACCCGTTCGGGAATGGGTTATGTAATTGTAGAGAACGAGGCCGGTGATGTTATGGTAAAGCCAGGCGATTTTAATACCGCATTGAATGGTGATCTAGTTCGGGTAAAAACAACCAAAGAGAATCCCAGAACCGGAAAGAAGGAAGGGAAAATTTCTGAAGTAATTACCCGAAAACAAACCGAATTCACTGGGTATTTGCAGCTATCTACCAATTATGCCTTTTTTGTGCCGGATTCCGATAGGCCCATGCCTGATTTATTTATTCCGCTTTCCGATACAATGGGAGCGAAGCATAAAGACCGGGTAATAGCACGATTGGTAAAATGGGACAAGGATGATAAGAAGCCCGTGGGAACGGTGGTAGGTATCCTGCGCCCGGAAGACCAGAATGATGCGGCCATGAAGGAATTGCTGGCCCAAGGCGGATTTCCATTATCATTTCCGGATGAAGTGCTTGAAGAAGCAGCCCGATTGCCAGAAACAATTGATTCTGCTGAAATTGCCAAAAGAAGAGATTGCCGCGATTTACTTACCGTAACCATCGACCCTGCTGATGCAAAAGATTTTGATGATGCATTATCAATCCGAACCCTAGAGAATGGATTGTATGAAGTAGGTGTGCATATCGCCGATGTAAGTCATTACGTACACCCCGACACTGCATTGGATGAAGAGGCCTATAAGAGAGCCACGTCTGTTTATTTGCCCGATCGGGTGAATCCGATGTTGCCAGAAACTATTTCCAATGAACTCTGTTCCCTCCGCCCCAAAGAAGATAAATTAACTTTTTCAGCCATTTTTCAAATCAATGCAAAAGCAGAAGTGAAACAATATTGGTTGGGAAAAACCATCATTCACTCCGATCATCGTTTTGCTTATGAAGAGGTACAGGAAATTATTGAAACGGAAAAGGGGTTACAT
>CAMBUH010000178.1 GCA_945870985.1 Chitinophaga pinensis
CCCACTACTTGGAAAGCAAGTGGCCACGTAGACAATTTCAGCGATCCGATGATTGATAATCGCGATAGTAAAAAGCGCTATCGGGTAGATCATTTACTAGAAGCCAAGGCAGATGAACTTACGCAAGCAGGAGAAAGTGCCGCGGTTACCGCCTTGCTGGCGCAAATGGATGCTTTGCTTGCTGCGGAAGATTTTGCCGGACTCAAGCAATTATTGGTAGACAATAAAATTGTTTGCAGTGTAAGTGGAACGGGTAACTGGACGGATATCCGTCACTTTAATCTTATGTTCTCTACCCAAGTGGGCTCGGTGGCGGAAGAGTCGGATACTATTTATTTGCGGCCAGAAACGGCACAGGGAATTTTTGTGAATTTTTTGAACGTGCAAAAAACGGCCCGGATGAAAATTCCTTTTGGGATTGCACAAACCGGTAAGGCTTTTCGCAATGAAATAGTGGCCCGACAATTTATATTCCGCATGCGTGAATTTGAGCAGATGGAAATGCAGTTTTTTGTTCGTCCCGGTACAGAGGGTGACTGGTACAAATATTGGAAAGAAGCCCGCTTACAATGGCACCTCGGTTTGGGAATTGCAGCAGAAAAATACCGCTTTCACGACCATGTAAAGTTGGCACATTATGCGAAGGAAGCCTGCGATATAGAATTTGAGTTTCCATTTGGATTTAAAGAAGTAGAGGGGATACACTCCCGCGGTGATTTCGATTTAACCCAGCATCAGATTTACAGCAAAAAGAAACTCCAATATTTCGACAATGAAATCAATCAGAATTATGTTCCCTATGTGATTGAAACTTCTATTGGGTTAGACAGGATGTTTTTATTGATATTGTCTAATGCCTATGAGGAGGAGCAACTTACTAAAGAGGATGGTTCCACAGATAGTAGGGTAGTGCTGCATATTCCTCCTGTATTATCGCCTGTTAAGTTGGCGATTTTGCCATTAACCAAAAAAGACGGACTGCCGGAAATAGCGCGCGACTTGATGAATGAATGTAAACCCTACTTCAAATGCTTTTATGAAGAAAAGGATGCCATTGGAAAGCGCTATCGTCGCCAGGATGCAATTGGCACGCCTTTCTGTGTTACCATTGATCATCAAACCCTTACCGATCAAACGGTTACCATTCGCTATAGAGACGCTATGGTGCAGGAACGCGTATTGATGAGCCGGGTGAGAGAGTTGGTTTCGGCGCAGATACAGTAAAATACTAGTAAGGGGATATACCCAATTAACCGTATATTTCTAAGTGGATAGCTTTTTTGTCGTAACCAAGGGCCACGATTCTTTCTTTTGCTTCGTCAATCATGTTCTTCCAGCCACACAAATAAAACTTAGCATATAGAGTTCCTTGCTGGGTAAGTTGCTCGTATACCTGATGTACATATCCTTTGTAAGCACCGGCAGGCACTTCGGTTTCGCGAGAGTAGCAGGGGTGAAAATGAAAACCGGGTTCGGCAGCAGCCAGGTCGTTCAATTCGTTGATATATAATCCGTCTTCCAATTTCCGGCATCCAAAAACCAGGTGTACTTGTTGATGTGGTTTTTTATTGTTGTGCAACCAGTGTGCCATAGAGCGAAAAGGTGCGATACCAGTTCCGGTACAAATAAGGAACAAATCGTGTTCGATGGTATCTGGTAAAGTGAACTTGCCTTGTGGTCCGCGTAAAATGATTTCAGTGCCTAAGGTAACCTCATTAAATAAATAGGTAGTGCCCAATCCACCTTCTAGAAAAACAATTACCAGCTCAAATACATTGGTGCCATCAGGTGCAGAAGCAATGGAATAACTTCTCCAGCGCTTGTTCTTTTGCTCATGTATGGGCAAATCAAGGGTAACAAATTGACCTGGAATAAAGTCGAAGGATTCCAATTCAGGAACCTGAATCCAAAATCTTCTGGAACTTGCGGTTTCATTTTCTAATTTAATCACGGTTCCCGTGCGCCAAGGCTCTGCCATATAAATACATATTAATAGATTATAAAGATAATAAAATATGTAATTCTATCGGGTTATTACCTAGGTGTTCTACTCAAACGATATCGTAGCTAGGATAGTAGTAGGTTAGCTATCGATTTGCACTAATTAAGCATTAAAAAAATAGTGCAAGTAATTATGTTTATTTCAATTGAGGAAATGGAATAAGCAGGCAGCCAACAATTATAAATGGCTATTGGATCTATAGATACTGAGGGAGTGAAACTAATCGATAGCAAATAATTGGGGGCCAAAAAAAAGCCGATAACATGTATCGGCTTTTTTTAAAAGAATTCAAGTAGAGTTTATCGTTGTATAATGATTTTCTTCAGATAAATTTTCTTGTTATGCTGAATTCTCACCAGATAGAGTGATGAGGATACTTGAGTCAGGTTAATTTCTTTCGAGTACGATCCGATGAAATCAGCCTGATTAGCGGTGAAAACTTTATTACCGGTTGCATCTAGTATATCTATCCATAGGTCTGATTTGGTAGCTACCCGGAAAGAAAGGTTGAACCTTCCGTTATTTGGATTGGGAGATACTCTCAGTTTGATTTCTTCCGCCATTTGTTCGGTAAGTGCGGTAATGGTTACATTGATGGTATTGGAAGTAAGTTGACAACCAAAGGCATCGAAAATAATTACTTTGTATTGACCGGATTTGGTGGGTCGGTAGGAAGGATTATTGGCACCTGAAATAAGGGTATCATTATAGTACCATTGATTTCCGGTTGCAATGGATGATACCAGTGAATCGGCCTGTTGGGTGATAACCGGATTGGCGGGTGTATTGGCAACTACTGCTGTTCTTGCACTTGGACAAGCGGTAGTTCGAATACGCATATCATAGAAATAATAGTAAAATTGGGAGGGTTGTGCTCCACCAGTAGTTGCACTATTTCCATTGATAGACATCACGCCGGGAATACTTATCGGGTATGTATTGGTGGTTGAGATTTGGTTGTTTCTAAAAACAGAAGCGCTATCAGCTCTTCCATCGCCACCTAAGCATTGGAGGATGAGAATATGGTCGCCGGGTGTATTTACCGGAATATTGAGATAGAAAACGGCTCCGGGATCATCCGTGGGGTTACCTACTACAAGTCCTGGTTTCGGATTGGGATTGGTGGCTGGTACATCAAAAGTGGTAGAATATCGGTTGAAATAGGAATAAGCACCGGTGGCAGGATCTTCGCTGGCAATGTCTCCCATAATCACCCTAATTTTTCCGGGATTGCCCACATATAGTCGGGCAGTTTCAATAACTATTGGAACTGCGTTATTGAATTTTACATAGTTACCAACGAAAGTGTTATATCCTCCGTTTGGATACACCATTTTATTAGCCGGGCCAATGGAGGTTTTTATTTCTTTTGCCAGATAAAAAGTTTTATCGGCAGGGATAGCGGCAGTGCTTACATTAAAGCCGGATGCAAAAGGAACTGTGGCAGTAGGTGAATTGTACCAATAGTAGTTGGTACTAAAAACAGGTGCCGTAACTTTAAGTAAAGCAGCTCCCGAACAAATACTTCCGGTTCCTGCGGGGGCAGAAGGCCGGGCGGCGGTGATAAACGTAGAAGCTAACTGATTGTTTGAAGTATTCTGATCTACCGCTAAATTGGTTACAGCAGAAATGGTATAGGTAGTAGCAGCCGCAGTTGGAAAAGGATTCGGGAAAGTGATGGAAGCTTCCGATCCTGCCAGTAGCAAACCGCTATACGTGGTTGTAAAGGTAGCCAACACAGATCCTCCTGATGTTGCCACTGCTGCGATGGGTATATTTGTTTGATTAACCGCTCCATTATTTTTTATTTTAATGGTAAGGTAGTTTTGATCGGATTCGCAATTGCCACCGGCAGGGGAAGTGATTTCATTTACGGAAACATCATTGGAGGGACTTACAATTCGTACGCGATAATCTTGGGTCTCTCCTTTTCCATAAGTGCCACAGGGCAGCACATCGGCTGCATTGGAGGTTTCCTGTACTACAATTCTCATCAAACAAATATTACCTACGGTTAAATTTCCCGGAATGGCCACATTGGTGGTATATAATTGGGGGGCCGATGTAAGTGCACCACTAGTAGCAAATAGCTCACTCGTTTCAAATGTGCCATTAGTGTTTACATCTATAAATACCTTTACTATTCTTGCATTGGTAGTAACATCTGCGGTGCTAACTTTTACAGTAATGGGTATAGTTTGCTGAGGTTCAATATTTGCAATAAAGCGTGTATTATCTGTATAGGTTTTAGACCCGGGTGAATTGCCTACCTGAATATTACTGAAGCTTACAGAATCAATTCGGGCACCACCACCGCCGGAAGTAGAATTACAAAATGCTGTTCCGCCAACACCACTCACTAATAGGGTATAGGCTTGGGTATTTTTTACTAAAGTGCCTTTATGCGATATGCGTATCTTGTAAGATTGACCAGGCACCGTGCTATCCACATTTATCCTTTCTACATTATCGGTTATATTATCTCCCGGATTGGCGGCAGAATTCGGAAAATCTACATTCAAGGTCCAGGGCAAATAAGTTCCAAATCCTGTACTTTTTGTGATGCGAATGTCGAGGTCGTTTACCAATTTTTTAGCCCGATTATTCAGCACATCTACTTTCTCTACCTGGCCCCTAGGATCCGTCCAGCAAATGGTAGCAGATAGAGTCCCTTTTCCGGATGCGATAACGGTGGTCTCGAAAAAAGCACCATTAGCTAGCGTATTTTCATACAAAAGATGGCTGCTGGAGGCACTATTGTTATTAGTTACTGCTTCCTTAATTAGCGCAGCTCCCTTTTCAACATTTAACAATCCCCATCCGTATTGATAATCAGGACCCGGAAAGAAACCTGCTTCGTCAGCAGTATGTATTGCTAAACCCCGGAGTGAGGCTGAGCGCATAAATGTTCCGGGTTTCAATTTGGTATAATATTCTTGTAACAGAAAAAGAGATCCGCTAGCATTGGGCGCTGCCATAGAAGTTCCACTG
>CAMBUH010000179.1 GCA_945870985.1 Chitinophaga pinensis
TGCATAATCGAACGCACTTGCTCGAATAAGTTAGTTGCATCTACAGCAGGTCGTTGAAGCAAAGAATTCCATTCGGATGGGGGCGGATTGATAAAGGTTGTTAACATACAATAGATTTATACAATCATTTTTTCAATAGGAACTACCAGAATTCCCTGAGCACCTGCATCGCGCAATTGCTCGATGATATTCCAAAAATCATTTTCATTTAATACGCTGTGCACACTGCTCCAGCCGGGTTCGGCTAATGGCAATACGGTAGGGCTTTTCATCCCTGGTAAAAGAGATAAGATAGTATCCAACCGATCGTTGGGTGCATTCAGCAGAATATATTTATGATTGCGGGCTTTTTTAACTGAGCGGATGCGGAATAGTAATCGCTCTAACAGGGCTTCTTTTTCGGCGGGTAATCCTGCATTTTTAATCAACACAGCCTGCGATTGTAAGATGGTGGTTGCTTCTCGTAGTCCATTCATAAACAAGGTAGATCCGCTGCTCACCAAATCGCAGATGGCATCTGCCAATCCGATGCCCGGAGCAATTTCAACACTGCCACTGATTTCGTGAATGTCAGCCGATACACCCTGACTTTTCAGGTAATCTCCCAAAATAACCGGATAGCTGGTAGCGATTCTTTTGCCTTCCAAATCGGCAACACCGGTAAAGCTATCTCCCTTTTTTATGGCAAGGCTGAGTCGGCACTTACCAAAACCCAGGGGCTCGCAGGGAATCACTTGCTTCTTTTTTTCGAGCACCACATTTTCGCCCACAAATCCTATATCGGCAACATTATCCTCCACATATTGGGGAATATCATCATCCCGCAAAAAATACAGTTCCAGCGGAAAATTGCCGGCTTCTGCCTTCAATTTATTTACGCCATTGGTAATGTCGATGCCACATTCTTTTAGCAGTCGCATAGAATCGTCGTGCAGTCGGCCGCTTTTTTGGATGGCCAGGGTTAGTTTCATAATAAAAAATTCAATGAATAATTTGCAAGGATGCCTAACTACTACACATAAAAAAGGCCTACCCGGAGGTAAGCCACACATGTTGTATTTTAAACACTACACCGTTGCTTACCCGTTGGGCAAGAAAACATGATGGTGTATGTGTAAACAGTTATTCATTTGCCCTGCAAAGGTACGAAAAACTGCAGAAACCGCCAAATAATTCGGAGGCAGCACATCCGAAACTATTTATTATCTTGCTGAAACTAAAGCAATTATATGCGAATTACGCAACTATTAATTCCCCTCCTATTTTGTACCGCAACCCTTTGCGCACAAACGAAGCCCTTACAATTGGTTTGGAGTGATGAGTTCTCTTACAAAGGATTACCAGATCCCAACAAATGGGCCTATGATACCGGCCAACATGGATGGGGCAATCATGAATTACAGAACTACCTAATGAATAGCCTACCCAATGCGCGGGTGGAAGATGGGCATTTACGCATTACTGCCATCAAAAACGGACCGGGAGAAAAGGAGTATACCTCCGCCCGCCTGGTAACCCGCGGCAAAGCTGAATGGAAATATGGTCGCATAGATGTGCGTGCTAAATTACCCAAAGGTTTGGGCACCTGGCCTGCTATCTGGATGCTGGGAAGCCATCAACCCCTGCAATGGCCCGATGATGGGGAAATAGATATTATGGAACATGTTGGCTACAACCCCGGCACTGTTCATGCTTCCGTACACTGCAAAAAATACTACCATTCCATTGGCACCCAAAAAACAGCCACCATACCGGTGCCCGATTTCAGTGACGCCTTTCATGTGTATTCCGTAATTTGGACTTCAGAAAAAATTACCGTTTTAATAGACGACAAACCCTATTTCAATTTTACCAATGAACATAGCGGAAGGGAAGCCTGGCCCTTTGATGAGCCGGAATACCTACTGCTGAATATTGCCGTTGGAGGCGATTGGGGTGGACAAAAAGGCGTAGACCCCAAAGTGTTTCCTTGCAGCATGTTAATCGATTATGTAAGAGTATATCAATAAACCCCATTTATTTATTATGAAAAAACTTACCCTTTCTTTTGCAGTGCTTGCTATTAGTTTACTGGTAGTGAATGCACAAGATAACAACGTATACCAGGTACCGCCCAAAGATATTGCCGACATGTTGTTGGCAAAACCTACCCCGGCTGTTCGGATAGACAGCAAGGCCAACTGGATGTTGTTAAGTGAGCGCAACTCCTACCCCGGTGTAGAAGAGTTAGGTCAGCCCGAATTAAAAGTTGCCGGCCTTCGCCTGAATCCCAATAATTTTTCGCAGAGCCGGCAGAATTATGTGAACAGCTTTCTGCTGAAGCAAATCAAAACGAATAAAGAGATGATGGTGTATGGATTACCCTCCGGATTACTGGCAGGAAATATCAGTTGGAGTCCATCAGAAACAAAAGTAGCCTTTACCCATACATCGAATGCACGGGTAGATTTGTATGTGATAGATATTGCTTCGCAGCGGGCTACCAAAATAAATAAGTTCCCCCTGAATACAACTCTGGGAACACCTTATATATGGATAGACGAACAAACCATTCTCTATAAAGCCGCCACGCAACCTGCTGCTATGGCACCTCAGAAACCCATTGTTCCCAAAGGACCAACTATTCAGGAAAATCTGGGAAAGGCAGCGCCGAGTGTTACCTATCAGGATTTGATTAAGTCGCCACATGATGAAGCGGTTTTTGAATTTTATACAACCGCCCAGTTGGTATTAAATAAAAACGGAGTAGAAACCAATCTAGGTACTCCTGCCATCATCAGTAGCTTTTCAGTTTCACCCGATAAAAATTATCTGATGCTGCGGACCCTTAAAAAACCATTCTCGTATTTAGTTACTGCGGGTGGATTTCCCTCTACCGTATCGATTACCGACCTGAGTGGCAAAACAGTGAAAGTATTAGCAGAACTGCCTTCAACAGAAGCTACGCCTAGTGGGTATGATAACACCCAGCCCGTTCCGCGTGGATTCGATTGGAGAGACGATCAAAAAGCCACGGTAATTTGGGCGGAAGCGCTAGACAGTGGCATCATGAAAAAACAAGTACCCTTTCATGATGCTGTGTATTCCTTATCGGAGCCCTTTACCGGAGCGCCCGTTACGCTGTTTAAAACGCAATACAGATATAGTGGCACTATTTGGGGAGATTCATCTGTTGCGCTGGTTCGGGAGGTTTTACGTTCAAAACAAATCGGACGGGTGAGCAAACTAAACAGCAAAACTGGAAGTATGGATTTGTTGTTCGAAAGAAACCTTACTGATGCTTATAATAATCCAGGGGAACCCGTATTAACCCGCAATAGTTTCGGGCGGCCGGCGATACAGATAACCGATAATGGAACACAGATCTTAATGAATAATACTTCGGGATCATCGGCCAAGGGTGATTTGCCCTTCCTGAGTAAATTCGATATGGCTACCAAGAAAAACAATATCGTATGGCGTTGCCAAGAAGGGGTATTTGAAATGGTAGAAGAGGTAATTGATGCCGATAAACTGGTATTACTTACCCGAAGAGAATCACAAAAAGAAGTACCCAATTATTGGATTAAGAATTTAATTGCTCGCATTGCCGATGTACAGTTAACACAGTTCGCAAATCCCTATCCGCAATTAGAGGGGGTATTAAAAGAAAAGATCAGTTATAAAAGAGCCGATGGCGTGGATTTAACCGGCGATTTATATCTGCCAAAAAACTACGATAAGTTGAAAGATGGACCGCTACCGGTAATCTTGTGGGCTTATCCGAGAGAATTCAATTCAGCGGCAGATGCTGCACAGGTAAGGGGATCTCGTGATCGGTTTACCACCCTTAGTTGGGGCTCGCCCGTATATTATGTAACGCAGGGATATGCCGTGTTAGACAATGCAGAGATGCCCATTGTAGCCACTACTGCCGACAAAAAGCCCAATGACGATTTTATAGCACAACTCAAACTAAATGCCGAAGCGGCTATTAATAAACTGGCCGATATGGGCGTGGGCGACAGAAACCGCGTAGGTGTGGGCGGACATAGTTATGGTGCTTTTATGACGGCCAATTTACTAGCACATACCAATTTATTTAAAGGAGGTATCGCCCGCAGTGGAGCATACAATCGTACGCTTACGCCTTTTGGATTTCAGAATGAGGAACGTACATACTGGCAGGCACCTCAGTTGTATTTTGAGATGAGTCCTTTCAGCTATGCCAATCAAATCAAAACCCCTATCCTGCTGGTGCATGGAGAGGCGGATGACAATACTGGAACCTACCCGATTAATAGTGAGCGGTTATTTGCAGCCATCAAAGGGCATGGAGGAACGGTTCGATTTGTGTATTTACCCTATGAAGCGCATGGGTATCGGGGGAGGGAGAATTTATTACATCTTTTGTGGGAGCAGAATGAGTGGCTGAATAAATATGTAAAAGGCGCCAAAAAATAATTGCTGATACAGCCAAAAAAGGGCGGCCCGCTATACCAGGACCGCCCTTTTTTATTTGAAAGAAGTACCTATTATTTATTCTTCTTCTTACCCGACTTCATTTTAACCCAACGAGCCAGGGGAGCCATACGGGCCCGGTTAAAAACGAGGGTATCATTTACCAACACATAGCTATCGGTATTGGATAATACCTGCATCAGGTCGGACTCTATCGTGTTATTATCAATACAAGCCATGCGTGTAGAGCCCATGGCGGAAAATTTAATGCGGCCTTTCTTTTCCAATTCGTAGCTGCCAAAAAACTGATTGCAGCCATTGTTGCCAGCAACCCGGCGAGCACTATCGAATTGGATATAGGGAGTTTTGGCAGGCTTGCCAAGGGCAGATATAGGCTGACCATTTAATTCGATTAGTTGCCATTTTTTTAATAATTTTTTACTAATCAGGGTAGTATCGAATTTACCAGCAGCAGGAGTATTATCAGCATTTACTGCCCGAACTGAAGTGAAACTCCATAACCCGAT
>CAMBUH010000180.1 GCA_945870985.1 Chitinophaga pinensis
ATGCTGGGAAATTTCAATGATGGCTCTGTTAGAGGAAAAATTCAATTTGGTTCGGGCTGGTGGTTTCTCGACCAAAAAGATGGAATGGAAAAACAATTGAATGCGCTTTCTAATTTGGGCCTCATCAGTACTTTTGTAGGGATGATTACCGATAGCAGAAGTTTTTTATCTTTCCCCCGGCACGAATATTTTAGACGCATCGTTTGTAATTTATTTGCAGATGAAATGAAGAAAGGTCTTTTACCCAATGACGAAAAATGGATTGGCAACATAGTAAAAGACATTGCTTATTATAATGCCAAGTCATATTTGAATTGCTAAAAAAACAACTATAAATTTTTACTTATGTCAAATTCCAGAAGAAAATTTATCCGTCAATCTGCTCAGGCTGTTGCCGGAACGTATATGGGATCATTAGCTTTTAGTGCCAGTAGTTATGCGCGTATTATTGGCGCAAACGACCGGGTTAGGGTAGGGGTGGTTGGCTTTTCCGATCGCCATAAATCTTCTCATATTCCTCCCTTTATGCAGTTTTATAAGGAAATGAATTTTGATATCGTTGCAGTTTCTGACATTTGGAAAAAGCGTCGCGAAGAAGGAGCTGCCTTTTTGAAAGATAAAATGGGGCATGATATTACTGCTTTCCGAAATAATGATGAACTCTATGCATCGCGTTCTGTAGATGCTGTTTTTATAAGCACAGCCGACTTTCAACATGCATTACATGCCATCGAAGCAGTAAAAGCAGGCGTGGATGTTTACTGTGAAAAGCCCTTTGCCGAAACTATGGAAGATAACCGCGCAGCACTGAAGGCGGTGAAAGCTTCTAAAAGTATTGTTAGTATTGGTTCTCAGCGTAGAAGCGGACCTAACTATATGGCAGCTGCCGACTTTATCCAAACGGGCAAATTTGGTCCCATCACAATGGTTGAATTAGCTTGGAATGTGAATCAGCCTGGCAGGTGGAGAAGGCCTGCCCTGGTTGCTCAATGCCGGGAAGAGGACCTGGATTGGAAGCGCTATCTACTGAATCGTCCGTACGAGAAATTTGATCCGCGTAAATATCTGGAGTATCGTTTATTCTGGCCTTATTCATCCGGTTTACCCGGTCAATGGATGAGTCATCAGATTGATACGGTGCATTGGTTCAGCGGCTACAATCATCCGCGCAGCGTAACGGCCAATGGAGGTATTTATATGTGGAAAGATGGCCGTAGAAACTGGGATAC
This sequence comes from Chitinophaga pinensis, assembly GCA_945870985.1. Lineage (GTDB taxonomy): Bacteria > Bacteroidota > Bacteroidia > Chitinophagales > Chitinophagaceae > Sediminibacterium > Sediminibacterium pinensis_C. The sequence goes on from CAMBUH010000180.1 coordinate 1,230, forward strand.
CATTACAGCGGTATTCGATTATGGTCCTTCCAATGATTCCACTACCGGTTTCCAGGTAGTATTTGGCTCACGTATGCATAACGGTGAAGATAAGCCCGGCGAGATTTATTATTCTAATGGCGGTGAACTCAATTTAATTACCAATAAGGTTTCACCAAAGGGCGGATTAAAAGCGAATTATGCAGAAGCGATGAATATGAAACCCAACCTCTTACCCGAGCTTAATTTAACCGATCGCATAGTAAAAGTAGAGGCAGGTGCCAATACCGGCGGAGACGAACTCACCACTGCCCACGTTAAAAACTGGATGGAATGTATTCGCAGCCGTAAGCAAACCAATGCTCCGGTTGAGGCGGGGTATTATCATTCTATTGCCAACATCATGACGAATGCCGCTGCCAGAACAGGCGAGAAAGTTACTTTCGACGAAAAAACCCAGGAAGTAATGGCCGGTGGAAAGGTATTTAAATACTAATGCCGGTAATTATTCAGTAAAGCCGGCCTGACTTCAACATCCGGAAATGTAAAACGAATGTCGGAACGTGCAAAAGCTATCACCGGGGTATTAATTGCCAATTTCTTTTTTGGAACCAGTGTTATTGCGGTTAAGCAGGTGAGTCCGGCTTTGCTTCATCCGATGGCACTTACCAGTATCCGTATTTTTTTTGCCGGATCATTATTCTGGATTCTATATTTGTTTAACCCAGTTGCCACTAGAATCACCGCTAAAGATTATCTGCGCTTGTTCTTTTGTGCCATGGCAGGTATTGCCTTGAATCAAAGTTTTTCTATCACGGGCATGTCGTTAACCAGTCCCATTCATGCCGCGCTGCTTATTTTAACTACACCCATCACCATCACCATTTTGGCCGCCATTTTTTTGCACGAATCGCTTACCCTGTCAAAAGTATTGGGTTTGTTACTTGGTATATCCGGAGGCTGCATCCTGGTGTTTTCACGAAATATTGCTTCCACAGCCGCCGGTGATGAAATGCTGGGCGATTTGTTTGTAATAGGAGGAGCTATTGGATATTCCACCTATGTTATTTTAATTAAACCGTTGATGGCAAAATATCAGCCACTGCAACTGTTGCAATGGGTATTTTTTATGGGGGGATGGGTAATTATTCCTTTGGGCTGGCCTCATTTGAAAGTGGTTCCCTGGCAAACCCTGAGCCTATTTCATTGGTGCTGTATTTCGTATGTAGTTTTGGGGGCTACCTTTTTTGCCTATCTTTTTATGAATTATGCTATTCGCATTCTGGGAGCAGCAACTACTGGGGCCTTTATTTTTTCTCAACCTTTTTTTGGTACAGTGGCTGCAATTCTCATTTTACACGAAGCCATCACACCCGCTAAAATAGTTGCCGCGGCTTGCATCATTGGAGGTGTATTATTGGCAAATAACAAAAAAAATTAATACAAAAACTAAAAAGCATAAATAAAAATATATTATTTAGCTACGGCTTTTCTGGTTTGGGTTGCACTGGCAAAAAAATAGCCCAATGCTTTATTAGAAATATTGCTAATTGGGTTGGCCGGACTTATCGATTGCAAAGATCCGTTACCCGTTACTTGAAAATAGGTGCTATAAAATTGATAGCCTTCTTTTCCCATATGATTCATAATTACTGTAACACTATCTCCTAAGCTGATATAAGTACTATCTGTTCGCAATGTTCTGGAAACATATTTACCATCTGAAAGCCTGTCTTCAAATGCAAAAGTGTTATTGATTTTTCTGCCATTTACTAACAGGGTAAATTGGTAGTAATTGGAAACCCCGGCCGGATCTTGGTAATTGATTACCGCATACCAATCGATTTTACCACCTGGACGGGAAAGCTTTTCAAAACTCACTGAGTCAAAAGGAACCGGCTGGGGAAGTAAGGTATTGGCCGTATATGTTTGTGCACCAGTTGTAAGTAATAGTTGGTATTCATGACCGGATACTCCTTTTATTTTTTTAGTAAGATACAGACCAGGAATTGATTCTTTGAGGGTATCTAAGGTACCATCCGTTATATCTTTTACAAGCACGCTGGCACCCGTTACCGCTGGAAACTGATTGTCGGCACTGTAGTTAACCGTTTTGCTGATGCGAAGAGTGTAGGGTCCCGCTGTATTGTAAATATTCCCCTCCACAACAATTTGAGGAGAAGCATCATTTAGGTTTACATCTATCACTTTTTTACATCCCCCCAATACAATAAGGAAAGCACTCATCAGCAGGCTAATGCTCAAATTAATGGCGGGTTGTATGTTCGATGTTCCTGCTATAATCTTACCAATAAATATTTTTTGTTTCATCCCCTTAAAATTTAAAATTGTAAGTAATGGAAGGAACCCATTTAAACAAGGCCGTTTGTTCAGCAATAGTTTTTCCCGGATTATTCGGATCATCCTTAAATTCTATACTATACGTGTTTTCCCGGCCATATGCATTGTATAATGAGAAGGTCCAACTGCCTTCCCTTCCGGCCTTAGGCTTATTTTTTAAGGTAGCTGCTAGGTCTAACCGATGATAATCTGGAAACCGATATCCATTTCTCTCAGTATAGTAATAGGCGGTTTGTCCATTCAAGGTATATTTTCCACTGGGGAAAGTAACTGCATTACCCGTATTGTATACCCAGTTGGCAGAGAGGGTCCATCTGCTATTGGTTTGATAAATCCCCACGATTGCAAGATTATGGGTTTGGTCTTGGCGAGCAGGGTACCAGTTTCCATTATTAATGCCGGGAACACTTCTTTCAGTTCTGGCTAAGGTATAACTGATCCATCCGGTTAGTTTGCCGGTTTTTTTCTTTAAAAACCATTCCAGTCCATAAGCCCTGCCACTACCAAATAACAATTGTGACTCCACATTTTCATTTGCCCGTAATTGTGCTCCATTTTTATAGTCAACCTGATTTTGCATCCACTTGTAATAGGCTTCTACAAAAAATTCATATTGAAATCCCAGATCGTTCTTATAATATCCCATAGCTACCTGATCGGCGATTTCGGGTTTAACCTGCAAACTGCTGGGAATCCAGATATCGGTTGGGTTAATAGCAGCTGAATTGCTTAACAGGTGCAGGTTTTGTACATTGCGTGTATAAGAAGCTTTAAAGGAACTGAGTGGATTCAATAACCAACTGGCAGAAAAACGGGGTTCTGGATTTATATAGGTTTTTACTGCACCAGATCCTGTTTTTACGGTAGTTTGGATAATATTACTGGCGCTGTCGTAGGTGCTAAAATTGCCTGGGCCTAATAAAGAAAAAGAAGTTAAACGAATGCCATAATTCAATCGCAGCTTGGTATTGGGGGCATATTCGTGATTAAAATAGGCAGCTGCTTCCAATGCTGTTTTAACCGGCAAAGCTTGAGAATTAAAACTAGAGCTGGCACTGGCATCTACAATACCCGGTGAAAGTAAATGGCGGGTTACCTGGGTGCCAAAATTGATTTTGTTATCGTTGTTGATGAAATATTGGAAATCGGTTTTTAAGGCCAGGTCTTCAATTTTCGATTTGATGATGAGATTATTTACACCGGACTTTATTTCGATATTGTAGTTATAGTTCGAATAAATGAGGGAGTTATTTAAAAACAATCTTCCATTAAAAATATGGTTCCAACGAAGGGTTCCAGTACTGTTTCCGTAGTCTATCCCAAATGTTCTCCCAAACCCCAGTTTATCTCTTCCAAAATACCCAGAAAGAAACAAGCGATTTTTACTATTA
>CAMBUH010000181.1 GCA_945870985.1 Chitinophaga pinensis
TGCATTTATTTTTTACTCAGCTATGGGCCGCATTGGGTGAAAACGCATCCGGGTAATTTTTCGGCAAGTTATTTTACAGGAGCATGGGCCGTGGGGTATGTGCTGGTGGCCAATCTTTTTCAAAACCTGCTGATTCTGTTTTTATTAAATAAAGAGTTGACTAGCTTTCAATGGAAGCCCGATCGGGCACTTTGGGTAAGCATGTTGCTATATGGCTTACCCCTAATTATTGCGGGTATGGCAGGTATGGTAAATGAAACCTTCGACAGGATTATGCTGGGATGGTGGGCACCTGTGCAGGGAGTAGAAGCCGCCAAAGCTGAAGTGGGTATTTATTCGGCCTGTTATAAACTATCTATTTTTATTACGCTGGCAGTTCAGGCATTTCGTATGGGTGCCGAGCCTTTCTTTTTTAAACTATCGGCTCAGGAAGATGCTCCGAAACATTATGCAAGGGTGATGAAGTTTTTTGTTATTACCCTATGTGGTATGTATCTAGTAGTAATGCTCTATCTCGATATCTGGAAACACTTTATCCAAAACAAAGCGATGTGGGTAGGCCTTAGCGTAGTTCCCTTGTTATTGTTAGCCAATATTTGTTTGGGTATTTATTATAACCTCAGTGTATGGTATAAATTAGGAAACCGAACGATGGCGGGCGCCTGGATAACTATTATTGGGGCAATCATTACCCTATCGATTAATTACTGGGGCATTCCGCATTTTAGTTATGTGGCCAGTGCCTGGGCAACCTTGGTATGCTATAGCAGCATGATGGTAATCAGTTATCTGTGGGGGCAAAAAGTATATCCAGTACCTTACGCGGTTAGCAGATTGCTGCTGTATTTGCTGGTAGCTGTATTATTGGGTAAGGCCAATGAATGGCTCAGTTTACCCAATAGCTTACCGACGATAGCTCACCTGCTCAAATCAACCGTTTTCCTATTAATATTTGTAAGTTTATTATTCACCTTGGAAAAGGAAGAAATAAAAAAACTACCCTTGATAGGTAAATGGGTACGTTAAATTAACCAGCATGGCAGAAGATTTACACTTGATAACCGGAACCAAAGCCGAACAATACGAAGCACTTATCCCTCAAATAAAGGGTTTACTAGATGGGGAGCCAGATATGATTGCCAATCTGGCCAATGTTTGTGCGGCACTCCATCAACAGTTCAACTGGCTGTGGGTGGGATTTTATCTGGTTAAAATCGATATCCTTGTTTTAGGGCCTTTCCAGGGACCAGTCGCCTGCACCCGAATCCGAATGGGTAAAGGCGTGTGTGGCAGCAGCTGGGAACAACAAAAAACATTGATTGTACCCGATGTGGAAGCTTTTCCCGGTCATATTGCTTGTAGCAGCCAGTCAAAATCGGAAATTGTAGTCCCCCTTAAAAAAGGGAATACCATTATCGGGGTTTTGGATGTAGATAGTACCCAGTTAGATCACTTTGATTCCACCGATCAACATTATCTGGAACAAATTACCACCTTATTGGAACCCGGCTTGTAATGATATGATTAACAGCAGGTTATCAATAAAAGAGTAAAAGAAGGTAAATTATCGTACCTTTATACTATTCATATAAGCTCTCTACAGGCTGATCACACTTCCGTGACAAAGTTTTTCAGATCATTTACGGGTAGGTTATATACCAGTTGATACCATTTCAACGGGTACTCATATTATCATTATTTACATGACATTCGAATCGTTACACATTATTCCCTCTATTTTAGAGGCATTACACGAAGAAGGCTATACCCAGCCTACCCCAATTCAAGAGCAAGCCATTCCACCCGCTTTACAGGGTAGGGATGTGTTAGGTTGTGCCCAAACCGGTACTGGAAAAACAGCCGCTTTTGCCATACCCATTTTACAGAATTTACATTTACAACAAGCAGCGGGTCCTATAAGCAAGGGCATTAAAGCGCTGATTGTTACCCCAACCCGCGAATTAGCCATACAAATCAATGATAGTTTATCGGCTTATGGCAAAAACCTTCGGATGAAGCACCATGTTATTTTTGGTGGGGTTTCTCAGGTACCCCAAACGCAGGCTTTACAGCGAGGCGTAGATATTTTAGTGGCCACCCCCGGTCGCTTATTAGATTTGATGCAGCAGGGGTTTATCTCCTTACAACAGGTTCAGCTATTGGTGTTGGATGAGGCAGATCGTATGTTAGATATGGGTTTTATTCATGATGTAAAGAAGATATTGGCCAAATTGCCTGCCAAAAAGCAGACCCTGTTTTTTTCGGCAACCATGCCACCGGAGATTGCCGGATTAGCCGCTTCTTTATTGCATCAACCTGCCAAAGTAGAAGTTACCCCGGTATCCTCTACAGCAGAAACCATTCGCCAAAGCTTATACCATGTAAACCGGGAGCATAAAAAGTTGCTGCTGGCCCATTTATTAAAAGACAGCGACATAAAAACAGCGCTGGTATTTACCCGCACCAAGCACGGGGCCGATAAAGTGGTAAAAGACTTACTGAAATCAGGCTTTTCTGCGGAAGCGATTCATGGGAATAAGTCGCAAAATGCCCGGCAGCGTGCACTGAGTAATTTTAAAAACGGTACTACGCGGGTATTGGTAGCTCCCGATATTGCTGCCAGGGGTATTGATGTGGAATTACTGTCGCATGTGATCAACTACGAATTACCCAAGGTGCCGGAAACCTACGTACACCGCATCGGCAGAACTGGAAGAGCTGGCGCCAGTGGAATAGCTATATCATTCTGCGAGCATGAAGAAAGAGAATTTCTGCGCGATATTCAAAAATTAACGGGTATTCAAATTCCGGTGGTGAGTGAGCATCCTTATCCGTTGCAAGCCGCCTCCGCGATGCCCAGAGAAGAATCGAACACTCGGAGAACCCCCAATAACCGCTTCAGTTCACCGGCTTATGGCAGAAATCATTCAAACCATTCATCCGGCGCCAGAAGAAACACAAGAAGTAGCTATTAAATAGTTTAGCAGGCTGACAAATATTTGCCGAAAAATAGTAGATTTGCTGCCCCTGCGGATATGGCGAAATTGGCAGACGCACCAGACTTAGGATCTGGCGCCGCGAGGCGTGTAGGTTCGACTCCTATTATCCGCACGAAAGGCCAGAGTGGGTGCGGGTTTGAGTGTGAAGGAGGGAAATATCCTCACACTCAAACTCACACTCACTCTGTTTTTTTGGGTGTGCGCCCAGCCCAAGTTCAACTATATTTTGAAGTGTTGAAATACGAACTTCTTTAATGTTGTTTTCAATTTTAGAAATGTAACCCTTGTTGGTTCGAAGCCGCTTGGGCTAAAGCGAATTTTACCTCATTAAAGAATTATAAAATAATAATTAACTTATTATGCGTATCAAGCATTCCAACTAAACTCACTATAATTATCAAACCTTTCAAGTAGTTATTTTGCTAAGCACCTAACGAAGCCAATGAAATTACATTAATTCCATCTCCTCTGGTATAGCTAATACCAGTGCCTGTAATTATGTTTAATGATTTTAATTGGTTAATCTTTTTTGCATTTACTTGTTTAGAAAATTTTTGTAAAGAAGCTGCCGCCTCATCAATATTCCCAGTACCTAGTTTTACTTCAAAGGCACACCAGTCGCCATTATATTTTTCAACAATACAATCTACTTCTAAATCACTTGAGTCCTTATAATGAAATACGCATGCATCGTTTGCCTGAGCATATACTCTAAGCTCATGAACAACCAGAGATTCAAATAAAAATCCTGTAAATTTTAAATCATTTAATAAAGACGCTTGGTCAACACCTAATGCAGCAATAGCTAACGAAACATCTGTGAAATGACGTTTAGGAGATTTTCTTAAGGAATAGGAAGAACGGATATGTGTATTCCAGGCTGGCTGATCTTCTACAATCATTAGTCTGTTTAAAGCATCTAAGTATTCATAAACCGTTGGTCGTGTTATACCAATATTATCCTCTTGCCGAATATCTTTTTCTATTGATGAAATATCTACTAATGTTGAAGTGTTTCGTGCCAACGACCGTAATAAACTTTTTACTTTTATGGGATCTCGTTTTATATTGGAGACTCTACTCATATCAATTTCAGCAAGCAATTCAACATAAGCACGATTTAAATCAATAGCCTGTTCAACCTTTTTATGTAAAAGTGTTGGGAATCCCCCAATAATTAATTTTTCAATAATAAATTCTAACTCAGTAGAATTATCATATATGTCGATTTTACTGCCTTTAAGAAGTGAAGCTAAACTAACTTTACCTGTTGAAAAACCCAGTTCCTGCCACGACATCGTGCGCATTTCAACAGTAGTAAAACGGCCTGCGCCTGAATGCATTTTAATATCTTCTTCCGGATTGGCAGAACCTGTTAATATGAATTGTGCATTTTTTTTTCTATCATCAACTTCATGTCGTACATAATCCCAAATTTTAGGCTGTGCCTGCCATTCGTCAATCAAACGGGGTGTTTCGCCTAGTAATAGTCTTTTAGGTGCTATATTGATCAATGCCTCTACCTGTTCATCCTGGTCTACATTTATTATACTTTTAGCTATCTGCTTTGCGGATTCAGTTTTGCCACAGGCTTTCGCTCCCTTTATGAGTACCGCTCCTGATGCTTTAAGCTTCCTTATTAATTCTTTATCAGATATGCGCTCCTTATAATTCACTATAAATTATTTGTATAAAGTTACAATTATTTTACACTTTATAAGATTTTATATTTACATATTTATAATTATTTATTTTACACAATATAATACAAATACTTTACAAATGTAAAATATGCGGTTTATTTATAATTAATTGATATTAAATTACTTATTCAATCTAAACTGCACACATGCAATAATCCCAACTTAAAAATTAATTGCTATTAACTCGTA
>CAMBUH010000182.1 GCA_945870985.1 Chitinophaga pinensis
GCAATAACCAAGAAGGCTGTAGAATAATCGAAGCGCCTATTTAATAAAAGGCCAGGTTTCAACCGTTTTCAAATAGGGAAACAACGGCAATGCGTTTATCAGTTCCTGTACTTTTTCGGCTTCCAGATCTTTAAACAATAAAAGGGCTCCATTTCTATTGGGGCGCAGTAAAAGATCGTACATATATCCTTTTGCACTATATTCTTGAATAATCGCTCTTTCTTGCTGAAGCACTTCGGGGATATCATCTACATTAATTTCATCCTTGATGGTAATTAATACGGCTGTAATGTTCATTTGTTGTTTTATTAAGAAGTAATGAAGTTATTTCCGAACAACGGGTTGATTGATATAAATCAAATTACTGGCATCACTGCAAGCTACCCCAATATCTAAAAATCCATCCTTATTGATATCGCCCAATGCCATGCCATACACAACACCCTTCCCATCTCCCATGCTTATTTCTGTAAAGGAAGTTCCATCACCAACATTAAAATAGGCAGTGGTTTTTGATTGATTGTATCCAACTACTATATCAAGTAAACCGTCGTTATTGAGGTCGCCAAGCATAATAGCGGATGAGATTCTTTTGTCGCCCAGGGCAAGTGGAGGAAGAAAACCACCTTTCGTGTCATTTAAATAGATAAAAGTTCCCTGCTTTTCATCACCCACCACCAAATCTATCCATCCATCTTTATTGATGTCGCCTGCTGCTCCTGTTCTTGCATTGTTAATGGGAGGGCCAAACTGTTTTTGTTGAGTAAAGTTGGCTTTTCCATCATTGAAAAAAATATTATTTTTTCCTCCATCCCGATGGGGGATAGCTAAATCGATATATCCATCTTTATTAAAGTCGCCGGGAATAATAGTTGTAGCAGATTCTGAAGAAATGCTTTGGCAACTGTTAGCAGAGAAATTTCCTTTTCCATCATTTAAACAAAAGTACGAGGGCTCATTTCGGTTAGCAGCAATGATATCCGGCATACCATCGTTATTAAGATCGGCTACTGTGGCGTTTCTGGTATTCCACTTAGGGTTGCCCCAGTTTTGCGATAAGTGAAATATACCCTTTCCGTTATTTAGATAAATTTGTTTTTCATCGGGATTATCGTTGCTAACCACAATATCTATATCGCCGTCTTTATCCAAATCTGCCAGTATGGTGGAATAAGTTTTGTCTGGATTGGCTCCTAGGTTGGTGCTAACCGGAAATTCACCTTTTTGATTGTTCAGTAAAATCTTATTAAATAAGGGCCAGTGTCTGCCTTTTGCTAGTACTATATCAACATAACCATCGGCATTTAGATCAGCCAAACTAATATTGGCAGAGGTTTCTGATAATTTTTCTAATACTAGGGTAGAATCAAAGTTTCTGAGTACAACCGGTTGTACGCTGGCAGTAAAATGTTTATATCGGTTTAGGGAGGACTCAGATATTGAGAAGGATGTAAGTAAAGTGATTACGGGAATGGCGATTGAAATAACTTTCATAATAGCGGCTTCATTATCATTTACTTAGCCCTAAAGGTATCACATAAATTCATCTACGCACTTTCTTTCTATCTTATCCTCCAGCGAAGCTGGATGCAATAATGGCTAACAAGAAAGGTTAGTATTTGTTGGGTTGAATGCCTTATTAGTTACTATTGTAAATTGGGCTGACGCAATTCATTTATCAGGCACTGATTATGAATTACTTATTAATGTAAGCCCACAACATCTATGTAATTGCATAAAATCCATTAACTTAATAGCTAAAATAACTATATGCATACTGTGTATTATGTGGGCGACTGGGCCGTACTTACCGGACCCGTTTTTGCTGAAACGCCTTTTCATCATAGTCCTAAAGGACTCGAAATATTTAATTACGGGGTTTGGCTGAAAGAAGCGCTTGAAAAGGATCCGGCCTATCAGGTTAATTCGGTACCTGCCTGGGATTTTTATAATAATTTGGGTCCGGGTGATTATGAAAAAATTCTGGAAGACTATAGTCTGATTGTTTTTAGTGATGTGGATGCCAAATTATTTCAGCTATCGCCCAAATTTTTTGATCGAAGTAAATTTGGCAAAGAAGTGCTTACTTTTCCCGACCGAATTCGCCTATCGGTTGAACATGCGAAAGCGGGAGGCAGGTATATGTTTTTAGGAGGATGGTATTCCTTTACCGGCGAGTTGGGAAAAGGCGGTTGGGGTAGAACGCGCCTTGCCGAAATGTTGCCCGTAAAATGTATGGATTATGAAGATCTAGTAGAGACCACGGAAGGATTTACTATGGAAATTACCGAAGAGGGGAAAAGGATCTGTCCTTCCCTGGACCTCTCTGGTTGTCCACCAATTCTGGGGTATAATAAAACCTTTACAAAAGACAATGCAACGGTTATTGCTCGTTTTCGTGAAACCGGCGACCCTGCTATTGTTATCTGGGATATAGAAAAAGGAAAAGTGCTGGCGTATACCTCCGATCCGAGCCCACACTGGGGATGCAATTTTGTTTTTTGGGATGGATATGCTGCTTTCTGGCAATCGCTGGCGCAATTGGTTTTATCATGAGAAGAATCGGAATTGTAATAGGATGTCTGTTCACATGGATAGGGTTGTTTGCCCAAACGCCTGATCTAATGCCCTTGCCTGCGAAGTATTCACTAAATACTACATCCTACAGAATCACTCCCCGTTTTTCAATTGCTATACAGGGCAAAGTCAATAGTAGCATATATTCGGAGGCATCAAGATTTTTTCAGAGACTTTCGGAGCGTACCGGAATATTTTTTCCAACCTGGCGCGTAACGCCTTCCTCAAAATATGCCAGTGGGGGTTTACAAATTCAAGTAAGTAGAGCAGGGCAACTCGTGTTAGGGGAAGATGAGTCGTACCAGCTTCAGGTAGTTGATTCTGGCATACTCATAAAGGCGAATACAGATATAGGCGCTATACGGGCATTGGAAACTCTATTACAATTACTCGGGTCTGATACTAAGGGATATTTTTTTCGTGGAGCCAATATCGAAGATGCGCCCAGGTTTCCCTGGAGGGGATTGCTGATTTCGCAACCCTATCACTTTATGCCCATGGACGTGATCAAACGGACGCTGGATGCAATGGCGGCCGTAAAGATGAATGTATTGCATTTTTATATCAGTGATGATCAGGGATATCGTATCGAATCGAAAGTGTATCCAAAGTTACATGAGATGGCTTCGGAGGGACAATATTTTACGCATGCGCAGGTTAAAGAAATGATTGCCTACGCGCATCAGCGGGGGATTCGGGTGATTCCGGAAGTAGACCTGCCCGGGCATTCTACTGCAATCCTGTATGCCTATCCGCACTTGGCTTCTATTAAGCGGGACTATACTTTACAAGATCATTGGGGTGTATTTGATCCTACCATTGATCCTACCAAAGAGCGTACCTATATTTTTCTCGACTCTTTATTAACAGAGGTCGCCTCTTTATTTCCGGATGCCTATTTTCATATTGGGGGAGATGAGAATACGGGTCGCGACTGGCAGCGTAATCCAGACATCCGTAAGTTTATGAAGGATCGCGGTTTAGCAACCAATCTGGCTTTGCAGAATTATTTCAATCGCCGGGTGATGGGAATTTTAAAAAAATGCGGAAAAACAGCCATCGGATGGGATGAGGTATTGATGCGGGAATTAGATGATTCGGTAGCGAAGAAATATTTTGAAGAAGAAAATTTTTCAAAATTAATTGAGCCGAATGTTCCCAAAGATTTGGTAATTCAATCCTGGCGAGGTATGGAAGCATTAATTTCTTCCGCAAGAAATGGATACAAGAGTATTTTATCTAAAGGGTACTATATCGATCTGGTACAACCGGCATCCTATCATTATCTAACCGATCCGGTACCCTATCGGAATGAAGTAATTATTCCGGATAGCGAAGCCAACCTGAATAGATTCGAATCGGAGATAATTAATAAATTAAAGAAAGGAATTCGCTTGCTTTCCGAAGAGCAAGAAAAGCTGATATTAGGAGGGGAAGCTACTATGTGGACAGAGCATGTAACGGCAGAAACAATAGATTCCCGCATCTGGCCCAGAACAGCTGCTATAGCTGAGCGATTGTGGTCGCCTCCGCAGATAAGAGATGTAGCGGATATGTATCGGAGGATGGATATTATTTCGGTGCAGCTGGAGTTTTTGGGAAGTACACATATCAAAAATACAGCCATGTTATTACGCAGGCTGGCCAACCAGCAAGAGGTATCCTGTTTGCAATCGGTAGTGCAGTATCTGGAGCCCGTGCAAGGGTATCAGCGAAATCAGCAAAATAATTTTACCCGTTTTTCTCCGTACACATTGATGGCTGATATAGCCGTTCCCGACCAAAAAGCCGTGCGGGATTTAACAAAACGATTTGGTGAATATGCAAAAGCCAAAGACACTGTGTGGAAAAAGGAAGTCCGCCAATTATTAAGAGAGTGGGTTGATAATGATTATGCTGTGCAACAACTTGCCGCTCCCATTCCGGCGTTAGCAGATATTGCTGCTCATTCAACCCGCTTGCGTGCGCTGGCAACAATAGGGTTAGCAATATTGTCTTCCCCTAACCTAAAGGAAACGAATATAAGTGATTGGCAAAAAAAGTTGCAGGATGCAGCAATGCCGATTGGATATTGCGAATTAAAAGTAGTGGAGCCACTTAAAATTTTATTAAGTAATCAATATCCCAATAATTAGGAGGAATTCTTTTTTGGCTTCGCACAAACCAGCTCATACGAATGTGTGATCAGTTCACGAATCACCTGTGGCGGAATGGTTCCGTTTAGCAAAATCGTATTCCAGTGTTTTTTATTCATATGATAGCCTGGCAGAATATCCTCATATTCTTCGCGAAGGGAAATAGCTCTTTC
>CAMBUH010000183.1 GCA_945870985.1 Chitinophaga pinensis
TGGGCGAAGATTCCGTAATAGGATTAAGGTGATCTTTACTAAGGGCATATATATTGTCGAAAAAAACCAGTTTTACCCCATGCGATATACAGGCATCGGTCACATGCTTCATTAACGTTGGCCAGTTTTGCTGCCAAACTGAGGTTAGATAGGGAAAGCCAACCGTGAGATAAGCTACCTCACTGCCTTCAATAGCAGCAAAAACTTCCTCACGCACCGATAAGTCGGCTTTAACCCATTCTGTACCAGTTGAGGAAGTGATGGGGCTTCTGCTAACGAGCCTAACCGGCTTTTGCAATACAAGTAACTCCCTCTCCAATTCTTTGCCAACGGGCCCTCCAGCGCCTAAAATAGTATGTTTCATATGCATCAGTTTTAATTATTTCCTCCCCCCAGCCAATCTTTAAAAGCAGCTACCTTTTCTCTACTTACAACCGTATCGGCAAGGGCAGCTGCTTTTAGTTCAACCTGAAGTCGATTGCCTGCCCAGGAATGTACTTTAGCAATTGCCTCAATATGTACAATCAGGTTACGATTAATACGGAAAAAAAGTCGGGGTGATAATTCGGTATCTAAATCACTCAGGGTATTATCTAAAATGTATTTGTTATTCTGGGTATCCACTGCATAAGCAAATTTTCCTTCCGCAAAAAAATAAGCAATCTGATCAACTTTTAAATAGCTCAGTTGCTGCCCCCGTTTAATTAAAATTCTTTCTTTGTATTGCGGGGCATTTAATTCTTTTAGCATCCGAAGTAGTTGATCGGTTTGATTATCCGCTTTTTTCCCGTTCAGTTGCTCATGTTTTTGGATGGCTCTTTTTAATTCTTCCTCATCAATGGGTTTTAACAGATAGTCGATGCTATTCACTTTAAAAGCCTGTAAAGCATATTGATCGTACGCAGTTGTAAAAATTACCGGTGCTTTAATATTGGTTTGGTTAAATATTTCGAAGCTTAACCCATCTGCCAGATGAATATCCATAAAAATCAACTGATCTTCCGAATGCTGGCTAAGGTGCGCAACGGCTTGTTGAATGCTGTCGGCTTGTCCGGTGATTTGCATATCGGGGCGAATATCCAATAGCATTTTGGTTAATCGATTTACTGCCGGCTGCTCGTCTTCTATGATAAATACTTTCATGGCGTAATTAAATCAGCGGAATGGCTACAATAAAATCTTGCGGCGTTTCGGTTACGGTAACTAATTTTTCGGTTAAAAGTTTATATCGGTTTCGGATATTCATCAGACCGATACCTGTAGATTTTTCTACTTGTTGTTTCTTTTGAATATTATTTCGAACAATTAGTTGACCTTCTTCAGTTGTTAGGGTAATATGCAGGGGGTATTCCCGTGAAACGATATTGTGCTTGAGTGCATTCTCTACAAGCAGCTGCAGCGAGAAGGGAACGATTCGAGTATGCATTTCCTTTTCGGGGATATCCATGTTCAATTGGAAATTGTTGCCAAAACGGGTATTCAGCAAAAAAGCGTAGGCCTTTAAAATTTGAATTTCTTCCTGCAAGGGAATCGTTTTTTCGTCTCTTACTTCCAGAATGTACCGGTAAACTTTAGAGAGTTGCTCAACAAAAGTTACCGCCTTTTTTGGATCTTCCGGAATAATTGCGCAAAGCGTATTCAGATTGTTGAACAAGAAATGAGGGTTAACCTGTGTTTTTAATGCGTTCAACTCGGCACGTAATCCTTCGCGCTTTAGATCTTCGCTTCTTGTTAGGGATTCTTTTAATTGCTGAATAAAATATACCACTTCATAGATAGAAGTAATTGCAATGGTAGTAAATATAGAAGAGTTAATACTTAAAATGATAATCTCTTCTTCAGGTAAGCCCAATTGATTTAACAAACAATAATCTTCCAACAAATACCCAATCAGCAAACTGATAACCGGCGTAAAAATCAGCATCAAAATTGATTGAATAATCAATCTTTTTTTTAGTTGCGCAAAACCGGCATACTTCGTTCGTGCCCAAATCATGATTGCCCGGTTTCCTAACCAAAGCGTTAAAGTAATTAACAGTGTGGTTATATAAATTGGAAAAGTAAATTGAGGAGCTTTGTTAAATCGAATCCCAAAGAAAACAAAGGGTATCAGCAGTGAAACGATGGGGCCTCCAATAATGATGGCCCATTTATCGTTCCAGCAGATAAGGTCTTTGTTAAAATCTTTTTCTAAATCGTGCATTGGGAGGCTTTGTGCTATGAAGTTACTAAATTATCAGTGGAGAAACCGAAGCGCCCTTTTAAAAAGTAATTTGATAGTTAATATTCGGGAAGAATCCAATTTGATTGATCTCGCTTACTTTACCGGTACTAGGATTAAGACTTCTAATATATACATTCGCTCGGTTGGTAAGATTCTGTAAATCTATATACCATTTCTGCGTTGTTTTTTTACCATTGCGGGTATAAGAGAATTTCAGGTCCCAACGGAGATAGGTATTGTTCTGTAAGCTAAATGCTTCATTTTCTTTGTAAACTACATAGCCCAAATTTTTAGAAGCTGCTATATCAAAAGGCGTATAACGCTGGCCACCGGCAACCGTAAATCGGGTATCAATACCAAACGTGTTTTTGCCAGATACCTTCCATTCTTTTCCACCCAAAAAGTTTGCCACATAGCCACTGTTGAATGCCGTATTTCTCCATACCCCATCACTCCCCTGATACTCCGAACGGAAGATGGATCCAGTAACCAGATAATAAAAGCCCTTATGTAAAAAACGCTCCAGGGTAATTTCCCAACCCAGATTTCTTCCCTGACCATTATTGATCAGGTTTACCTTGTCGGCATAGTTAAATCCTGCCCCCTCATTCAGCATGCTAAATGAACTGGCTATTTTTTCTACGGCTGCACGATAAATGTATTGACTATACACTTCTGTTTTGATGCGCATATGGGAATTCAGGTTCCAGTCGTACCCTGCTACTGCATGAAAACTTTTTACAAAGTCGAGGTTTTTATTGGTAAGTGCTCCGGGAGGAGTAGTGGCCTGACTTTTGTAAAAATATACCTGCATCGGTTGCAGCTGACTGTGCAAGCCAAGGCCTAGGTTAAATGATTGATTGGGCTTGAACTGATATTTCAAATTCCATCTGGGTTCAATGCTAGAGGTTTGGTTGAGGCTAAACAGTTGCGTATATAATCCTATGTTAGTAGAAAGCTGATTAGAAAAACGATGACCCCAGTTGAAGAAAATCCGATACAACGCTGCGCGGTCATCTGATTGCGTGAGATATCGCAAAACAGAATCTCCCTCTGGTACCGATTGTTGTTGCAGGTTAATACCATAAAAGTCTGCCAGTCCCCCAATTACCAATTGATTTTTGGCAGAAAACTTTTTATTAAACAGATAACCTACAGAAGCTTTGGTTTGCCGGTTGTCAACATCAAATACGGTTTGATTGGGTTTTCCGGAAGGAAGCACTTCTTCGCGATAGGTGCTCTTGAAGCCTGACAATGCAAGGGTTAATTTACCAGATGCGGTGGGTGTAAAGAAGTAGGTATGCGTCATACCAACTACACCTGTTAATGATTTATTATTACTGGTGCGGGCTTTGCCATCATTGGTGGTATACAGATTGTCGCCTGTAGAGTCTGCAGGGAAGGTAATATGACTTTCACCGCCTAATCCAAACCAGTCGAAAGTGCCATGCTTTTTGGTTACCAGGTGTAATTTGAAGTTGATATCCTGGTAATAAGGGGTAGCTGTTCCGGTACCTACGTTCAATCCAACAGCCTGAATGGCAGCTACCAGCGAATAGCGGTAATCGAAAAGGTAGGATGATTTTTTGTTTTTACCGAGTGGACCTTCCACCCCCAACTCAAAACCATTGAATCCCATTTGTCCGAGCCATTCTGTTTTTTCTGCATTCCCATTGCGCATGCGCAGATCGAATACGCCAGCTACGGCATTTCCATACTGAGCAGGAAAGGCACTGGTTATAAAGTCGGAGTTTTTAAGGGTATTGGTATTTAATATAGTTACCGGTCCGCCCGTAGAACCTACGGTGCTGTAGTGATTCGGGTTGGGTATATCAATGCCATCCATTCTCCATAAAACTCCGGAGGGAGAGTTTCCTCTGATAACAATATCATTGCGGGCATCGTTAGGACCGCTTACGCCGGCAAAATTTTGTGCCATTCTGCTGGGGTCGTTACGGGTGCCTGAGTAGCGTACTGCCTCATCCATACTTAACTGACGTGCACTTACCACGTTACTTTCATTCAATGCTTTGAATTTCGATTTGCCGGAGGTAACTACCACTTCATTTAATACTTGTACTTTTTCTCTCAAGCGAAGTTCTAGCACTACTTCTTTGGTAGAAGTAACCTCAATGTTATTGATTACGGATTCTTCATAGCCTACGCGGCTGATGCGCAGACGATGACGGCCAACGGGCACTTCGGAAATATTAAAGGCACCGGTGGCAGTTGAAATAGAGCTGGGTTGCGCATCCAGGGTTTCTATGCGGATGGTTACGCCCGATAAGGGTTGGTTAGATTGTTCGTCTATGATTATTCCCCGGATAGTTTGGCGGGGTAATAGGTTTTGGGCAAAGAGTCCTTTACTGAAAATCAGTAAGAGTGCAAGGGATAGATAGATGGCTTTTTTCATGATATGATTATTTTGAGTTGACATTTTGATACCACAATGCTATTTCAGAACCCTTGGGTGTCCGAGGGCAAGTGGAGTGAACTGTAAAATCCGGGGAGTAAATGGTAAAAATGGGGTGTGGGCGGCCAAAAAATTCAGAGAGCAGGCAATGAAATCGTTTTCGCAAATTTTGATGGTTACCAGCCAATCCGGCATTAGTTTCGGGATATTGAATGCCGGTTATGTATACATCAA
>CAMBUH010000184.1 GCA_945870985.1 Chitinophaga pinensis
ACCTGCATGATGGCAATTTCTTTTTTGTCGCCCTTTTCTATCAATGCATCTACATCCAGTTTAAATTGTTTCAGCGTATCGGCCATGATGGTGTTGAGAACCGTCATAGAAATGGCACAGTTGGCAGAAGAACCTACGGCTCTAAATTCGAATTTGTTACCGGTAAATGCGAAAGGTGAAGTACGGTTACGATCTGTGTTATCTAACATCAGTTCCGGAATACTGCGATGCAAATCCAGTTTCAAAATGGCTTCATCTTGCTCATCAAATTTGGTGCTAACGCGGGTTTCAACATCAGCTAAAACCTTTGCCAGATATTGACCCACAAAAACCGAAATAATGGCGGGCGGTGCTTCATTGGCACCCAACCGATGGTCGTTGGGTTCGGAGGCAATGGATGCTCGCATAATATCTGCATTGTCGTGAACCGCTTTAATAATGTTCACAAAGAAAGTGAGGAACATTAAATTGGTTTTCGGTGTTTTACCCGGTGCCAGCAAATTCACACCGGTATCGGTTGCCATACTCCAGTTATTATGCTTACCGCTACCATTGATGCCAGCAAAAGGTTTTTCGTGCAGCAGCACAACCAATTGGTGACGGCGGGCTACGCGCGTCATAATATCCATCAGTAGGGTATTGTGATCTACAGCTATATTCACTTCTTCAAAAATAGGAGCACACTCAAACTGTGAGGGAGCTACCTCGTTGTGGCGGGTACGAAGCGGAATACCTAATTTGTAAGATTCCTGCTCAAAGTCGCGCATAAAAGCATACACACGCTCGGGAATGGAACCAAAATAATGGTCTTCTAATTGCTGTCCTTTAGCTGGGGCTGCACCAAATACAGTTCTTCCACACTGAACAAGGTCGGGTCTTGCATGTGCCAAGCGCTCATCAATTACAAAATATTCCTGCTCCCATCCTAATGTAGCTGTAACCTTAGTAACATTCTTATCGAAGTAATTGCAAACCTCCACGGCCGATTTGTTCAATGCCTCCAATGCTTTCAGCAGTGGTGCTTTGTAGTCGAGAGATGCTCCCGTATACGAAATAAAAATAGTGGGTATGCAAAGCGTTTTTCCCGATCCGATTTCCATAATAAAGGCAGGGGAGGAGGGATCCCAGGCCGTATATCCGCGAGCTTCAAAAGTTGCCCGTAAGCCGCCGCTTGGGAAAGAAGACGCATCCGGCTCTTGCTGAATCAGCGCAGCGCCATCAAATTCTTCAATAGGCGTGCCATCTCCCTTTAAAGTAAAAAATGAATCATGTTTTTCTGCCGTTGTTCCGGTTAATGGTTGAAACCAGTGGGTATAGTGGGTAACACCTTTACTTTCTGCCCAAGCACGTAAGCCATTGGCAATTTGATTTGCCACACTCCTGTCTATTTTTTTTCCGCCCCGAACACTCGTAACTAAACTCTTATAACCCTCATCACTTAAATATTGACGGGCAGTTTTTAAAGTAAACACACTCTCATTAAAAATTCCAGTAATTTTTAAATTAGGGGTAACCACAGGCCCACCCTGATCGGCCGAAATGGTTTCGATGGCGTTGAAGCGTAAAGACATAAAAAATGGTTTGTTTGAACTACAAATTTCGCTTTTTTTCATCAATTTTGAATAAAAAACATTTTTATCGATAAAAAAAGAGGGAAAAATGTGGAAAAACAAAACATATAATTATTTTTAATTCAAAAATAAGTTTTAACGGAATCTCAGTTTTTATATCAAATAATTCAACAAATTGGATAAAATAGGGATGCCTAAAGAGAAAGATAGGCTGTTTTATTTTATTATATTTTATCACATTTTCCCTTTCGATTGGGGGTAATGTACCTTCAGTTTTTACCCCGCAAATAGTACCTTTGCCCACATCATGGAAATAAACGCCCAAACCGCCGCACAACTCAGACTTACTGAGGAAGAATTTAACAGTATTTGCTCGAAACTTAACAGAACCCCTAATTTCACAGAACTCTGTGCTTTTAGTGGCATGTGGAGTGAGCATTGCAGTTATAAAAATTCAATTCAGTGGTTAAAAACGCTTCCCCGAAGTGGCGGAAGAATGTTGGTTGCCGCAGGAGAAGAAAATGCCGGCTTAATGGATATTGGCAACGGATACGGCGTTGTTTTTAAAATTGAAAGTCATAACCACCCCTCAGCTATCGAACCCTTTCAAGGAGCCGCAACAGGAGTTGGTGGTATTCAGCGCGATATATTTACCATGGGTGCCCGCCCAATTGCTTCCTTAAATAGTTTACGCTTTGGCAATCCTGCTGATAAAAAAACACAACGTTTGCTTAGTGGGGTTGTACATGGCATCGGGCACTATGGCAATTGTTTTGGGGTACCTACTGTGGGTGGAGAAATTTATTTTGATCCTTGCTATCATACCAACCCCTTGGTGAATGCCATGAGTGTAGGTATTATGCAAGCAAATAAAATGGTAAGTGCCATCGCAAAAGGTACCGGTAATCCGGTGTTTTTTGTAGGAAGTGCTACCGGAAAAGATGGCATTGGAGGTGCTTCCTTTGCTTCTGCCGATATAACCGCCGATAGCGTAGAAGAACTACCAGCCGTTCAGGTGGGTGACCCATTTCAGGAGAAAAAATTATTAGAAGCCTGCTTAGAAGTAATAGAAACCGGCGCAGTAGTAGGTATGCAAGATATGGGTGCTGCTGGCATCATTTGTTCAACCGCAGAAATGAGTGCCAAAGGAGAAGTAGGCATGCATATCGACCTCGAAAAAGTTCCTACTCGACAAAAAAACATGAAAGCCTGGGAGCTCTTACTGAGTGAAAGCCAGGAACGCATGCTACTCGTGGCGCACAAAGGCAGAGAAAAAGAAGTGATCGATGTTTTTGAAAAGTGGGATCTGAGTTGCAATGAAATCGGATATGTAACCGATGATGGTCTTTTACAGTTCTACATGCATGGTCAGTTAGAAGCTAGTATTCCAGCCCATGAATTGGTATTGGGCGGAGGGGCTCCACAATACAAACGAGAATTTAAAGAGCCGGCCTATCTGCAAAAAGTCAATAGTTTTCGAATAGAAACAGTTGACGATGTAACCGATTTAGCTGCCGCCGCTCATGCATTAAATAAATTGCCCAACATTGCATCTAAAAGATGGATATACACCCAATATGATAGCATGGTGGGTGCCGCCAATGCATCTACCAATATCCCTTCGGATGCATCTATTGTGTTGGCAAAAGGAACGGGAAAATCATTGGCTATAACTGTAGACTGCAATAGCCGGTATGTGCATGCCAACCCATATACTGGCGCGATGATTGCTGTTGCTGAAGCAGCCAGAAACATTGTTTGCAGTGGCGGAGAGCCCATTGGAGTTACCAACTGCCTCAACTTTGGAAATCCCTACGATCCTGAAGTATACTATCAATTTGTAGAAGCCATTCGCGGAATGGGAGATGCCTGCAGAGCCTTTCAAACACCCGTAACCGGGGGGAATGTAAGTTTCTATAACCAAAACCCCGATGGACCGGTATTTCCAACTCCCACCATTGGTATGGTTGGTGTGCTGGATGATTTTGCAACCCGACTTTCTCTTGCCTTTCAGCAAACAGGTGATCTGATTTATCTGGTTGGTAAATTAGTAGATGATATCGCCTGCTCCGAATACCTGTATCAATTGAAAGGGGTTCCGTATTCTCCAGCCCCTTATTTTAATCTGGAAGAAGAATTGGCAGTGCAGCAATTTATTACCCATGCCAATCAGAAAAAAATGTTGGTAAGTGCACATGATATCAGTGAAGGAGGCGTAATCATTGCTTTATTAGAGTCTGCCTATCCCTCACAACTTGGATTTACGGTAACAGCTGAACAAAATGGTATAAGAAAGGATGCCTTTTGGTTGGGAGAAGCGCAAGGTAGAGTAGTGGTATCCATACAACCCCAATGGCAAGATTCTTTTTTACAACTAGCCAAAGAGGCAGCTATACCTGTGATGGCATTGGGAACCGTTGCTGAAAAAAATGTGCAAGTGAATGGAGAAAATTGGGGAAGTATTGAAACCTTCCAGAATGAATACGACACAGCTATAGAATCATTTATGAATGCCTCTACCTTATGAGTTCGATGCCTGCTGAAATAAATAGAAATGCGGTTATTGTGGTAACCGGTGCTGCGGGCTTTATAGGTTCTTGCATGGTACAATGGCTGAATGAAAATGGTTTTGAGAACCTGTTACTAGTAGATGATTTTGGTGTAGAAGAGAAACGGAAAAACTGGGAATCAAAAAAATACACCCGCATCATTGAACGGCAGGCTTTTTTTGATTGGCTGGCTGATCAGCAACCTGCTATTGATCTAATCATTCATCTGGGTGCCCGAACAGATACTACCGAATTTAATTACAGCATTCACGAAGCACTTAATGTAAAATATTCGGAAGAAATCTGGAACTATGCAACCCTCCATCAGTTACCCGTTATTTATGCCTCTTCAGCTGCAACCTATGGAGCAGGAGAACTGGGCTATAACGATGATCATCAATCCCCCGAAAAACTGAAACCATTGAACCCTTATGGCGTAAGTAAAAATGAATTCGATAAATGGGCTTTACAGCAGTCATCTGAGAGTCAACCACCCTGCTGGACGGGCCTAAAGTTTTTTAATGTGTATGGCCCCAACGAATACCACAAACACCGAATGGCAAGTGTTATCTGGCATGCTGTTAACCAGATTAAAGCAAATGGGGTGGTACAGTTGTTTAAAAGTCACCGACCCGATTTTGCCGATGGAGAACAACTGCGTGATTTTATTTATGTAAAAGATGTGGTGGAAGTAATTGGCTG
>CAMBUH010000185.1 GCA_945870985.1 Chitinophaga pinensis
AAAAAAAACGATAGGAGGTGGATATTTAGTAAATTTGAACGGAATTAAGCAATTAAAAAAATATGTTCAAAACCATTGAAATAGATAGAGGTAACTTGACAATAATGGGGGTAAAATTTTTGGATTTGAAAACTTTAGAAAGTACTGCAAATGCTTTGGGAAGTAATATGTTTGAAGGATTTATACCAACTCCAAAAGGAATTGAAATAATTAGGGATTATGTGACAGGGAAAATATCACTTCCAGAACTTGTGGCATTTGCTAAACAAAAAGCCTATGTCTAATTCCTACAAATACATAGACCCTGACTACTCTTTGAAGTAAAATTATCTAACCAAATAATTATTGATTTACCATTACTTGTGTTATTATAAATAGTTCTTTTTGTAAAAGATATTAACTTTTACAAAAAAATAAATACTAATT
Source organism: Chitinophaga pinensis (assembly GCA_945870985.1). Classification (GTDB taxonomy): domain Bacteria; phylum Bacteroidota; class Bacteroidia; order Chitinophagales; family Chitinophagaceae; genus Sediminibacterium; species Sediminibacterium pinensis_C. The sequence goes on from CAMBUH010000185.1 coordinate 427, forward strand.
TTTAATAAAAATGCCAAAAATTTACGAGTATTTCGGCCTAATTTTCTTGTTCTATTCAAATGACCACCTTCCTGTTCATGTACATGTCAAATCAGATGAAAATGAGAGTAAATATATTTTAAAATATGAAGAAGGAAAATTAGTAGATATTATTCAAGTAAAAACAAAATCTCCTTTAAACGAAAGACAGAACAGAGATAGTATAAAATTCATAAAAAAATATCACAAGCAAATAACTGAAAAATGGCATGATTTTTTTGTTTTACATAAATCACCAAAATGCAGAAAAATTACAACTAAAATTAAATAGCATGAAAATACTTTCAGCAAAATATATAGATGATTATAAGGTCCAATTAATATTCGATGATAAAAAAAAGAATGTAATTAATTTTTTGCCCGTATTGAAAAAGAATTCCGTTTGCAAAAAATATCTAGATATTACCAAATTTAAAAAATTCAAATTAGATCAAGGGAATATAGTATGGGGGAAAAATTGGGATATGATTTTCACAATAGAAAGTTTATATCATAACACTTTAAAATAGACAACTTTTACATTTCTTATAAAAATAACAAACCTGATAAAAATCAGAGGTATTGGAAGACTTCATCTTAAAACTGATGATACATTCGGAAAAAGTTTTTGAAAAGATGGGTGAGTTTCAAAATAAAATCTGGTATCAGATTTATTTACACGAAAAACTATGTGATACAATGGCTAGTCAGGATACATGGAGACCCAAAATTGAAAAACAAGTAAAATTCACAGCAATTAATACTTTCCATAATGAAAAATAAATCAACAGTACTTAATGTGGACTTTATTGGCGGACAAGGACCGTTAACTAAAAGTGAAGAACAAGCAATTAGCAAATATATTAAAGCACAAAAATTATTGAAAAGTAAAAAACAAATTCGTAAGACAAAAACAACAGTAAAAACAAAAGTTTCTGCATAACACGAACAATTAACTATTGCGGGAAAATCTGCCATCCGCTAGCAGCACACCTAAAAGAAATTAGCAGAAGCAACAAACAAAGTACTTGACCAATCAGCATTGCCCTTTACTCCTTCCAATCTAAGTATATCTATATCTGTAATACACCGAACCCACCATCCGTTTTTTCACGGAAATCATATCCGTGAAAAAACGGAGCTGGCCTTTATTTACTGGAAGGAAGTGGTGCCATTCGGCTGATAAGTATACTGAAACTTATACAACAAAGTAGTAGGCACCATGCCTACAAAGGGTGCATAATCAACCGATAGCAACTGCAACTTTGCGTACCTCAATCCATCGGCAGTTTTAAAAATAAATACTTTGCCGGCTTTGGGGCTAAGACTGCGGGTAACCGAATTATAATCGTACCAGCTGCCATCTTTTATAGCTAGCCGGGTTGCCGTGGTATCGTAACTGTAGCCGGTTGTGGGGGCAGTGGTGATGGACGAATAAATTCCATCCTGCAATATCACACCTGCATTACCCGGTCCACTAGCCTGGCTGTTGATTAAAATCTTGGTAAACCGGATAGCAAAGTCCCATTTACCAGTGGCAGAATCGGCACTGGATACACCAGTACTATCTTTAAAACTAAAAAAACGGAAATTAGTTGCCGTACTAAATGGAACCGATAAGGTTTGCGTTGCGGTTACAGGAGGTACAACCGGGGCAGCTTCGTCTTTTTTACAACTAGTAAACAAAAAGATCGATACAACTGCAAGTGCGGAAAAAGAGGAAATTGTTTTCATATTGATTGCTTTATTTTTTTACAAGATTTTTGGAAAGATTGAATTGAAGTGAAATAAAAAATTGTCTTCCTGGTAACTGTGGTTGTTGAATAGGCTGGGTATAGTTGAGCAGATTCTCTATGCCTGCCTGTATAGAAAATTGCGGCGAAATGTTTTTGGCAGCCGACAGATTTACTAGGGAAAAACCGGACGTCATTTCACGGGCATCATCTATTACCTGGTTGCCATTCACATCCATCCATCCGTAGGCACCCCGATATACCACCCGAAGAAAAGCATACCAGCCTTGGGATTGATTTTCGTACATCAGTTTCCCGTTAGCGATGTGTTTCGACCGATTGGACAATCCTATATACTGATCAGCCGTTAGCAAACTGGTTTCATAGGTTTGAGGATCTCTGCAATAAATTTTTTGTTGTTGGATGGCATTCAGTACATCCCGATCTTTAGCAATCAGGTATTGATATCCTGCCGATATTTTCCAATGCGCATTCAGCTGATACTGATATTCTATCTCAGCACCCTGTGTATAAATTCTTCCGGCATTCCGATAGCTATATATAGGCAAACCATTGCTGCGGGTAAAGGGGAGGGAATAAACATCTATCAGGTTATTCACCTCATTATGAAACAACCCTACTGATACATTCCATTGTTGTGCTTTATACACAGTCCCTAGGTGAATACCATTGCCATACTCGGGCAACAAATTACGGGGAGTAAGAAAAGGAGTAATATCGGCACCGCTTTGCAATAATCCCTGTTGCTGTAAACGAATTAATTCTGTTGCCAGCGATTGAGCTCCTAACAGGGAATATCCAATTTGTGGATTGCTGAAATTCAAATAGAGATGACGAAAATCCGGTGCCTTAAATCCACCACCGGCATTGGCGGTAATTTTCCAATGGGCGTTGGGTTGCCAGGCCAGTGCGATTCTAGGACTAACCCGAGCCGCAAAATCTTCCCGCTTATCCACTCTGGCACCGGCAATTAGCGTAAGATGCTGAGCAGGCATATTCCATTCTTGCTGCATGAATGAATACCCTGTTTGCAGGGATTGGTTTCCGGCATATCGGGTAGCAGCAACCTGATCGAGCAGGTAGCCTAGGCCAGATACGAATACACCCCCCAGAAATTTGGGCACCTGTAATTGTACCTCCTGTTTATAAAGGCGCTGAGAAAAGTTATTTTCATCAAAACGAGTTCCGGTTTTTTCTAAATCAACAAAGGCGTTGTTTTGATATTCATTAAAAAAAGAACGGAAGTACAACCGGGCACCTCCGGCAAATTGATACCGCCATTGCAAAAATGCCGATGCATCTTTTTCGGTAGTATTGCCCGATACAATTTCCGGGAACCCCTGCGATTGTATTTGATACCGATTTTTCTGTGTCTGTTGATTGAACCTATAAGATACCTGCAGTTGACTCCGAGAAGAGAAATCTTGCACTATCAGTAGGTTTCCACTTTGAATCCGATAAGGGTCTTGCGTATTGCCATAGATATTGGGATCTAGATCGTATCCGCCAGTGGAAAACTGATGTAAAAAGCCCCGGATTCCCGTTTGCTTCCATTGATTACTATAAGATATTGATGCACTACTGGTTTGGCGGGAAGCATGGTAGGCCTGAACATCGAGAGAGGGTTGTGCCGACTTTTGGGTTATAATATTTACTACCCCAGCCATGGCTTCACTTCCATACAAACTGGAGGAAGGACCTTTTACAATTTCTATCTGCTGAATGTTTCCGGTTGTAATGCGCCCCAGATTCAGGATACCGGCATTGCGACCAATCAGTGGCTCCCCATCCAGCATAATCAGGGTATAGGCCGGATCTAACCCCATCATTTGTATACCCTGCCCAAACGGATTGGGATACCCATTTAACGAACTCCCCAACTGAGCATTCACTACCACCAATCCAGTTTGTTCTTGCAATACATCCTGCAACCGAAGTAATCCGGATTGCCTAATCTGCTTGGCAGATACAAAAGTTACAGGTACAGCTACATTACTTAATTTTCCGGAAATACGGGTGGCAGTTACTATTAGGGGGTCACTGCTGCCAAAAAGGGTATCGCGCAAGGGACTTGATTGAGCAAAAGACCCACTCATCCAACAAAAACACATACTTACTATAACCCCTCTACGCATATTACTTCTTTCTGGCGCAAAGGTGCAATCAACCCACACAATCAATTGCCATACTATTGTAAAAAAAGGGAGCACAAGCGAAAAAATGACGATGCTATGACAATTACAGCAATCCTACAATACGCCGTGCAATTCGTATCTTTAAAGCATGAAACTGACCTTATTCTCGGCACAACCTTACGACCAACTCTTTTTTAGTGCTGCTGCCGAAGAAGCCGACATCACTATCCGATATGAGGAAATGCCGTTGAATGAAGCCACCGCCGCATTGGTTACGGAAACACAGGCAGTTTGTGTGTTTGTAAATGATCAGCTAAACGAAAAAGTTTGTTCGCAATTGGCAGCAGCAGGAGTTCGAATCATTGCCTTACGCTGTGCCGGTTTT
>CAMBUH010000186.1 GCA_945870985.1 Chitinophaga pinensis
CCACACTCTCGCAAGGCAGCACAGCTGTCGTGATAGGTAGCTTTCCCCACCAAAACTGCCCCCAGATTTTCTACCTGCAATACGTTCACTAAAAAGGAGGAAAACTCATGAATTTTTTCGGATGTTTTTTTCGCCGGCTGCTGATAGGCAGAGTTTTCGAATAAGCGATTAAAATAATTTTTTACAAAGCCCGCACAACTGGCGCTGGGGGTAACGATGTATTTTGCTCCTTCGAAATCGGTAATAAACTTTGTACATACTTCTTTCGCCTCACCCCAAAATCCTGCATTAAAAGCAGGCTGCCCACAACAGGTTTGTGCTGGGTTGTACACCACTTCACATCCTGCTTTTTCCAATACTTTTACCATATTCATTCCTACGGTAGGATACAACTGGTCTACAAAGCAGGGAATAAAAATATGCACTATCATGTGGGCGACTATTTTTTAAGACTGCGATTTAATACAACCATTTTGAGTGCGGTTATGGCACTTTCTTCGCCTTTATTGCCATGTTTACCGGTAGTTCTTTCTTTGGCCTGTTCCTCATTCAACAACGTGAGTACCCCAAAAATAACAGGCACATCCATCGACAGGTTGAGCTGGGTGATGCCATCCGTTACCGATTGACATACATATTCAAAATGGGGGGTATCGCCTTTAATAACTGTACCTAATGCAATATAGGCATCGGGTACCCTTTTGCAATACGTATAATGGTTTTTTATCGCGAAGCTAATTTCTACGGCACCGGGAACGGTGAGGGTGCGAATGATGCAGCCTGCCTGGCGTAAAATTTTGCGGGCCCCTTTTTCTAGTTTATCAACAATATCGGCATTCCATTCGGTTTTTACTAATACGATAAAGGCATCCTCGGGTGTGGGGATGCCTTTATGTAATTCGGTATTTCCTTGTGTAGCCATGGGCAACTTTCTAATCTTTTTCTATGCTCAAGCGATTGATGTATTTGTCGGCCTGGTATCCTTTTTCTGTTTTTGAAAATTTCTCTTTTAGCTCTTTGTATAATTCCAGGGCTTCTTTTGTTTTTCCACTGGTCTCTTGCAAAAGGGCTGCACGAAATAAATATTCGGCAGAATTGCTTTCATCTTTTTCAAAATGGTGAGCCGCTTTTAGATAGCTATCAACTGCTTGATCTTTCTTGTTCAGTTCGGAATAGGCATCTCCCAGATTGCCATAAGCCAGTAATTGAATTTGGGGAGCATCCGTTGAAAAATCTTCCAGGTATTTTACCGCATTGGCAAATTCACCCAAATGCAGGTAACTGATACCCGCATAGTATTTGGCAAGATTCGCTGCTTTGGTTCCACTAAAGGTTCTCATTACATATAATGCGCCCTTGCTTTGTCCATCGCCATTTAATACAAGGCGAGCAGAGTCGACAGTAAAATATTGCTGCGATTTGTAAAGTGCATCAGCTGCTTTTTCTTCGTTTGGTTTTTTTACATATTCGTTGTATCCATACCAGCCTACTATTAACAGCACGATACTCGATACGGCTATTAAAATTTTGTTCTGGTTCTTTTGCAGAAAATGTAAAATGCGCTCTACGGAATCTTCTTCGTGAAATACTTTTGTACTCATGTTGGGTAATTTGCTTTGTGTTAGCGGTTACTGCAGAAAAATTAATCGGTTATAAATGGATAATTTGCATCAGCATACACATCCTTTAATAATTCGCTGTCATCCGGCCACGGACTTTCCTCCGCAAAACGAACACTTTCTTCTACTATCAGGTTTATTTTTTGATCAATTTGGTCTAAATCGGCAGCAGAAGCAAAATTGCTTTCCAGGATTTTGTTCCGCACTTTAATTAACGGATCCTGCTCGCGATATTCTTCTACTTCTTCTTTGGTACGGTATTTTTGCGGGTCGGAAATGGAGTGACCTTTGTACCGGTAGGTTTTTAATTCCAGCAGGGTGGGGCCATCTCCCTCGCGGGCTCTTTTTACGGCACGGGAAACATGCTCATGCACATTTTCGGGCGTCATGCCATCCACTTTATCAGCTGGCATATCATAGCCATCAGCCAGTTTGTAAATATCAATTACGTTAGAAGTACGTTCAACAGAAGTACCCATGGCATACTGGTTGTTCTCGCAGATGAAAATTACGGGCAACTTCCAAAGCATGGCCAGATTGAAGGTTTCGTGTAAGATACCCTGGCGGGCAGCCCCGTCTCCAAAAAAGCACAATACTACGTTTTGCGTTCCTTTATATTGTTCCGCAAATGCAAGTCCGGCACCGGTACCAATTTGGGCACCTACTATACCATGACCCCCATAAAAGCGATGTTCCACACTAAAGAAGTGCATGCTTCCTCCCTTGCCCTTACTACATCCGGTTGCTTTACCATAGAGTTCTGCCATACAGGCATTGGGCGACATTCCTTTAGCCAACCCCAATCCATGATCACGATAGGCAGTGATAAAGGGGTCGTCGGCAGAAGTAGCCGTCATACAGCCGGCAGCAATAGCTTCCTGGCCAATATAGGCATGAAAGAATCCCCGGATTTTCCCCGCCATTTTATACATTTCTTCCGCCTTCAGTTCAAACTGACGGATGAGTTGCATGATTTCGTACCAGTACAGATACGTTTCGCGTGAAAATTTAGTGGCCACAGGCATTATTTTAGAGGGTGCAAATATACAGCGAAAAGCCCAAAAACCCAACAGGGGATTAACGGGTTATGCACACTATTTCTCACCCCCACACTCAAACTCACACTGGCTTTTGTTCCCCGTGTAGTACGCCCAGGCGTACTGCACGGCTTGAAATGACAATAAGTTATGCCTGCAAAGTAGATTCAGGCTGGTGGTTTACCATGGTATCCACCCAGTTTTGAACGATATTAGAAGATTCAGGAGGTAATTGCCCCTCTATCCAGTCGGCAAAGGTTTCCATATAAACCACTACATCCTCCCGCTGATTTCGCTTCAGCCATCTGAAGCCACCGGGCAGTTTTTCCAGAATGGTACGGTCGGTTAAATATTCCAGGTGATGAATATCGGTAGGGGTTAGGCCTGCTTCCATCAGCTTTTTTACCAGTAAACTCACCGGAGCCTGGGTAATTCCGCAATATTCAGCCGCTAGTTCAGTCCATTCACCCGGTGCCGTATGGGCATAGGTTAATATTTCCTTTTCACTTAGGCGGGTAATTACTTGTAATAAATGGCCGCAATTACAGCTGCCATGATTACCCCAGGCATAGGGTGCTCCGGATTGAATCCGAAGGGCCGTGGCCCGAAGGGCTTCTGCTAATTCTCTAGAAGGTTTTGCCATACAATCAATTTATCTGTTTATATAACCCCACATCCGCTAAAATGTTTGCAAATGATTTATTAAGATTCTAACAAAAATGGATAGCCATAATGGGTAGGCGGATCGTAGGTTTCTTTAATCGTTCTTGCACTCAGCCAGCGGTATAAATTAAGCTGACTGCCCGCCTTATCATTGGTTCCAGAAGCCCGGGCTCCGCCAAAGGGTTGCTGACCCACTACCGCACCGGTAGGCTTATCGTTGATATAAAAATTACCGGCACAATCACGCAATGCACGGGTAGCTTTTTCAATAGCCGCACGGTCTCTGGCCAACACCGCACCTGTTAAAGCATAAGGAGAAGTGCTATCAACTAGCTTCAACACTTTATCAAAATCGTTGGCTGGATATACATACAGGGTAAGTACCGGACCAAAAATTTCTTCGCACATGGTGAGCGAATTCGGGTCGCGGGTTTCAATAAGCGTAGGGGCGATAAAATAGCCATTTTTCTTGCTATAGGTTCCTCCCGCCAATATTGTATTCTTTTTATTTCTGCTTGCTCGCTTTATGTAGCCAGTTATATTATCGTAGGCTTTTTCATCAATCACCGCGTTTACAAAATTGCTGAAGTCTTCTACCGTTCCCACTTTCATGCTTTCAATGGCAGCTACCAGTTTGCGTTTGATTTCTGCAGCCAGGTTGCTGGGAATATACGCGCGAGAAGCTGCAGAACATTTTTGCCCCTGAAATTCAAAAGCACCCCGGGCCAAAGCCGTAACCACGGCATCCGGATCGGCACTGGCATGGGCCAATACAAAATCCTTTCCACCGGTTTCTCCCACAATTCTGGGATAAGAGCGGTAGTTGGGTAAATTTTCTCCAATCGTCTTCCACATATTATTGAATACACCGGTTGAACCCGTAAAATGAACACCTGCAAACAAGTTGTGCGAAAAACATTCCTTTCCTAATGTTGGGCCATCCACATACACCAGATTGATAACCCCGGCGGGTAATCCTGCCTCCTGTAAAATGCGCATGAAAACTTGTGCAGAATATATTTGGGTGTTGGCGGGCTTCCAAACAACCACATTGCCACACAATGCAGCAGAGGCAGGTAAATTACCTCCAATAGCCGTAAAGTTAAATGGGGTGATGGCCAATACAAATCCCTCCAACGCTCGCCACTCCATTCGATTGTGCATACCCGGAGAGGATACTGGTTGCTGCTGATAAATCTCACTCAGAAAATGAACATTGAAACGTAAAAAATCAATTAACTCACAAGCACTGTCAATCTCCGCCTGATAAGCATTTTTACTTTGTCCGAGCATGGTAGCTGCATTCATCTGATACCGATACTTACCTGCCAGCAGATCGGCAGCTTTTAAAAAAATATGTGCCCTTGCTTCCCAGCTCATTTCAGACCATGCAGTT
>CAMBUH010000187.1 GCA_945870985.1 Chitinophaga pinensis
CAGAAAGTTGGAAAAAACTAGGGATTCGGCTTGCCAGCAGTTATCGATACCAGAAAGCGAAACAGGCAGAAGTAAAAAATGCAAAAGCTACCGAGCCTGAGTATGGTAATACCCTTACCGAATTTATAGCCATTATTACTGCCCAAAATGCAAAAGAAATTACTCGGAGAGTATCTTACAAAAGCGATTATCAGATTGGAGAAACCGTGGCATTTGTAATCGACAACTACTATTTTATGGCTGAGTTTATGAAATGGGTAAAACCAGAATGGTGTAAAGAATGTCCCACCTATTCGGATTATAATAATGGACTTGTTTCCATTGAAGTTACCCGTCCTTATTAAAAAGGTTTATCTGCAAGTTCTATCAAGGCCCTAGTAAGCAATGGCTAAACTAATCTTTCCAACGCCATTCGCCCGCTATCTGAAGGGGCTCTTTCAATTTATTCTTAATTAGAAAAAGACGGGTTTCTTCATCCGACATTGGCTTGGCATCCAATTTAGCAACATTGGCCAATCCATAAATAAGCATAGCATTATACCGAACCGTATTTTTCATGCCTTGCTCATCTACCAGATTAAATCCATCACAATCTGCGTGGTAACAGGGACCGGAATTGTTGGGTAAAGTACCGCCGGCACCTCCTCCGGTTGGAATGCCCTGTAACAGGAAGGGTTGATGATCGCTATGTAACCCGGCACCCGACCGGAAAGTATTGGGGAAACTGGCATCCACTTGTTGAACGGTGGCACCTATCTGTTGAAATAAATCTTTGGTGGTTTCTATAGAGGAAGAAAAACCCTTGGGGTCGTTGGTCATATCATAATTGAGCATATATCTAATATTTCCCAGCGACTTATTTTTCTTTGCTTGCTGCACATAATGTCTGGAACCCAATAGACCTTGTTCTTCTCCCATAAACAGAACAAATTCAATGGTTCTAGCAGACTTTATTTTTAATGCCTGAAATGTGCGGGCCATATCTAAAACCGAAAATGAACCAATTCCATTGTCGATAGCACCGGTTGCCAGATCCCAGCTATCTAAATGCCCGCCCACTAGAATTTTTTCATTGGGTAAAGAAGTGCCTCTGATGGTAGCGATTACATTTCGGGCCTTAATCATCGCCGATTGGTTGGTCATTTTAATATTTGCCTGCAAAGGAGTTTGTAATAGTTGCTCTTTCAGCTTCATGCCATCTTCTTTGCCAATGCAAACTGCCGGAATAGGAATAAGCTTTCCGGTAACGGAAGCTGTTCCAGTTAATAAAATTCCTCCCGGCGGAGTATTAATAATGATGATTCCCTTCGCCCCATATTTGGTAGCTAAGGCAGTTTTTTCGGAACGATGTAGGGTTCCAGTTCCTGGTTTCGAATTGGGCAAAACACCCAGAAATACTAAAGCTATTTTATTTTTTACTTTATCGGGTTGGGCTAAGTAATCTTCTTCCAACCCATTACCCATATCTGCTATGGGTAATTCGATGAATGATTTTACTGGCGAATGGGCTAATGTTACTGCTTTGATGGGAAGCATTTGATTGGGAGTACCTACCTGCAATGAAAGGGTTCCTCTACTCCAACTTTCTACCTCGAAAGGTTGAAAACTAACCTGAGAAAAGCCCCAGGATTTAAAAAGTTGATAGGCAAAATCTTCTGCACGCTTGCCATTGGTTGATCCGGTAAGGCGGTGCCCGATTTGAGTTGTTGCCACTTCCAATTGACTATATGCCTGTGAATGTTCCTGTACTTCCTGATTAATTTGGTTAAAAACAGGAGCCCAAGCAGGATTCGACTGAGCCAGTAAGCATTGAAATGATACTGCAAACGAATACAAAACGGCTAAAACTTTCCTCATATTTTAATTTGAGGAATGAATTTACTAAAAATATGGGATAAGAAAGAGATAGCTGTTAGTGAGGGAAATAACTTACAATAAAGGGTTCAAACAAAGCAGACCGGATTTTACGATATCAGCCAGTTCAGGTTTCAATGAAATGGTTTTTATTTCCCCTCCTTTTACCGTGTACGACACTGATTCTATTTTACTATTCAAAACCTGGTTCATGAATTTTTCGAGAATATAATATGTATATTTGGTAACTTGTTGTCCTTTTACCCGGTTAAGCATAACCAAAGCCTGCGGTAATCGTAAGGTATTTTTATCGGTAAAATTTAAAAGCAAATCACCCTCTAATTGTTTGGGAGCTCCATTGGAGGTAAAGGCTAATGTTACATAATTAGAAACACTTGCCATTTCCACTCCGAGGCCACAGGCTTCACCTCCGTTAGTTTCAATGGTATACGGTGCCAAATATTTAACGCTGAGTCCATCACTAAAATAGCGGGTTTGTATAACGCAGGAAGGTTGAGAAAAAGCAACCTGAAGAATTCCCATAAACAAAATGGTAATTAGTCTCTTAGAGGCCATGGGGGGGATATTAAATACTTTTTGTAAACAGAAGTATCTAATAACGTTTTTTGCGAAACGATATTGTAAGCGGTTTTTCAACATTGGATATGATACAAATATAAGAAAAAAATAGATGCTATAGAAAATACATAACTAAACAATTTCACATAAATATACTCACTTTTGGAGTGCCTTTTAAAATGTATTATAATGTTAATCATTTTTTTACATATATTTTTTTACATTATTCTTTTATGGAGGGTAAGTTACTTCACCCTGTAAATTAGAAGGGCTAACAAAATGTGTGCTTGGTTACACAGATAGTTAGATAGGGGCATATCGATTGATAGCATACATTTTATAATTAATTTATTAAATGTAAGGGCCATCTGTGTATGATTGACAGCGATCGTTTGGCAGGTGTTGCTTTAACTTCATCCGAAAACAAGCGAAGTTTCCGAAATCGATGCTATACGCATTACTCATTTTGTTCATCAAGGCATAGCTGGGAAAGATTTTGAGGAATTCATTGCATAAAATACTTCCTGCGGGCTTTGCTCATTTTTTCTATTGAATAGCGCAGCATAGTTCTAGGCATACGAGGTGCATTGTTTGTTAAAAACTTTTCGATTTCTTCTGGATTTTTTTTCCAACCCTCCCGTAACATCCAACCGGTAGCTTTGTGCATTAAATCGTGTGGATGACTTATAAAAATGTCGGCCAATTTCAACAAATCGTCAAGCTCATTTTTTCGAATAAATGCCAAAGTGGTAAGCATAGCAATTCTATTTTTCCATAGATTTTTTGACCGGGCAAATTGGTATAAAATTTGGCGGTTACGATTTTGTAACCAGGTACCCAGAACAATTGGGGCAGAACTATCTACCAAATCCCAATTATTAATACAATGAATATGAGATAGATAAAAGTCAACCCATTTTTTTGCTTCCGTTTGATCAGCACTTTTTAAAAATCGTGTATTCAGTATAAACAAGGCGGTGAGTCGAATTTCATGAAAGGGAGAAGCCAATAAAACTGAAATATCAGCTTCCGTAACTTGGCTTACATATTTGGAAGCTAGGGCTCTTTGAAAGGGAACTGCCACTCCCAAAAATTGATCTCCCTCTCCATATTCACCTTTACCGGTTTTAAAATACCGCATAGAAACCCGGGCACGCTCGGAATTTGCGTGCTTTCTTAGTTCCTCTTCAAGCAGAAGTAAGCTATCCATGAGTACAAAATTATGCTATTGTGTATAACTTATTTATCAAATAGGTTGTTTCCATGTGAACCTTATTTATAGTAAAGCATACTTCAATCAGAACCACGGCTTACTAAGTTAATATAGTAAATTTTTTTCGAAAAACAAAATCCTGCCATAATTCACTATTGATATGCTAAATTAGCTTTGTAATACTAACTGTAATTGTTGATTATGCTTTCCCGATCTATGTATGTGGTATTCGTTATAACAAGTGCGTTTGTTGTATGTATGATAATGCCTGGTTTTTTTCTAAAAGTGAGTGCACAAATAAATGAAAAAAAAGTTAGTACGCTGCCAATTGTTGATACACCTCAAACAGTTATAATGATGGGAGTAGGCGATCTGATGCTGGGATCAAATTATCCATCCCCTAATTTGCTGCCCTCGAATGATGGGAAAAATATTTTACTGGAAGTTGCACCTATTCTAAAAAAGGCGGACATTACTTTCGGCAATCTGGAAGGGGTTATCATGACGGATAAGGGTACACCGAAACAATGTAAAAATCCAGCTTACTGTTATGTTTTTAAAAGTCCGGATAGCTATGTACAAAACTTTTTAGATGCAGGATTTGATGTACTGAGTGTTGCGAATAATCATACCGGAGATTTTGGAGCCAAGGGCCGCGAACATACCGCCAAGGTATTACAGGAGGCGGGCATTCAATTTGCGGGTCATGAAACACATCCCTACACGATTTTTGAAAGAAAGGGTATCCGCTATGGGTTTTGTGCATTTGCACCCAATACAGGTACGGTATCCTTATTAAAAATAGAGGAAGCGGCTTCGTTGATTAGGATGTTAAATGACAGCTGCGATATTGTAATTGTATCGATGCACACCGGCGCAGAGGGAAGCAAGTACAACCATATTACCCGAAAAGATGAAATATATGTGGGTGAAAATCGGGGGAATCCCTATTCTTTCGCGCACCGTGCCATTGATGCGGGGGCAGATATTGTTTGGGGGCATGGTCCGCATGTAGTGCGAGCCGTAGAAGTATATAAAGACCGCTTTATTGCGTATAGTTTGGGAA
>CAMBUH010000188.1 GCA_945870985.1 Chitinophaga pinensis
AAACCATCCTCCATTCACGCGCTCTTCTAATCCTTCCACTTTTCTTTTCAGAAAACCGCGATAATCGTTATCGGGCACAAAGCAAATCTCATAGCTCTCGCTTTTTTTGGCTAATTCGGGATAGCCATAATCAACTGCCATTTGTCGGATGGCAGATTTTCTAAAACCGCCCAGGGGTAAAAGGGTTCTACTCAACAATTCCTGATCGAGGCCCCATAGCACATAGCTTTGGTCTTTGGTTTCATCCAAGCCTTTGCTGATAACATATCGATCATTGGTATGTTTTCGAACGGAGGCATAGTGACCGGTAGCGATAAATTCGCAATCCAGTGCATTGGCTCTTTTTAGGAGTGCCCTCCATTTGATGTGAGTATTACACATCACACATGGATTGGGCGTTCTGCCGGCTAGGTATTCTTCCACAAAATTCTCTACTACAAAATCGCCAAATTCATCGCGGATATCCAGAATAAAGTGGGGGAAGCCATGGTGAACGGCTGCCTGGCGGGCATCATTAAATGAGTCTATATTGCAACAGCCGGTTTCTTTAGTAGAAGTGGTGGAACTGGAGTAGTCCCAGGTTTTCATGGTAATACCTACCACCTCATACCCTTGATCGTGGAGCATAAGGGAGGCTACGGTACTATCTATACCGCCACTCATTGCTACTAAAATTTTACCATTTCTGCTCATGTTGCGCCTATTGCTTCGAGGGTGCAAAGGTACAACATCTTAAGAGAATGTAGCAGTTGGCGAGTTTTGAACCCCACAACACATAAACTATAGTACAATTCCACAGGGGGTTTGGGATGCATTACTCTTTCGATATGCGGAAATCCTTTTTTGTTTATATGCCACCACATTTTAACAAAATAATTTATGGCTAAGTTTGTTTTCCTGCTTTTGAAAGCATTTTTTATCATGAAGAAAATCTATTTATTCACTTTAGTAGTTATGACATTTTCCTGTAAACCATTAACGCGGCCTGATTATTATTTACAAACAAGCTATTGGAAAAAATATCAAAGCTTTCTTCCAGCAAATTGGTGGTATTTGGATAATCAATTGCCCGAAGAAACTTATTGGAATTGGAAGGATTTTTCTATTCATTTAGACCGTATGCCCAATGCAAATGCTTCTGTAAAAATTATTATTCTGCACGGGGCAGGAGGAAATGGTCGGATAGTAGGTTTGTTGGGAAATTTTATTCATGCTTTGGGATATGAATATTTAGCGCCTGATTTGATAGGGTATGGGTTGACCAAAAATCCAAAGAAAAAAAATATTTCGTATGCAGAGTGGGTAGATTGTGTTGCTGATTTGATTACTGCGGAGCAGGAAAAAGATAATCGCCCAATTGTATTATTTGGATTAAGTATGGGAGGCATGCTGGCGTATCAGGTAGCAGCAAAAAACCCCTTGGTGAAGGGAATCATTGTGACGACGTTGGCAGATCCAAGGCAAGCAACTGTGCGGGATGATTTAACGGGCAGTAAATGGTTAAGTAGGGTTGCAATGCCGATTGGAAAAATTACAGCCCCTGTTTCAGATCATATTCGGGTTCCAATTCGTTGGGTAAGCAGTATGGAAAAGATTACAAATGATGCTGCATTTTCTCAATTGTTCGCAAAGGATATGCTAGCGGGGGGGAGCAAAATTCCCTTACGTTTTTTACGAACTTTTACAGCCTATAATCCGGCACTTGAACCAGAAGCGTTTACAAAATGTAAGGTTTTGTATTTGCAGCCAGAAAAAGACACCTGGACAACCCTTTCAACCAGTAAGCCTTTTTATGACAGAATTAATAGTGAAAAGAGTTTGATTATGTTGGAAAATTGTGGGCATGCCCCTTTTGAGGAACCCGGGGTATCAACTATGAAAAATGTAATTCAAGATTTTCTGAGTAAAATTATTTCCTTTAAATAAGGATACTCTTAAAGTTAGCGGCTAGGCTTCTCTTTTTCGATTGGTGTATTTTTCCCTAGGTTATTTGTCTGAAGTGAACTATATTTAATCAAAGATTTATATATGTATCGGATATTCTACCTGATTTTTTTTGTGCTCATGTATGTGCCCGTTTTTGCCCAAGAATCAGCCCCGCCAAAACAGGGAATTGACCTCGAAAAACTGGAAGTGCGCGATTCGGCCGGCCGATTACTGAAAATGGACGAGTGGCTTCCGATGAATGCTTCTGGGAAATATGACCTCAAATTTAATCCGGAATATACGCAGGCGCGCATTACAAAGCTATCGGCGGAAGTCTATTTAGAGAAAATGAAGAATTCGCCCAAGCCCGGGGAGAGTAAGAGTTTTGTAACCGGAACTTTTCCGACCAATTTCAAGGAGAAAACTATTCGGGGCAATCGGATAGAACTGGATAAACTCAAAGGAAAAGTAGTTGTGTTGAATTTCTGGTTTGTTGGGTGTCCTCCCTGCCGCATGGAAATTCCCGAATTGAATGAACTCACCAAAGAATTTGCAGGAAAGGAGGTGGTTTTTGTAGGGGTTGCATTGGATGAAAAAGTAGACGTTGAACAGTTTTTAGTGAATACTCCTTTTGATTATCAGCAAATTGCATCCGGACAATCCATTGCCAATCAATATGGCGTAAAAGGATATCCCACCCATGCTGTGATGGATAAATCTGGCAAAGTGGTATTTCAAACGGTAGGATTGGCTCAGAACACTATATATTGGCTGCATCAATCTATACAGCAGGCTTTAGCCGGTGAATAGTGCTTGAAAAGCTATCAACAATATTCTTGTAGATTGGGTAAAAATACTTAACGGCGATTGCCGCCTTTTTTTGATATTTACCAAAATTGTTCATCATGGTAAGAATGCAGGCCATTGGCCATTTAGGAAAGGATGCCGTTACCAATAATGTGAATGGCAAAACCGTAATCAATTTTACCGTTGCCCATACGGAGAAGAGCAGAGATGCCCAGGGAAACCCGAAAGACAAGACTATTTGGGTGGATTGTGCTTACTGGACGGAGCGCACAGCCGTTTCGCAGTATTTAAAAAAAGGTACCCAGGTATATGTAGAAGGTCAGCCCGATATCAGAACCTATACTACCCAGGATGGTCGCAATGGAGCATCCCTTACTTTACGCGTAGGGAATATTCAGTTGTTAGGTGGAAGATCTGCTGAAGGCGGAAATACCGAATCTGGCTCAGTGGGAGGATACAGCAACACGGCTGCTCCGTCGGCTGCAGGCGCAGATAGTATGCCACAAATGGATGGCGCTTCCAACGATGATTTACCTTTTTAATTGACCGAATCACTTTTTTGTGGCTGTACATTCTTTTGAATCACTCACTGGTTTTGTGCAACGGGTACTGGAATCTATAGGTTGCTCTACAGCGGATGCACAAACTGCCGCGCATGCATTGGTTTCTGCCGATTTGCGGGGCATAGACAGTCACGGCGTTGCCCGTTTACAAGGATATTTACGCCTCAAAGAGGCCGGCAGAGTAAATGTTACCCCCCACCTACAAATTGTACATGAGAGTCCTTCAACAGCCGTTGTAGATGGGGATGCGGGTTTAGGCCTTGTAGTGGCCCCCTATGCCATGCGCGTGGCGATAGAAAAAGCCCGCACTTGTGGCACCGGATGGGTAAGTGTGCGCAACTCGAACCATTTTGGTATTGCTGGTTACCATGCCATGATGGCTTTGCCCGAAGATATGATTGGTATCGCCATGACGAATGCCAGTGCACTAGTAGCCCCTACATTTTCTAAAGAAAAAATGCTGGGAACCAATCCCATTGCCGTTGCCATACCTGCGGGTGTGCAGCCGCCCTTTGTGGCTGATTTTGCAACTACCACTGCTGCCAATGGAAAGTTAGAATTGTTGCAACAGAAAAATAGTCCTACCCCCGAAGGCTGGGTACAAGATGTAGATGGGCAACCCAGCACGGATGCACATATATTAAAGAAACAAGGTGCCTTGCTCCCTTTGGGTGGCGACCGGGAACATGGGAGCCATAAAGGATATGCTTTGGGCAGTATTGTAGATATTTTTTCGGCCGTTTTTAGTGGAGCATCTTATGGTCCCTGGGCGCCGCCTTTTCCAGCCTATATTGCCATGCCCGAGAATATGCCGGGTAAGGGATTGGGACATTTTTTCGGTGCCATGCGGATTGACGCTTTTCGGCCTGCCGAGGAGTTTAAGGCGCATATGGATAATTGGATTGAAAGATTTCGGGCGGCGACTCCGGCACCCGGTTACGATCGGGTATTAATTCCCGGCGACCCCGAACGCGAAACGGCAGCTTTGCGAAGCGTACAGGGTATTCCCATACAGGAAGCGGTTGAGAAAGATTTGGCTGAGATAGCGGAACGTTTAGGGATTGTGCCGTTGTAACGTATAGGTTTTGGTAACATGCAGATAAGCTGCCTGATATACCTGATTGAGTAGTATTTCTTAGTATGCATTTTTTTTAAACAGATTTACTGTTGGGGTGGTATACTCAGCTTGAAAAATAAACTAATAAGTAGGTGTTAGGCGTTGAATAATGTTTTAAAGTAAAGGGATGTCTCTTATAAATATTTATTTATATTTGAATAAGGCTAAACAGTTTCGCGCATTGCGTTCTAATGGTTGTTAGCTATTACTTGGGGAGTGGCGGGTATAAGCTAGTTGGTGGCAAACTACATCCCCCTA
>CAMBUH010000189.1 GCA_945870985.1 Chitinophaga pinensis
ATATTTTTCAATGCCAAAAATTTTGAAATACTTTAGGTACATGTCGTTTACTGCCTTGAACTCCTGCTTAAACTGCTCTTTAGAGCAATAAATATGGGCATCATTCATGTGCAAACAACGAACCCGCATGAGTCCAAACAACTCTCCACTTTGTTCGTAACGGTAACAGGTTCCATATTCGGCAATACGGTAGGGCAATTCGCGGTAACTTTTGGGCTCAGCATCAAATATTTTATGGTGATGCGGGCAGTTCATAGCTTTCAAGTAATAGGTTTCACCATCCATTTGCATGGGTGGAAACATACTATCCGCATAATAAGGTAGGTGTCCGCTGGTGAGGTACAAATTTTCCTTGGCTATATGTGGGGTTACCACTCTTTTGTATCCGGCAGCGTTTTCTGTTTCTTTTGCTAATTTTTCCAGTTCTTCAATAATTACTGTTCCGTTGGGCATCCATAATATCAAACCGGGACCAATATCTTCATTCATGGTATAAATACCCAACTCCTTACCTAGTTTACGGTGGTCGCGCTTTTTGGCTTCTTCCATCATTACCAGGTATTCATCCAGTTCTTTTTGCTGTGGAAAAGTGATGCCATAAATACGAGTGAGCATTTTATTTTTTTCATCCCCCTTCCAATAAGCTCCTGCAATGCTTGATAAATGTATGGCTTTGATAAAACCGGTATCCGGGATATGGGGTCCACGACAGAGATCTGTAAAAGTTCCTTGTGAATAAAACGTAATAGAACCATCCTGCAGGTTACTTAGCAAATCGAGTTTATATTCATCTCCTTTCTCCTGAAAATATTGAACTGCTTCTGTTTTGCTGATTTCTTTGCGGAGAAAGGGATTCGATTGGCGGGCCAGTTCGTTCATTTTCTTTTCCAAACTTTTCACATCCTCTTCCGAAATTTTCCGGTCGCCCAAATCCATATCATAGTAAAAGCCCCTCTCAATGGCTGGTCCCACCCAAAATTTAACACCGGGAAAAGTTTGTTCAACTGCTTCTGCCAATAGATGTGCGGATGAGTGCCAGAAAGTTTGCTTTCCATCGTCTTCATTCCAGGTAAGCAACTGTAGGCTGGCATCGGAAAGAATAGGTCGGGTGGCATCCCAAACTTCTCCATTAATATTAGCTGCCAGCACTTTTCTGGCCAATCCTTCACTGATTTGCTTGGCAATGGCCAAAGCTGAAGTTCCCGATTCGTACTGCCTTACTGCCCCATCGGGAAATTGAATATTAATCATAACTACTGCCTTGGGCGTTTATTTTCGGTGCAAAAGTAACGAATCAGGGGGAGAAATACCGTTTTCCTCAGCGGATGCGGGTAGCCACTACTTACCCACTTTTTAACCATACCTTAACCAGATGCTGATTAGATTTGTGTAATGAGGTTAATTTTTACCCTTTTATGTTTATGGGGTTTTTCTGTATGGGTTCCGGCACAAGAGATGACCGGTATCTGGAGGGGTTATTTCAACTCCGCTACCTCGCTATTGGGGGATATGCCCGGAGATGTGAAGTATAAATTCGAAATCCAATTGCTGCAACAAAAAAATGCTATTAGGGGAGTAAGTTATTCATATAAAACAACGGTATTTTATGGGAAAGCTGAGATGACCGGCATCTTTACCCCCGGAAACCGGAGCTTGCTGCTAAAGGAAACGAAACTGGTTGAATTAAAAATCGCCGGACAAAGTGATGCTTGTTTAATGACTTGCTATCTCGATTATTCTTCCATAGGAAAGATGGAATTTTTGGATGGAACCTTTTTTTCATTGAATATCAAGGATAAGTCGGATTGTGGATCTGGAAAAATTCATCTGGAGCGTGTAAAGCAAACGGAATTTGTTAGAGAAGATTTTTCAAAGGCTAAATCTACACCTGTAAAACCCCCAACGGCTAAGGATAACACTACATCTCCCAAAACGCCCGTTCCTGGGTCCAGTTCTGCAATTACAGCCAATCCAACGCCTAAATTGCCAGCAACCGTGTCCCCGCCCCGATCGGTACCAGAGTCTACTAGTCAAACGCCACGTGAAACACAATCCAGCTCTAAAGATTTGTTGGCAACGGAATCGAATAAGAAAATTTCGGAGCAGGTAATGCCTAAAGTACCGGTTCCTAAAGTACTACAAGAAAGAGAGAATACCCTGGTTAAAACCATTATTACTGATCAGGAAGATATCCGAATAGATTTATATGATAATGGAACAATCGACAACGACACCATTACCGTTTATCACAATAATGAATTGGTTACAGCCAATCAGCGGCTGAATTCTACACCCCCCATTACTTTTCACATCAACTGCAATAAAAACGAAAACTATCACGAAATTGTAGTGGTAGCTGAAAATTTAGGGGATATTCCTCCCAATACTGCTTTAATGGTAGTAACAGCCGGTGGGAAAAAGCGGTATGAGATTTTCTTGGCTTCCAATGAGCAGAAAAATGCCAAAGTAATTATTGAATTCAAACCGACTAAAAAATAGCTGCTATTGTACTTTTATCGAGTCTATCAGCTGATATTGTTGGGTGCCCGGATTATTTTCATAGGGATTTTGGCTGTTTCGGATAATATCCAGCCATTCGGCGCCTCTGCGATACAGGGAGTTTTCGTCCCGCAACTTGTACACATTTACCCGGCGATATCCCACCCATTTGAGCAGTTGAAAAATTTCTAAACCGGTTAGCTGAAATGCCATCCTAATTTCATGGGTATCGGTTTCGGCCTGCAGCCCCCTTAATTCGTCGGAGATGGCCTGTGTAATGGAGGAAACACTATCCCGGATTGGTTCTGGTAATTGAGTAGCGGCAGTTTGTAAACTGTCTGTTAGTAGAATCATTTCACTAGACAGTTGCCGAAGTTGAACGGAGTCTTGCAAAACAGGCAATACGGTTTTCATTTGCAGGTATTGGCTAAAAAGTTGGGAGGCCAATACCTGGGTTAATTCGGCCGAATCAGCTGGAATGATTGAATTTCCGGCAGGGTTGGAAATATTTTCGGAGCCAGGTTCCCCGCAGGAAGCCAGCGCAAAAACAAATAAAATGAACAAACCCTTTCTCATAATTAATGTTGTTAATTGGATAGCAGCCCGAACTGATTACCTTTGCCGCGAAAAGTGCTAAATTATGCTGATTGGATTACAAAATGTAACTTTTGAATTTGGAGCCCGTGTAATAGTGGAAAATGCTACCTGGCATATTCAGCCGGGTGAGCGGATTGGGCTGGTAGGCTATAACGGAACGGGTAAGAGTACCCTGCTGAAAGTTTTGGTAGGTGAATATACCCCTTCCAAAGGCTCTCTTGAGAAAAGCAAAGAAACCACCATTGGCTATTTGCACCAAGATTTATTAAGTTTTGATACGGCAGATACTATCACCCAGGTTGCGCTTAGTGCCTTTGAAAGGGTTATGGAACTGGAGCGTGCAATAGAAAGTTTGGGAAAGGAATTGGAGCAGGATTCAGAAAATGAGGCGCTGTTAATTCAATATACTGATGCTTTGCATGAAATGGATGTGCTGGATGGATATAATATTCATCATAAAGCTGAAGAAGTGCTTCATGGATTGGGATTTAGTAATGCAGATCTGGTTCGCCCCTATCAGGAATTCAGCGGAGGCTGGCGGATGCGCGTGTTGTTGGCGAAAATGATTTTACAACAACCGGATGTATTGCTGATGGACGAACCTACCAACCACTTAGATCTTCCGTCTATTGAATGGTTAGAGAAATACTTGCTCCATTATAAAGGCAGTGTGGTTATTGTAAGCCACGATAAGTTTTTTCTAAATCGGATGGTAAACAAAATTGTAGAACTCTATCAGCAGCAGCTACATATTTATACGGGCGATTATAACCAGTACCAAGAAGAGAAAGCCATTCGGATAGAAATGCAGCAGAAAGCATTTGAGAATCAACAAGATTTTATTCGTCAACAGGAAAGATTTATTGAACGATTTAAGGCGAAAGCCAGCAAGGCAGCACAGGCTCAAAGTGTGCAAAAGCGTTTGGATAAACTAGATAAGATTGAGGATGTAAAATTGGAGCGTCCGGATATGCGCATTAACTTTCAACTGGAAAAAGTGCCCGGTAAAATTTTGGTACAATTGAAAAATATTTCCAAGCGATTTGGGAATATTGAAATTGTAAAGGATGCCACTGCTGAAATTGAAAGGGGCGATAAGATTGCTTTAATTGGGGCGAATGGAAAGGGAAAATCAACCCTGTTGCGGGTAATCGCCGGGGCCGAACCTTTTGAGGGGGAAAGAGAATGGGGGCACAACGTAGAAGAGAGTTTTTATGCGCAGCATCAACTGGAAGCCTTAAATTTACAGCATACCATTTTAGAAGAATTGCATCATTGCGGCAGTAAAAAAAATGACTTAGAATTGCGCAGTTTATTGGGTTCCTTTTTATTTAGTGGAGATGATGTAGAGAAAAGAATTAAGGTATTAAGCGGAGGTGAGAAAGCCCGCGTAGCATTGGCGAAAACTATCGTAAGTAAGGGCAACTTTTTATTACTCGATGAGCCTACCAATCACCTGGATATGCATTCCGTTGAACTGCTGGCGGATGCCCTTAATAAGTATGAAGGGAGTTATATTTTAGTGAGTCACGACCGATATTTCATTTCAAAAACGGCCAACAAAATTTG
>CAMBUH010000190.1 GCA_945870985.1 Chitinophaga pinensis
CATGGCAAAGCTTTTAAAAATATGATCAACCTTGCCTGTAAAATGGTTGAGCACGATATCTGCGGAAAAATAGCTGTAGAAATACTCAAATAATCCCCTCTCTACTTTTTTGTTCCTGTTCAGCTACGAAACAAGTACTTTTGTACAAACAATTGTTAGTATATGTGGCTAAATAACATCTTGGAAACTATTGGCAATACCCCCCTCATTCGGCTGAATAAAGTGGCGAAAGATATTCCGGCCACCGTATTAGCCAAAGTTGATTATTTTAATCCGGGTAATTCCATCAAAGACCGGATGGCCCTGAAAATGGTGGAAGTTGCCGAACAGGAAGGGAAACTTAAGCCCGGCGGAACGATTATTGAAGGCACCAGTGGCAATACCGGTATGGGACTGGCCCTAGCAGCCTGCGTAAAAGGATACCACTGCATTTTTGTTACCACTGATAAACAATCGAAAGAGAAAGTAGATATCCTAAAAGCATTGGGGGCAGAAGTAATTGTTTGTGCCACCAACGTACTGCCCACCGACCCCAAAAGCTATTACAGCGTTGCCAAAAGATTATCGCAGGAAATACCGAACTCGATGTACATGAATCAGTACGATAACCTGGCCAATCGACAAGCACACTATGAGAGTACGGGTCCGGAAATCTGGCAACAAACCGAGGGGAAGATTACGCATTTAGTTTGCACTGCCGGAACCGGAGGAACGATAACGGGAACAGCCATGTATTTGAAAGAAAAAAATCCCAATATACAGATTTGGGCAATTGATGCATATGGATCCTTGCTTACCAAATATTTTCGCACAGGAGAAATTGATATGAATGAAGTGCATCCTTATATTTCGGAGGGATTTGGGGAAGATTTTGTTCCGCAGAATTACGATATGCAATACATCAATCATTTTGAACAGGTAACCGACAAAGACGGCGCCATTATGGCCCGCAAAATCGCCCGTGAAGAAGGATTGTTCTGCGGATACAGTGCCGGCAGCTGTTTGCAGGGCCTACTGCAGTTGAAATCCCGGTTAAAAAAGGAGGATGTAGTGGTATGTATTTTCCATGACCATGGCACTCGGTACATTGGAAAAATTTATAATGACCAGTGGATGATGGAAAGAGGATTTTTGGAAGTGAAAACTTTCAAAGACATTGTAAATGGAAGAAGGGACAAACATTTACTTACCCTCGAAAACAACCGCACGGTTTCGGAAGCAGTAGACCTAATGAAACAATACAATATCGAACATATACCCGTAACGCATGAGGGAGTGATTATAGGAGCCGTAAGTGAAAACGGTTTGTTTCAAAAAGTTTTCAGTAAACCAGAAATACGCCACGAATTATTGCAACAGGTTATTGAACCGCCTTACCCGGTTGTTCCTTTTGAAACACCGGTGGAAAAGCTGGGACAACTAATTAATAAAGAAAATGGGGCGGTATTGGCTAAAGATGATAAGGGAGAGCACCATATTGTAACGAAATACGATGTGATTCAAAGTCTGGCACAATAGTCAACTCTTGCCTGTAAAAGCAAAGCTAACATTCGTTTGTTATCAATGATTTATCTTGCCGTTTTAATTAACAACAGAAAAACTTACTCATGGGAAAATATCGCGCCGGCGTTTTATTCGGCAAAGAACTCGAAACCTTATACAATGATGCAAAGGATAATCAATTTGCACTACCTGCTGTAAATGTTACTGGCACTAACACCATCAATGCAGTTTTGGAATCGGCTGCCAAAGTAAATTCTCCTGTAATTATACAATTCTCCAATGGAGGAGCTCAGTTTTTTGCCGGTAAGGGAATGCCCAATGGTCAGTTGCAAGCCAATATTTCCGGGGCTATTTCCGGGGCGCTCCATATCCATAATGTAGCCCAACATTATGGTGTACCGGTTGTGTTACATACCGACCATGCTGCCAAAAAATGGTTACCCTGGATTAGTGGACTGATAGATGCCGGAGAGCAATTTTTTAAAGAAAAGGGGCAACCTATGTTCAGCTCGCATATGTTGGACTTATCGGAGGAGCCACTCGAAGAGAATATTGAAACATCAGTTGCCTTCTATAAAAGAATGGCACCCTTGGGAATGAGTATCGAAATTGAATTAGGCGTTACAGGTGGGGAAGAAGATGGCGTTGATAATAGCGGCGTAGAAAACGATAAACTCTATACCCAACCCCAACACGTTGCACATGCTTACAAAGAATTGAGTGCTGTTGGTAATTTGTTTACAGTGGCTGCTGCTTTTGGAAATGTTCATGGCGTTTATAGTCCGGGCAACGTTGAACTTCGTCCCATTATTCTTCAGAACAGTCAGGACTATATCCAAAAAGAATTCGGTACGGCCCCTAAGCCTGTTTACTTTGTTTTCCATGGGGGAAGCGGATCACCGCAACATCAGATTCGGGAGGCCATCGGTTATGGGGCTATCAAGATGAATATTGATACCGACCTGCAATGGGCATTCTGGGATGGAATCCGCCATTTTTATCAGCAAAACGAAGCTTACCTGCAGGCGCAACTAGGCAATCCGGAAGGCGCCGAAAAGCCCAATAAAAAATACTACGATCCCCGAGTTTGGTTGCGCAAAGCAGAAGAATCTTTCAGCAAGCGGCTCGAAATTGCCTTTGAAGACTTGAACTGTATCAACCGGAACGCCTAAAAGCAATCAGCGACGCTGCGCAAAAGCTGTACTGATATCCTGATTTCTCTTTTGAATTTCGGTATCGGCTGGAAATAAACGTAGGGCACTATCGGCCATTTGTTTAAGTCTGGCATCTGCACCCTGACTGGCATTCAGCATATTGCTTAAATAGAGATTCCAACAAAACGCATCTTTAGGATGATACTTGTTGTATAGTTCAAATCCCTTGCGCAAGGTTGCTGTATCATAGGTTCTAGCCACACAGGCCATAAAGGTTTGGTAATAGGTTGGATTTCGCGGTCGTTCGTACAAACACAGTTTAGCAAAATAGGCGGCACTATCCCATTTCTCTTTCTGATAATACATATTGGCTCGAATATTTTCAACATACATCATGTAAGGATTGGCTTTTTGTCCCCGGCGCAAAAATCTCTCTGCTTCTTCTACCCGTTGGTTCTTCCACAAATACATACCCAGCATACCCTCGATTGGTTGAACGGTGTTGGATACCAAATTTGGAATAGAAGGAAATGCATTTACTACCTGGTCTACCGGAGCCGTTAATGTAACGGCATTCAATTCTTGCACATATAGATTTTGTGATATAGAAGATCGCCAAATGAGAAATCCGATATACAGAATTGGAATCATGAGAAAGCCAAGCACGAAAGAATATAACTGGGGTAATCCGGATATAGCGGGTTTGTTTTCAGCAGCAGTTGCCGCGCTCTTTTTCCAACTCGTATAACCCGAAAGCACGCCCATTCCCGCAACAGCTAACATCAATTGGTTAATTGGCTCTTCCTTTGGAAAATTTAGAGAACTATCTATTGCAAATGCCACAACAGCTATCAGAGAAAATATAGTAAACACCGATTCATCCGATAAAGGATTATGCAGGTAGGTACGAATTCCATACACTGCAAAAAACAAAAACAGCGAAGCGTACAAGATTCCCCCGAGAAATCCCAGCTCAGCAAAGTATTCTAAAAAGTCGTTGTGAGCATGAATGGGAACAATCAAGCCATCATTAAACTCTCGGGAATACGGAATGGATGCCAGTTTCCAATTTCCAAATCCACACCCCATAAAAGGATGTTTTTGGGCATAATCCCAGGCGCTGTTCCACAATCGAAAACGTGCTATTGTACTTTCATCATTATCACTGCCAATCGAAGCAACCCGTTGTTCTATCGTTCCGTATTGCCCGCCATTAATGGAACCGTCATTATAACTAAATTTCGCATAATTGGTTGCCACGCGTGACCCAACAACCGCCATCCCCAATGTTAGGGTAACGAGTAATAGCCTAGCTGCCAGTGAAGGGATAGATTTCTCTTTACTAAATGCAATAATCGACACCAACAAATAAGCCACAGTACTCATACCCATAGCTACCAGTGCAGTTCGAGAATTCAGTAAAAAAATGGTGATAGCTGCTAGTAAATATACAAGGGTATAGAAGATCCGAAAAGCGTTCTTATAAAAATAAATTCCCATCAGCACAAATGGAATTTTTACCACCATAGAAGCGGCATAAATATTTTTATTGCCTGCATTTAATCGCATGGTTAGTACTAACTCGGTAAATGGTATCTCAGAACTTCCTTTAAAAAAGTATAGAAGCGAGATGGCTGATTGAACCAATAGAAAAAAAGCAGCAATGGCTGCAACATAGCGAAGATCAGTAGGTCTCTGGTAAAATAAGATACTCAAATTAAGTAAAACAATAATAGCAGTTGCCAATCGAACCAAACATACCAGGGTTTCGGTTGCATTTAAAGCATACAACCAAGAAAAGAGTGCCCATAGGCCTAATATTAAATACACCCAGATTAAAGCGGTTGAAAAAACCGACCGAATGGCGGATTGATAGTTGTCTTTTTGACTGTAAATAAATCCTACTACTACAAAATTCACCATCATCAGATAGAGCCACTGACTACCCAAATATTCAATACCATCCCAAGGGCCTATCCATTCCACCCCAAAATAGAG